>JANMJM010000138.1:0-4714 GCA_031371345.1 Vicinamibacteria bacterium
GTCGAAGCGCGGCAGAGGCGACTGACAGGTCCGCGTCGATCCCGGTGACCGACTGGCCGGCGGTGCTGCGGTTCGGCAGCGGCGCTATGCAGGCGTTCTACCAACGGTGTGCCTGTTGTTGATGCTGCTATTTCGCCGTGCCGACCGGGCCTCCACCATGCGGGCTTAGGTCCGTTGCGCGAGACTGGAGCGCTTGGACGTAGTTGCCTCGCCCGAATTGTTCGGGTGTTTGGCACCGCGCGATGTTCATGCAACCGCGCATGTCGCCCAGCGACTCGTAGCCGTGCGCCTCAGCCCACCGCTCAAACTCGCGGCGAATAAGCGTGAGGCGCGAGGGACCGTGCTTGATGAGCGCGGACACGAGCTGCACGCCGTCGGCGCCCGCCATCACCGCCTTGACGGCATCGAGCGGCTCGTGGACGCCGCCGGTGACGGCCAACGATGCCTTCACGGTGCTCGACAGAATCGCCAACCACCGCAAGCGAAGGGGGAGCTCGGAGGAATCCGACAACGTGAGGTGTAAGACCGGTTCGCGCAGTCCCGGATCGAAGTCCGGCTCATAGAAGCGGTTGAACAGCACCAAGCCGTCGGCGCCGATGCAATCGAGCTGCGCAGCGAGGTGAGGAAGTGATGAGTAGCTTGAAGACAGCTTCACCGCGAGTGGAATCGTGATGGACTCCTTCAACACGGCAACGATATCGATCACCCTTCGTTCGACAGCGGCCGCAGCCTCGGTCGGATCGGTCGGCACGTGGTAGAAGTTGAGCTCTATGGCGTCGGCGCCAGAGTCTTCAATGAAGCGTGCGTACTGGAGCCAGCCCTCCGGCGCCGTGCCGTTCAGCGAGGCGATGGTCGGCACATGCACTCGCTGTTTGACACGGTGCAGATGCTCCAAATACCGATCACGCGCGAGATCGTGCGCGACGATGTCCTCTTCGAAAAGGGATGGCAAGACGATCGCGGCGGCGCCGGCATCCTCGAGTCGCAGCACCATATCCAGGTCGCTGGTCAGTGGCGACGCACCCGACATGAAGGGATGGGCGAGGGCGAGTCCTAGGTATCGCGTTGTCAGATCCATCAAGGCTTTTACTGTATGCGATGCTACGGGCGCCGCCTGTTCCCATTAGAACAGGTCATGAATCACTTTGGGAGGAAAGCCGGCCCGCAACGCGTTCAGCACGGCCAGCACGTCGATGACTTCCTGGGTGATGGCGCCGCTCACGGGACTTAAATGACCGGTGGCTGCGAAGACCATACCGATAACGCTCAGCGCCATGCCACCCACCGCGCTCTGCAGGGCGATGAATCGCATGCGTCGGCTGATGTGCATGAACTCGTCCACCTTCTTGAGCGAGTTATCCATGACCACGACGCCCGCCGCTTCCGCAGTCACGTCGCTGTTCTGTCCGATCGCCATGCCGACTGTGGCGGCCATCATGGCGGGAGCGTCGTTGATCCCATCGCCCACGTATAGTGTCTTGGCGGCAGCTGTTTCCTTCCCGACGATGGCGAGTTTATCTTCAGGACTTTTCTCGGCGTAGATTTCGGTGATGCCCACCTGCTCGGCGAGGTAGCGCACTTCCGACTCGCGGTCCCCCGACACGATCATCACTCGCGCGAATTGATGCTTCGGTCCCAAGTGGCTCACAAAAGAGCGGCTCTCCGCGCGCGGTGCATCACGAAACCGCAACGCCGCCGCGTAATGCTCGTCGATGGCCACGACGCACTCGAGTCCGCCGCCGACTGCCGGAATCTGATCGGCGCCAGCGACCGCTTGCGCCGCGAGCTTGCCGCGGCTCGTGATCTGCAATCGATGGCCCGACACGGTTCCGCGCAGGCCCTGGCCGGGCTCTTCGCTCACCTCCGTGGCCTCCGGGAGTAGAAGCGCACCGTCCTTCGCCGCCGCGAGGATGGCTCGGGCCAGCGGATGTTTGGAATAACGCTCCAGACTCGCGACGAGCGTCAGCACCTCCCGCTGAACAAAACCAGGCGCGATGAGCTGATCGGTGAGCGTCGGCTCGCCATACGTGAGCGTCCCGGTCTTGTCGAAAATCGCCGTCCGACATCCGGCGATTTGCTCGAGCACGACGGGACTCTTGACGATAATCGCCCGTCGGGCGCAGAGCGAAATCGAACCGATGATGGCGATGGGGATAGCGAGAAGCAAAGGGCAAGGCGTCGCAATGACCAGCACTGCAAGGAACCGAATCGATTCACCGCTGATCACCCAGGCCAACAGCGCCACGGTCAGGGCCACCGGAGTGTAGATGGCTCCCAGTTGATCACCAAGCCGCCGCAACTGCGGCCGTGTGGCCTCGGATTCGCACATGACGTTCATGATCTTCGCGTAGCGCGAATCGGCCGCGCGCTGGGTCGTGCGAATGGTCAACGCCGACTCGCCGTTGATCGCCCCAGAGATGACGGACGAGCCGATGGTCTTCGTCATCTGGAACGGCTCGCCCGTGAGATAGGATTCGTCCATCACCCCGTGGCCCTCGACGACCACGCCATCCGCCGGACAAATCTCATGCGGGTAAATCACGAGGGTATCGCCCACCGCAATCTCAGCCAGCGGCACATCCAGCATCTCCGCCGCGCGTTTCCGGTGGGCAATCGACGGCATCCGCTTGGCCAGCGCCGCCAGCACCGACGAGGCGCTGCGCAACGCGTAACTCTCGAGCGCTTCACCTCCGGCGAGCATTAAGACGATGACCGACCCAGCCAGGTACTCGCCCAACAGGATGGACGTAATAATGGAAATACCGCCCAGCAGATCGGAACCAAATTCTCGCTTCAGGAGCTTCCGAAGCAAATCGTAGAGAAGCGGCAGCCCGCCGAGAGCGAGCGTGGCCAGCAAGGGAATCTGGTACGTGCCCGGAGTGGTGTGGAAGCCGAAGCGGAGTACTAGATGTAAAAGGATGGCGAAGATGGAAAGCGCCGCGATGACCGCGGTGTTAGCGGGGCGCGTCATTCTTCAAAATGATTTTCTCACATCAACGATGGCTCATTCCGGTGAACCAGCGATGTGCAATTGAGTACAGTCGATATTCAATTAAGCTCATAGATGATGGACTTCTCGGCCAGCTACCCTTCCTACGCACGCACACGAGCGCTCGACGAAGTGCGCGCGCGCGAGTATCCGCTGCTCAACGCGCAGCGCCACGTCTATCTCGACTACACGGCGGCAAATGTGCCGCCGCAGTCACTCATTGCTCGTCACGTCGATCTGTTGCGAGGACACGTCCTCGGCAATCCGCACTCGACGAACCCGGCCTCGTCGCTGACGATGGAGTTGGTGGAGCGCACGCGTCGCGCAGTGCTGGCATTTTTCAACGCGTCCGCTGACGACTGGGTCGTGATTTTCACCGCCAATGCCACCCAGGCGCTGAAACTGGTCGGCGAATCGTATCCGTTCGAGCCCGAAGGCGAGTATTTGCTGACCTTCGACAACCACAATTCCGTGAATGGCATTCGCGAATTCGCGCGGGCGAAGCGCTCGACGACGACCTACGTGCCTGTCGTTCTGCCGGAGATGCGTGTGGACGACGACGAGTTGATGCGCCATCTCGAACGGGCGCGGCCGGGACGCGCAAACCTGTTCGCCTACCCTGCCCAGTCGAATTTCTCGGGGGTTCAGCATCCGCTGGACTGGATTGAGATCGCGCACCGCAAGGGTTGGGACGTTTTATTGGATGCGGCGTCTTTCACGCCGACGAATCGACTCGATCTGAGCCGCTGGCAGCCCGATTTCGTCGTGCAATCGTTCTACAAGATTTTCGGGTACCCGACCGGCGTGGGTTGCCTGATGGCGCGCAAAGCCGCGCTGGCAAAATTGCGGCGGCCGTGGTTTTCAGGAGGCACCATCACCGTCGCCTCGGTGCAGGGCGACAAATACTACCTTGCTGAAGGTGAAACCGCCTTTGAGGAAGGCACGCCAAACTACCTCGCGCTGCCAGCAGTGGAGATGGGGCTCGAATACATCAGTGCCATCGGCCTCGATATCATTCACGAACGCGTGCGCTGCCTGGCGGGCTGGCTCATTGATCGACTTGTGGCCCTACAACATTCCAACGGTTCGCCGCTGGCGCGCATTTACGGCCCGCGGTCGGACGACAGGCGTGGCGGCACCGTCACGTTCAATTTTTACGGCGCCGATGGCCGACACATTGATCACCGCGTGGTGGAACAGCGCGCGAACGCCGCCAATATCTCGCTCCGCACCGGATGCTTCTGTAATCCAGGCGGTGGAGAGATCGCGCTCGGTATCACCGGCACCGAGCTCTCTTCGTGTTTTCATCAACCGGAACATGAGACGCACTTGACGATTGACGATTTTCGTCTCTGCATCGACGGCAAGAGTACCGGTGCGGTTCGCGTGTCCGTCGGACTTGCCAGTAACCTCGCCGACGTCGACGCCTTCATCGCGTTCGCGACGGAGTTCGTCGACCACTAGACACATTTGTCGCAAATATCATTCGTGAAAATCCTCTTCGCCGTTTTTCTCGTTGTCCACGGTCTCATTCATCTGATGGGTACCGCGAAGGCGTTCGGCGTCGTGGGCATCCTTTGGCTTCTGGCTGCGGCACTGCTCGTCGTGACCGCGATCGCCCTCTTCACCTGGCCTCAATGGTGGTGGGCGGTGGGCGCCGGTGCCATCGTCGTTTCGCAAGCCGCGATCGTCACGTCGTGGAGCGATGCCCGGTACGGAACGATC
>JANMJM010000142.1:0-2887 GCA_031371345.1 Vicinamibacteria bacterium
GGCAAATTCACACTCACGTACACGGGGATGTTCTACAACGGCAAACAGAGCGCGGCGCCGCTGCTCGGGGCCATCGCAGCGCTGCAGCGAGAGGGGATCATCACCCCGAACAACTTTCACCTTCGACTGGTGGGCCACTACCTGGAGCCGGTGCTTGCCGCAGCCAGGGTTGCCGGCGTGCTTCCCCTCGTGACGCTCGAGGCGGCTGTTCCGTATTCCGAGTCGCTCCGACTTCAACGTGCGGCGACAGCCTTGTTATTTTTCGATTGGCTCGACGGACGCGAGAGCGGCTGGTATTCCGCGAAACTCTACGAGTATCTAGGGGCGCGCCGGCCGATTCTGAGTATCGGACCGCCGTCGAGCGTCGCCGGCGATTTGCTGCGTCGCACCGGTGCGGGTGTCGTGGTAGGCACCGAGCCTCAGGCTCGGGCGGTGCTTGAAGGCTGGCTGCGCGAGTACACAACGACGGGGACGCTTCCCGACCCCACGGACCCGGCAGCACTCGTTCAGTATCACCGACAGGCGGCCGCAGCCCGTATGGCCAACGTCCTGAATGAATATGCCCGACGCTGACGGACGTCCGAACGCGCTCACCTCTCACTGCAATTCAGGGAGTTGTACGGCAATTTCTCGATCGGAGAGTAGCTAGACTATGTTTCAAAACCTATCGTGGCCGGACGGGCGGAAGATACACCGGTCGTGCCCTGCCTGCCTGAACGGCGAGTACGTGTTGCGTTTCACGAAGGCCGATTACAGCTATGTACGATGTCTCAAGTGTGGAACCGTTTACATCAATCCGATTCCTGAAGTCGGATGCCTCGAGATTAACTACAATCAATTGAGCTTCGACTATTTCCTGCAGAAACGAAAGCGCGTCATCGACTTTTTCCCGAATCGCTACAGCCGTGAACTGGCCGTGTTGACAAAAGCCCACGCGAAGGGACGCCTGCTGGATGTTGGCTGCGCCACCGGTTCGTTTCTCGTCGCCGCGCGACAAGACGGCTACGCGGACGTTACCGGCATCGACATCGCCGAGCCGTCGGTTCACTTCGCACAGGAGATGGGACTCAACGCCGTGCACGGCGATTTCTCCCGTGAAGTGTTCGACGCCGGCAGCTTCGACGTGGTCACGATGTGGGCCACGCTGGAGCACTTGCCATCGCCGTCGCGGTTCGTGGAGGAAGCCTTTCGCATTCTGAAGCCAGGCGGCGTGCTGGCCGTCAGCGTCCCGAACTATCGGAGCCTGTCAACGCGCCTGCTCGGGCCGAAGTACCGATATATCGGGCTGGCCCACCTGAATTACTTTTCGGCGCAGACGCTAAAGCTGCTCCTTGCGCGCGTCGGATTCGAAACGCTCCGCACCGAGACGCGCAGCTTCAATCCGTATGTCGTATGGATGGACTGGTGGGGAACACGCATCAACATCAATGACATGCTTCATGAAACCGAATTATCGGTCACGTTCAAGACGAGCCGAATGTTCGCGCCGGCTCGGATCGTGTATCGAACGGCCGACGTGTTTCTTAACCGTCTGGGGCTCGGGGACCTCCTGCTTGCCGCGGCTCGTAAACCCGATCGCTGATGGTTAATCGTGCCGCTTGAGCGACCTCCGAACGCGTTGACGTTCGACATCGAGGACTGGCATCAGCTCGTCGAGTGGAAGATAGGAGGGCGGCTGCCAGCCTGTTCTTCGCACGTGCTTCGCCAGACCTATGACATTCTGGAGATGCTCGCGTCGAGGGATTTGAAGGCCACGTTCTTTATTCTCGCTCTTGTCGCGCGCGCGTATCCTGGGCTCGTCCGCGATATCGCGGCGGCCGGTCATGAGATTGGCAGTCACGGTTGGAGTCATCGGCTCGTCTATCGTCAGACACCGGCCGAGTTCGCAATCGAAACACGCGACGCAAAGGCGCTGCTCGAGAACATCCTGGGAACACCGATCGCCGGATATCGAGCCGCAGAGTTTTCCATCACAGACGAGTCGAAGTGGGCGCTCGACATCCTCGCTGAAAGCGGCTTCAGGTACGATTCGAGCATTTTTCCGGTTCGCACCCGGCGATACGGTATCGACGGTGCTCCGCAGGGTGTCCATCGAGTCAAGACCTCGTCGGGAGCGGAAATTATCGAACTGCCTTTGACCGTGGCACATTGGGGCGATCGGCTGTACCCCGTCGGCGGCGGAGGATATTTTCGTTTAATGCCATACAGTGTTACGCGGAGCGCGATTGCTCGGGTGAACGCTGAGGGGCGACCAGCGGTGTTGTACTTTCATCCTTACGAATTTAGCAGCGCTTGGCTGTTGCCTCAGTTGTCGGTAGGTCAATATCTCAGGGGCGGGCGCTACATCGTCCTTCACAATGTCAACCGGCGGCGGAACCGGCGACGGTTTCAACGGCTGCTCGGGGAATGCCGGTTCGTTCCGGCTGCGGAGATCATTCAGCGTGCCTGACAGAACTCAACGCTACTTCGACCATCACGCGTCGCAATTTGATTCGATCTATCACGAAGGCAAGCCGCTTCAGCGAGCGCTGAATCGTCTTTTACGGAAGGCGATCTACGAACGGTTCGCGATCACGTTCGACCGATCGAGCCCGATTGAGGGAAAAACGGTGCTCGATGTCGGCTGCGGATCCGGACGCTACGCCGCGGAGTTTGCTCGTCGCGGTGCCGCTCGCGTCGTCGGGCTGGACTATGCGGCCAACATGCTCGCGCTCGCGCGCGAACATGTTCGCGCGCTGCAGGTCTCCGACAAGTGCGATTTCGTCGAGGGCGATTTTTCCAGCTTAGGACTGGAGGAGCGTTTCGATATCGTCATCGCGATTGGCGTGTTCGATTACCAGGACAAACCGGTAGAATTCCTCCTCCGCATGATTGAGCGGAGTCGCGG
>JANMJM010000166.1:0-5069 GCA_031371345.1 Vicinamibacteria bacterium
CCCCGACTCAATGAGTCTGAGGCCGACCGGGTGGTGGTCTACAAGGGCAAGGACACCATCGTCATGGAGAGGCAGGCCGGGCAATGGCGCACCGGTGCCTATCCAGTCGCGCCGGGGATCCTCAAGGAGTTGTTTGCGAACCTCGCTGAGTGCCACGAGCTTGTCGCGTACCTCTGTCGGCAGCCGAAAGCTCACCTGCGGATAATCCTTCACGCGCTCGCCGTCGTCGCCCGCCGGCGGGCGGCCGACCTTTCTGACAATTTTTCGCTTTTGAGTAGTGGCCATCGTGAATTTGAGGTTTGTGCTAGCAACAACTTCCGATAAAATGATGGGAGATGGCCACGCGATCTCCCCGCAAATCTGCCACCCGCCCGCGCGCACGCCGTGGACGCCCGCGTACGCACCGCGAAGCATGGACGAAAGTCTCGGTCGTCATGTTCGAGCGCCAGGTCCTGGACCTCGATCGCCTCACGACGGCGATTCGGAGCAAGACCGGGGCGCATCTGACGCGCGCCGAAGTCATCCGTTCACTGCTGGATGCGTTAACCGAAAGCCGGCTCGAGGTGACCACCGTCGTTTCGGGGGCACAGCTGAAGCGCCTGCTTGTGCAGAAGCTATCAGCGTAGGTCGAGCCAGCCGGGCAATTCGGTATTTAAGTATCTCACAATTCGAAACGGCGGGGCGGGAACTCAGTAATTCTTCGTGAACATCAACGCCATCCCTCCGGGAACGACGACCGGTCCGCCCCAGAAGTTTCTGCCGTGATACGTCACTGATCGTCCGACGATGATGCCCGTGGCGGCGCCCACAACGACGTCGCTGGCGTAATGGCGGTTGTCGTGGAGTCGCGACATCGCGACGTACGACGCGATTAAATAGGTAGGAATCGCCGCCTTATATCCCAGATGCTGCTGAAGCACGGTGGCTGCGGCAAACGTGACTGTGGCGTGTCCCGACGGCATCGAATAGCCGTGCGCTTGGTTGCCGTCCGGATTTATCGGGCGGTTCCGACGAATCACGAGCTTGCCAATTTCGGCCGTGCCCTCGCCAAGAACCGTGGCCTCGATCAGGTCCAAGCCGATGTGCTGTAGACGAGTGGCGCCCATGCGATGACCAAGGAAATACGTCGTTCCAGCCGCTCCGAGGACGACGGCGGTATTGCCAAGATATTTTCCAGGAATGAAGGCCTTGTCGAGGCCTGGCTTGCCCAGAAGCCGCCGATTGATCTTTCCGTCTTCCGGATGAATGGCGAACGCGAGGGCTGTGCCTCCAGCGAGCCAATACACGCTGTTCTTGCGAGGCATGTGCTTGACATCGTCAACCAAGTTATGACCGAGCGCCGAGAAGAAGCCGCGGGTTTCCTTGTGCCCTTCCTCGCCAACTGCCGCGGGCGGCTTCTGCTCGACAGGCGCATAGGACGGACCAGCGGGCGTCGTCGGCGTTTGCGCCGTGGCCACATGCGCCTGCGTGAACAGCGCGACCGAAACCAGGAAAACCGAACACCTTTGCAGGATCATCGCGAAACTCCTTCGCTCTACGGCGTGCACCGGCTGTGCCAAAAACCCTAACGTGACGGTGACTGTATCGGTATACTACGCCCATGAGAACCGCCTTTTTGGCGCTGGTATTTGCTATGACGTTGGCGCCGGCGGACGCGCAACTGCTTCCCGTGAACGACACCGGAATGGTGATGGGGCACCTCCTCGTCAATGTGACGAATGTTGACGCCCATAAAAAATTCTGGATGGAGTCTTTCGATGCGAAGCCGGTGAAAGTCGGGAGGCTCGAAGGCGTCACGATTCCTGGGTTGGTGTTGTTCTTCCGCCCGCAGAGCGCGACCGGCCCAGGTGAGGGGGAGATCATTAACCACCTGGGATTGAAGCTGAACAAGCTGTCAGATTTCACCGCGCGATTTGATAAAGGCGGATGGAAATATGATCCACCGCGCGTTGGACGCGAAGGGACTGTTCAGACCTACGTGACAGGTCCAGACACGTTCCGCATGGAGCTCGTCGAAGATCCGAAACTGCCTGCGCCGGTCGTGAGCCATCATCTGCATTACTGGCTGGCGGAACAGCCCGACATCAAGAAGTGGTATGTCGACACGCTGCATTTGAAGGCGACGATGCGTGGACCGTATCCCTCGGGAGACGTGCCAGGCATGAACCTCACGTTTGCGCCGCTTGGCGGGCAAAAAGTTGGGGGCGTGCCGACGAAGGGACGCTTGATGGACAGCATCGGGTTCGAGGTTCCGAACCTTCAGGCGTTTGTGACGAAGCTGCAGGCGAGCGGTGTGAAATTCGACGTGCCGTACGGGCGCGATCCGGAACTCGGTATTCCGTCGGCAACGCTCACCGATCCGTGGGGCACCACAATTCGGCTGACCGAGGGTCTAAACAAAGTGGCCGGCGTGACGCCGTACACCTACATCGACGGGTTCGTGACTATCGATGAGAAGAAATAGGCCGCGTTTTTACCAGCGGTACTTTGGTGTTCGCCGAAGTGGCTCTCCTCCAGATGCTGCTCGGCAGCACCAGCATGATCGCCACTAAACCTGCACATGTAACCTTCCCAGGCCGGATAGGGAATCTCATCCGTTTATCCTCTAGGTTGTGAAGTGCTTGGGGGACTCAGGGTAGCGACCTCCGAGTTGACTAATTATGCTACAGTTCGGTCTCGGATCCCATCATTTTCGGCGTCGAGGTGCGTGCCTCGAAGGAGGACGAATGCGGTTCTTCTCTCTTCTCGCCGTTGCACTGTTTTTCAGCGGGTGTGCCGGCCAACCTGCCGGTCAGGACGCGAACGCGCCCATCAAGATTGAAACCTCTCAGATGTTCGTCACCGTCAAGAACGACTCAGGAATGGCGCTCAACGATGTTTCCGTGGCCATTGTCCCGATGGGACGGACCACGCTGTACACCGAATTCGTCGGTCGCATGGAAAGCGCTGAGACGCGGAAGATTATGCTCGGCGATTTCAACGGGCGCGACGGCACGCCCTTCAGCCTGCGCGTCGTGAAGCCGAAAGCGGTTCACGTGAAGGGTATGGACGTCGCCGGTAAAGCGCACGAGGCGGAGGTTGGCTGGAAGTAGGCTTGGGGTATGATCGCCAACCTTGGCACCGACAGTCACCGTGAGACCGCGCCTCGGCCGCTGGATTCTCGGCAGCGTCGTGTTTATCGGTGCCGCGAGCATGTTGTTCGAGGCGGCGGGCCAGCCGCTGCCGCGACAGCCCGCGCCGGCAGCCACGGCCGTCGCCAAACCGTACCAGCCGGTTTCCGTTGACGATCGCGACGTACGAACCGCGTTGCAAGTGGCGCTGAGCGATCAGAAATCAAAGAACCGCGCGGCGGTGAAGCTCGTGTCTGTGATCAGTTCCGAGCGCCAATCGGCGAGCGGCGAAAACTATCGTCTCTGTTTGTCGCTCGATCGGCGCGGCCGTCTCGACACGGCCCGGGTCGTCGTCCAGCGATCTCTCAAAAACAAATGGTCGGTTGCGCTCTGGGCGTGGGGCGCCTGCGGCAAATAACAGAGGGTTGTTTCTTTATGCGCTGGATATCCGTGTGCGCGCTTGCGCTTTCGATCGCGGTCTCGTCGCTTCACCTCGCCGCCCAAAGCGCACCGGCGCCGGCGGCCCTGCCGAAGATGGACGCGCGGTTCCGTGCCCTTCCCGACGCGAAGAACATCGGCGAATATATGCGCCGCCTCAGCGCGCGCCCTCATCATGTCGGCTCACCCTACGACAAGGAAAACGCCGAGTGGATGCTCGCGAAGTTCAAGGAGTGGGGATGGGATGCGCAGATGGAGAGCTTCACGGTGTTGTTCCCGACGCCGAAAGAGCGGGTCGTTGAACTCGTCGCTCCCACACAATTCAAAGCGGCGCTCGAAGAGCCAGCGATCGGCGTCGACCCGACGTCGAACCAGAAGGGCGAGCAGCTTCCGGCCTTTAACGCGTACTCGATCGACGGCGATGTCACGGCGCCGCTCGTCTACGTGAACTACGGCCGTCCGTCCGATTACGAAGAACTCGATCGGCTTGGCATTTCGGTGAAGGGCGCCATCGTGATCGCGCGCTACGGCGCCTCATGGAGGGGCATCAAGCCGAAGGTCGCGGCCGAGCACGGCGCCGTTGGCTGCCTGATTTATTCAGATCCGCGCGACGATGGCTACTTCGTGAACGACGTATTTCCCGACGGACCGATGCGCAACAAGAGCGGCGTGCAACGCGGCAGCGTGCTCGACATGCCGCTGTATCCGGGAGATCCGCTCACACCGGGCATTCCGGCGACGCCCGGCGCGAAGCGTCTTGACCTGAAAGACGCACCGACGATGACGAAGATTCCCGTGATGCCGATTTCCTACGGCGATGCGCAGCCGCTGCTCGCAGCGCTCAAGGGACCAGTGGCGCCGCAGGACTGGCGCGGTGCGCTGGCCATGACGTATCACATCGGTCCCGGGCCCGCGCGCGTGCACATGAAGGTGTCGTCGAGCTTCGATCTGAAGCCGCTCTATAACGTCATCGCAAAGATCCCCGGATCAACGTTCCCGAACGAATGGGTCGTCCGCGGCAATCACCACGATGCGTGGGTCAACGGCGCCGCCGATCCGGTCAGCGGCACGGCGCCGATGCTCGAAGAGGCGCGCGCGATGGGCGAGTTGCTGAAGCAGGGCTGGCGTCCGAAGCGGACCATCGTTTATACGATGTGGGACGGCGAAGAGCCGATGCTGCTTGGATCGACCGAGTGGGTTGAGCAGCACGACGCGGAGCTTCAGCAAAAAGCAGCCATCTACATCAACTCCGACGGCAACGGGCGCGGATTTTTCGGCGCCGCCGGCTCGCACTCGCTCGAGAAGTTCATCAACGCTGTCGTGAAGGACGTTGAGGATCCCGAGACGAAGCTGAGCGCGTGGAAGCGATGGCAGGCCAATCGCATCGCCGATGGCTCGGCCGACGTGAAGGCCGAGGCGCGGAGCCGCGTAGACCTTCGCATTGGCGCGCTCGGGTCGGGCTCCGATTACACGCCGTTCCTGCAGCACAACGGGACGGCGACGTTGAACATCGGTTTCGGT
>JANMJM010000187.1:0-9385 GCA_031371345.1 Vicinamibacteria bacterium
GCGGAATATTGTACGCCGTCACGACCTCGCCGTTCAGCACCTCGACGCCGCCGGCGGCAATCGCCCCCATCGCCAATTCCGGTTGCCACGGCACACCGAGCTTGCGCACGACAAACACATCGAGCGGCGCATGCAGCTCGCGAGCGACCTCGTATCCGACCGGAACACCGCCACGCGGCAGCGCCAGGACGATCACATCTTCGCGGCCTTTGTAGGCTGTGAGATCTCTGGCGAGCAATTGGCCGGCCTCACGGCGATCGTGAAATCGGCGCCGATCGTCCATCAGCGTTGTGACCGAACCCCCGTCCCGACAGCAAACGGAAATTCCTCGATCGTCGGAATTAACGAATAGGCGGTGAGATCGGGCTGCAAGGGTGTGACCGACACATATCCGTCACGCACGGCTTGATAGTCCGATCGATCGTGCGGCTCCCACTCGTTCTGCCCCTCTTCGATCCAGAAGTATTTTCCGCCACGCGGGTCGACGCGCTCGGTCACCTTCGTGACATGATTTCGCTTGGCCTGAACGGTCACCCGAAAGCCTTTCGTTGCGCCCTTCGGCACATTGATGTTCAGGAATGTCTGCGCCGGAAGACCCTTCTGCAGCACAGACTTGGCCACCAGATGCGCTGCTCGCGCCGATTCGCCGAAGTCGAACGTCATGTCGCCAACGTATTGGAGCGAGACCGCAATGCTCGCCACTCCCAGCAATGCGCCTTCAAACGCTCCCGACACGGTCCCCGAGTACGTGATGTCGTCGCCGAGATTCCAACCTTTATTAATGCCGGACACCACCAGGTCGGGCTTTCCTTGCAGTACCGTCGTGATGGCGATGTTGACGCAGTCGGTCGGCGTTCCGTCGACCGCAAAGACACGCTCGCCGAACGTTTCGAGACGAAGAGGCCGGCGAAGCGTGAGCGCGTGGCCGATCGCGCTCGCTTCGTGGAGCGGCGCGACTATCGTGACTTCTCCAAGCGGTTTGAGTGCGTCGGCAAGTGCGACGATGCCTTCAGAGCGAACACCGTCATCGTTTGTGACCAGAATACGAATCATGTGGAGATTATAGTTGTTAGTTGCTGGTCGTTGGCTGCGTGCCTGCCGGTCGAGGAACGACGATGAACAGGAGCGCCGCGGCGACGATCGCGAGCGCCGCGCCTGATCCGAACGCGATCGGTTCCCCGAATCTGCTCCAGATAAACCCGAACACGACGCTCGAGACGAGCGCTCCCAATCCCGCCACGGCGTTGTACACACCGAAGGCGGTACCCTTTTGCGACGGACGCGCGAAGTCGGCCACCAGCGCGCGCTCGCTGCCTTCGACGCATCCGTAGTACACGCCATAAATCATGAACCACGTCACCAGCGCCGCGAGCGACGTGCTCAGTGCAAATCCCGCGTAGACGATTGCGTACATCACCCACCCAATGGCAATCAGTGTTCGTCTCCCAAATCGATCCGATGCGGCGCCGCCGGCTACCGAAAACACGGTTTTCACGACATGGAGGCCCGCCCACATCAGTGGAATGAACTTGGGCCCGCCGGCTGCCTCGGTCAAACGCAGGAGCAGAAATGCGTCCGTCGAGTTGCCGAGCGTGAAGACCGACAGGACGATCAGGTAGCGGATGAGCGGAGGAGGCAAAGGTGCGAGAGGTGCGAGAGGTGCGAGAGGTGCGAGAGGTGCGGGAGGTGCGGGAGGTGCGGGCTCTTTTGCCCAACGCAGGAGGATCACCGTGAGCACGCCGGGGATGGCCGTGAGCGCAAACAACGCGCGATAGCGACTCGGATACGCCACGAGAAACGCCGTCGCGAGAACGGGGCCGAGAATCGCGCCCACGTGATCCATCGCCTGATGAAAGCCGTACACGCGCCCACGATTGGTTTCGTTCGCGAGGTCGGCGAGCATGGCGTCGCGAGGCGCTCCGCGCACACCCTTCCCAATCCGATCGATGAAGCGCAGCAGGAACACGACGCCCCAACTTCCCGCGAGCGAGATGAACGGGCGCGCGAGCGCCGATAGCCCGTACCCCGCAACGACAATTGGTTTGCGGCGCTGCCATCGATCCGACAAGCGGCCTGAAATGATTTTCAGCACGCTGCTGACCGCTTCCGCGGCGCCTTCGATGATGCCGAGCGACACCGCGCCGGCGCCGAGCACGGTCGTCAGAAAGAACGGCAGCAGGGGGTAAATCGACTCGGTCGCCACATCGTTCAACAGGCTGACGCCGCCGAGAATCCACACCCCCGCCGGGAGCGACCACAACCGCTTCTCTGCCGTCACGTCCGAAGCCTATCAAAGGACTCCCCGGTGCCCTACAATTGAACGACCAGCACATGGCCACTTTGTCCGACGTGCTCGCCGCGCGGACGCGCGAGGGCGAGCTCTATCGTCGACTCGAACACGACTGGGTCCACTGCTACGCGTGCGGGCATAACTGCAAGATCCCCACGGGTGCGGTCGGGGTGTGCAAGGTCCGCTTCAACGACAACGGACGGCTGATGGTGCCGTGGGGATACGCGGGCGGCGTGCAGTGCGATCCCATCGAGAAGAAGCCGTTCTTCCACGTGCATCCCGGCGCGCTCGCTTACAGCTTCGGCATGCTCGGCTGCGATCTCCATTGCGGCTACTGTCAGAACTGGGTGACGTCGCAGGCGCTGCGCGATCCGCATGCGGTGGCGCCGCCGCTCGACGTGTCGCCCGAGCTCCTGGTTCGCGATGCGATTGAGCAGCACGCGAAGATTGTCGTCTCGACCTACAACGAGCCTCTCATCACGAGTGAGTGGGCGGTGGCGATTTTCAAAGCGGCGCGAGCGGCCGGCTTGATGACCGGTTTCGTGTCAAACGGCAATGGCACGCCGGGTGTTCTCGAATACCTTCGACCCCACATCGACGTCTTTAAAGTCGATCTCAAGAGCTTCGACGATCGTCGCTACCGCGAGCTCGGCGGTCGCCTTCAGCCGGTTCTCGATACGATACGGCAGCTGCACGAGATGGATGTGTGGCTCGAGCTCGTCACCCTGCTGATCCCGGATTTCAACGACAGCGAGGACGAGCTCGAGCGCCTCGCTGAATTCGTCGCAAGCGTCTCGACTGATATTCCGTGGCACGTGACGGCGTTTCACGGCGACTACAAAATGACCGGCCCGCCCAACACGACAGCCAGGATGCTGCAGCGCGCCGCCGAGATCGGCGCCGCGGCGGGCCTTCGTTACGTGTATGCCGGCAATCTGCCGGGGCGCGTCGGCGATCTCGAGCACACTCACTGCCCCCAGTGTCGCGAAGTCGTCGTCGAACGCTACGGCTACCTGATTCGCGGCTACAATCTCACTCCGTCGGGGGCGTGCCCCTCGTGCGGCACCCAGATTCCCGGCAAATGGAGCCATGCGTTTACGGAACAACGAACGGCGTTCCCCATTCGTCTTGAACGTGGTCTGAGCCTATGACAAAAAATGCCATAGGCTCAGACCCCCTTGTCGACCTGCTCGGGCGGCCGCTCAAGAACCTGCGCCTGTCGGTCACCGACCGCTGCAATATCTGCTGCAGCTACTGCATGCCGGAAGCGGAATACGTGTGGCTGCCGCGCGAAGACATTCTGCATTTCGAAGAGATGAGCACGCTCGTTGACGTGTTCGCACAGGCGGGCGTCGATCGCATCCGCCTGACCGGCGGCGAGCCGCTGCTCCGCCGCGATTTGCCCGAGCTCGTCGGCATGCTGGCGGCCAAGCCGGCGATCCGCGATCTGGCGCTCACGACCAATGGTGTCGCGCTGGCCGATCACGCGCGTGCGCTGCGCGAGGCCGGGCTCCACCGCCTGACCGTGAGCCTCGACACGCTGCAGCCGGATCGATTTCAGACGCTGACACGCTTCAACTACTTGCCGCAGGTGCTGAAGGGCATCGACGAAGCGTCGAAGTATTTCCCGGCCATCAAGATTGATTCGGTGATTATTCGCGGAACCAACGAGGACGAGCTCGTGCCGTTGATGGCATACGGCAAGCGCGTGGGTGCAGAGGTCCGCTTCATCGAATACATGGACGTCGGCGGTGCCACGCGCTGGTCGCGCGACCGCGTCGTGTCGCGCCAGGAAATGCTGACGGTGCTGGAACGGCAGTACGGTCCGATCACCGCCCTCATGGAAGGGACGAGCGCGCCCGCCGATCGGTTCCGGCTGACCGACGGCACGGTCTTCGGCATCATCTCATCGACAACGGAGCCATTTTGCCGGAACTGCGATCGCAGCCGTTTGACCGCCGACGGCATGTGGTATCGGTGCCATTACGCGACGAGCGGCACCGATTTGCGGTCGCCGCTGCGCGCCGGACATACGCCGGATGAATTGCTGAACCTGATCACGAAGGAATGGCGCATGCGTGCCGATCGCGGCGCCGAAGAACGTTTAGCCGTAGGTGAGCGCTCGTCGCTCGTTTCTGCGAGCAGCTTGAAAAAAGATCCGCACCTGGAAATGCACACGCGCGGAGGCTAGTACTCGACGCGGAGGCGCAGAGAAACCTTGGGGCTGGCTCCCTGCGTCTCAGCGTCGAGTGACTCTATTGCTGAACGGTCGCCGGTTGGCAGTATTTGTCGAACGCGTCGGTAAGGTTCCGCGCGATCATTTCCGCGTTCTGATTTTCGATGTTCCGGCGCTCGAGCATCCACAGCAGCTTGCCGTCGCGCATCAGCGCGATCGACGGCGAAGAGGGCGGATAGCCGGTGAAATAGCCGCGTGCGCGGTCGGTCGCTTCGATATCGGCGCCGGCGAACACGGTCGCAACGACGTCGGGCTTGGTTTGATGCTGCAGCGCCAGCGCCACGCCTGGGCGCGCCTTACCGGCCGCGCATCCACAGACAGAGTTCACGATCACCATCACGGTGGGACCTTGCTGGTCCCCTGGCTGCCCTAACTGCCGGCCTAGCACCGCATCAACGTCGGCGGCCGTCTTCAGTTCACGGACACCAAGGTTGGTGAGTTCCTGACGCATCGGAGCTACGAAGAATTCGGGGTATGTCATAAGCACCAATTATCGCATGATTCTCAATTAGAATTATTAATGATGTATCTGGAAAGATTAGAATAGCCACAAACATGGGTCAAACACTCTTACAAAAAGTCTGGGATCGCCACGCCGTTCGGAAGCTGCAGACAGGTCAGACGCAGCTGTTCATCGGACTGCACCTCATTCACGAAGTCACCAGCCCGCAGGCCTTCGACATGATTCGGATGCGCGGCGACAAGGTGGCCTTTCCGAACCGCACGTTCGCGACCGTCGACCACATTGTGCCGACGCTGAATCAGCGCCGCCCGTTTCTCGACGTCCTCGCCGAAGAGATGATGAGCGCGCTAGAGAAGAACTGCCGCGAGTTCGGCATCCCTCTGTACGACATCGACAACGCCAATCAGGGCATCGTCCATGTGATTGGACCAGAACTCGGGTTGACGCAGCCCGGCATGACTATCGCGTGCGGCGATAGCCACACCTCGACGCACGGTGCGTTTGGCGCCATCGCGTTCGGCATCGGAACCTCGCAGGTGCGCGACGTGCTCGCATCACAATGCCTGGCGATGGAGCCGCTGAAAGTCCGTCGCATCACCGTAGATGGATCGCCTCGGCCTGGCGTGTACGCGAAGGACATTATTCTCGACATCATCCGGCGACTCGGTGTGAAAGGTGGAACCGGCTACGCGTATGAGTACGGTGGCGAGGCCTTCGATCTCATGACGATGGAAGAGCGCATGACCGTGTGCAACATGTCGATTGAAGGGGCGGCGCGTGTCGGATACGTGAATCCCGACGAGACGACATTCAAGTACATGGAAGGCCGGCCGTTCGTACCCGCTGGCGCCGATTTCGCAAAGGCACGCGCATGGTGGGCCTCGTTGGCATCGGACCCTGGCGCGGCGTACGACGATGAGGTGCTGCTAGATGCCGCCACAATCGAACCAACCGTCACGTGGGGTATCAATCCGGGACAGTCGGTAGGCATCAGCGAGAGGCTGCCCTCGCCTTCCAACGTCGGCGCCGGCGACAAGGCGTCGGTCGCCGAAGCGCTCGAATTCATGAGCTTCCGTGGCGGCATGCCGATCGTCGGCACCAAGATCGACGTGGCCTTTATCGGCTCGTGCACGAACGGGCGCATTACGGATCTGCGCGAGGCCGCACGGCTGGTGAAGGGTCAGCACGTAGCGAAGCATGTGAAAGCGCTTGTCGTACCCGGGTCGCAGTCAGTGAGAAAGATCGCCGAACAGGAAGGACTGGACCAAATCTTCACGGAAGCCGGATTCGAGTGGCGCGGCGCGGGCTGCTCGATGTGCCTCGCGATGAATCCCGACCAGCTGGAAGGGCGGCAGATCTGCGCGTCTTCTTCGAATCGCAACTTCAAAGGACGTCAGGGCAGTCCCACCGGACGCACGCTGCTGATGAGTCCCGCGATGGTGGCCGCCGCTGCAATCGCCGGTGAATTGGTCGATGTTCGCAAGGTGCTTCGTCGCCAGGAGGTTCACGCATGATGGACTCACGCTTTATTGACAAAATCTCCGGGCGCGCGGTACCGCTCCGCGGCCATGACATCGATACCGATCGCATCATTCCCGCCCGGTTTTTGAAGTGCGTCACCTTCGAAGGGCTCGAGACGCACGTGTTCGAGGACGATCGCCAGCAACTCGCTGAGCGCGGCGTCGTGCATGCCTTTTCGAATCCCCGTTACGCAGGCGCCCGGATTCTCCTCGTGAACGGGAACTTCGGTTGCGGCTCATCCCGCGAGCATGCGCCGCAGGCTCTTCAGCGTTGGGGCATTCGCGCGGTCGTCGGCGAATCGTTCTCGGAAATCTTCTTCGGGAACTCAGTGGCGCTCGGCATGCCATGCCTCACCGTCACCGCTGCCGACGCCGAAGCGTTGCTCTCCGCAGTCGAGAGCGATCCTGAGGCGGAGGTGACCGTGGGTGTCGGTGCTGAAACGGTCGAGGTGAACGGAAAGACATATCAGGCGAACGTCCCTGACGGCGCGCGCCAGGCATTCACCGCCGGCACGTGGGACGCCACGGGACAGCTGCTTGACGACTTCGAGCAGGTGAGGAACGTCGCGAAGAACCTGCCGTACGTATCAGGATTCCAGGGGTAAGGGAGAGAACGCGCGTTCACGCGTGATTCTTACCCCTTACCCCTTACCCCTTCCCCCTTCCCCCTTGCCCCTTCCTTGGCCGCTTCCAGAAACGCGGCGGCCGCGTGCGACAGATCTCCTTTTCGATAGAGCAACCGCAACTGTCGAGGCAGTCTCACTTCTGGAATTCTCACCGCCACTAATTGGCGCCGGGCGATCTCGTCGACAGCACACCGGCGTGGCAGCAGCGCGACCCCCATCTTCTTTTCGACGGCACGCTTGATCCCCTCGAGGCTTGGCAGCGCAATTTGAATATTGATGGGCGCGTGACGTAACTCGGCCTGACGCAGGACTTGATCGCGCGCGGGCGACGGATCGCTGTGGGCAATCACCGTCTGGTGAGCGAACTCCGACATGGGAACACTGTCGCGCCCCGCAAACGGGTGCGACGGATACACGAGCAGGACCAGCTCGTCGGCGCCAATCACGAGCGACTGCAGTCGCTTGTCGCCGGGATCGAACGTGACGATCCCGAAATCGAGCGCGCCCTGCGCCACTTCCACCCCGATCTGGCGGGCAGGCACACGCCGCACATCGACGAGAATGCGATCGTGTTTCTCGCGGAATTTTTCGATCAACGGAAGCAGCACGTGCACGCCACCTTCGTTCGACCCGACGAGCACCCGCCCGCGTTGAAGGTCGCGCAACTCGCGCACCGAAAGCTGCGCTTCCTCGGCGAGCCGCTGCAACCGCTCCGCATATTCGCGAAGCACGCGTCCGGCTTCGGTGAGCGTGCCGTCTTTCGACGAGCGATCGAACAGACGCTCGCCCATCTCGTCTTCGAGGCGGCGAATCGCCTGGCTGACGGCCGGCTGCGTGCGATGGAGCTTGGCAGCGGCTCTGGAGAAACTGCGCTCGGCCGCAACCATGAGAAAGACGCGCAATTCCGCTAAATCCACGCCATACTATAAACTATTGTTATGAGAACTTCATAATTATAGATTTGACCATTATGCCCATATCCCGTACAACCGAGTGAACATGCCGACGAACCGAGTCACGATCTTCGACACGACGCTTCGCGACGGTGAGCAGGCGCCCGGTTTTTCTCTGCGTACGAACGAAAAAGTATTGCTGGCGAAGGAGCTCGACGCACTCGGCGTGGACCTGATCGAGGCGGGCTTCCCCATCGCGTCAATCGATGATGCTGAGGGTGTGAAGCAGGTGGCCGCAAGCGTGCGTCGCCCGATTATCGCCGCGCTCGCGCGCTGCCGTCCCGAAGACATCGATCGCGCCGGCGAAGCGCTTCAAGGTGCCGAGCGCTCACGCATTCATACGTTCATCGCGACCTCGGACCTGCATCTCTCCAAGAAACTGAACATCACGCGCGATCAATGTCTGACCGCCGCCGTGTCGGCCGTGAAGCAGGCACGCCGCTACACCGATGACGTGCAGTTCTCGGCCGAAGACGCGACCCGCACGGACATGGAATTTCTCTGCACCGTCGTCGAAGACGTGATCCAGGCGGGCGCGACGACCATCAATCTGCCCGATACGGTGGGCTACGCCACGCCGGATGAAATCCACGACTTCTTCGTCGCCGTCATTAACCGCGTGCCCAATTCAGACAAAGCCGTATTCAGCGCTCATTGTCACGACGATCTGGGTCTCGCCGTCGCCAACACGCATGCGGCGCTCACCGCAGGCGTCAGGCAGG
Source organism: Vicinamibacteria bacterium (assembly GCA_031371345.1). Lineage (GTDB taxonomy): Bacteria > Acidobacteriota > Vicinamibacteria > Vicinamibacterales > JAMQPK01 > JAMQPK01. The sequence goes on from JANMJM010000187.1 coordinate 8,811, forward strand.
TTGAATGCACGGTCAACGGGATTGGCGAGCGCGCAGGAAACGCGTCGCTGGAAGAAATCGTCATGGGCATGAAGGTTCGATCCGATCGCCTGCCGTTCACGACCGGCATCAACACCGAACGCATTTTCCCCGCGAGCCAGTTGCTCTGCTCGCTGACGGGTCAGCAGGTCCAACCGAATAAAGCCATCGTCGGACGCAACGCGTTTGCGCACGAAGCCGGCATTCATCAGGACGGGATGCTGAAAGATCGCCGCACCTACGAGATTATGAATCCGGCCGACGTCGGAGTGCCTGTAACGGCGCTGGTGCTCGGCAAGCACTCGGGACGGCATGCGGTGAAACATCGCTGCGAGGCCATCGGCGTCACGTTGACAAGGCTCGAGCTGGACCAGGTGTATCGCCGGATCATTGCGCTCGCCGATTTACAGAAGACGATTGATGATGCTGATCTCGTCGCCGTGATCAGCGACGTGCGACTGCAACCGGCCCGGTAGGGATCACGAAGACACGTGCTTGTTAGTTGTTGGTTGTTGGTTGGAACCCAGCTAGGAAGCAGCAAAGGCCACGAGGGGCTA
>JANMJM010000194.1:0-7214 GCA_031371345.1 Vicinamibacteria bacterium
GGCCAGACGCCGGAACGCTGCTTGAGCCGCAGCTTCAAAGATCGATGGTTCTTTGCGGTTTTTCAAAGCGTTGCGCGAATCGACGATCAGTGGGAATCGCGCGACGATGTCGTCGTAGTCGAAGGACGAGTGATTGGTGCAGATGATGGCGCAGTCCTTCTGTTGAGCGGGCCACTCGGACTCAAGCATCGCATCGCCACTCGGGAGCCGTGGGACGAACGGGTCGGTGTAGCTCAGAATCGCGCCGCGGCGGCGCAGCAACTCGAGAATGTCGAGGGCCGGCGACTCTCGCACATCACCCACATCCCGCTTGTAGGCGACGCCGAGCAGGTGGATCTTGGACCCGTTGATGCTCTTGTGCACACTGTTCAACGCATCGGTCACGCGCTCCACGACGTACTCCGGCATGGAGCCGTTGATGTGCCCGGCCAGTTCGATAAAGCGGCATTCGAACCCACTCTGCCGCGCCTTCCACGACAAGTAGAACGGATCGATGGGAATACAGTGTCCGCCCAGTCCCGGCCCTGGATAAAACGGCATGAATCCGAAGGGCTTCGTGCCGGCCGCATCGATCACTTCCCAGACGTCGATGTTCATCCTGTGGCACATCAACGCGATCTCGTTGACCAGACCGATGTTCACCGCCCTGAACGTGTTCTCCAGCAACTTCACCATCTCAGCGACCCGGGTCGATCCTACGGGGATGACCGTGTCGACCACCTGGCTGTAAAGCGCTACAGCCAACTTCGTGCTGACCGGATCGATCCCGCCAACGACTTTAGGAATATTGCGTGTGGAAAACGTCTTGTTGCCGGGATCGACGCGCTCTGGCGAAAACGCCAAGTAGAAATCGCGTCCCACCTTGAGTCCTCCGGCCTCGAGCGCGGGCTGGGCGACTTCTTCAGTCGTGCCGGGATAGGTCGTCGACTCAAGGATGACGAGCTGGTTCCTGCGGAGAATCGCGGCGGTGGCCTCCACCGCCTTGACCACGTACGACAGATCTGGATCGCGCGTCTTTCTGAGCGGCGTTGGCACGCAGATGTCGATGACATCCACGTCGGCGAGTTCGCGCTGATCGGTGGTGGCGCGGAATTTCCCGGAATCCACCACAGACTTCAGCTCGGCGGACGGCACGTCCGGGATGTAGCTGGAACCCGCGTTCAACGCGGACGTTTTTTCCGAATCCACATCAAGTCCGATAACGCTGAATCCCGCTTTGGCAAACTCAACGGCCAGAGGCAGGCCGACGTACCCGAGCCCGATGATCCCGATGCGTGCCTCGCGACTTTTAATACGTTCGAAGAGATCCATATTCTGAAGCGTTTTATTTGACAAGTGCCTTCACCCTTTCGCAGACATAATCGATCTCAGAGTCCTGTAAATTGCCATGAAACGGGAGCGCGAGTGATTGCATGGCCAATCGTTCGGTCGTGGGATAACTCCCCTCTGTATATCCAAATTGTTCCTTGTAGAACGGCTGCAGATGAATGGCCGAGAAGTACGGCCTGGTCGAGATTCCATCAGTCGCAAGCTGTCGCATGACGCGATCGCGATCAAGGCGCCTGTCGAGCCGCACAACGTAAACGAACCAGCTCATGTGCGTAGTCGTGGCCACGGTGATGGGAGGAGTGACGCCTTCCACGTCTTTCAGTCGCTCGGTATATGCATTTGCAACTCGGTCGCGTCGCGCTAATAGTTCGGTCAACCTCTGCACTTGAGCAACACCAAGTGCGGCTGCCAGCTCGCTCAGTCGATAATTGAATCCCAGACGCGAATGGACCAGCCATCCATTCATATCGTCGCGACCCTGATTGCGAAGGCTCCTGAAAACGGTGTCCCAGTCGGCGCGATTCGTCAGAATCATTCCCCCTTCACCCGTCGTCATCTGCTTGTTTGGATAGTACGCAAGCACGGCAGCGTCGCCGAACGTGCCAACACGCTGACCCTTGTATTCGGCGCCGATGGCCTCGCAGGCATCCTCGATCACAACGAGATGGTGCCGGCGCGCGATATCGAGAATGGGATCCATGTCGGCCGGCTGTCCGAATACATGGACCGGTAAGATGGCACGGGTTTTCGGGGTGATTCGTTCCTCGATGAGGGAAGGGTCGATGTTGCCCGTGACCGGATCGACATCGACGAAGCACGGGCGTGCGCGCTCGTAGAGAATACAGTTGGCCGACGAAACAAAGCTGAACGGAGTCGTGATGACTTCGTCCCCGGAACCAATTCCAGCGGCGAGAACGCACAGGTGCAATCCGGCCGTGCCGCTGCTGACCGCCGCCGCGTGCCGGACGCCCACGTACTCAGCGGTGAGAGCTTCGAAGCGCTCGATCATGGGGCCCATGCTGAGGACGGGTGAGCGAAGCACTTGATTGACCAAGTCGATCTCGTCGCGCCCGATATCAGGCGCCGACATCCCCAACCGCTGTACCGCCGACTTATCCACGAATACCTCCCGGTCGTTGTTTTATAAACCGAGCGGGAAAAACGACCGCGACGCACCCCGCCTTGAGATGTGTAAGCCGGACAGCACCCGCCCCGACTACGCAGCCAGCGCCAATCGAAAGGCCGGGCATAACAGTGCTGCCGATGCCAAGCAGCGTCTCTTCGCCGATTCGCACACCGCCCGCCACCGTAGCACCCGGCGCCAGGTGGCAATGGGCACCCACGAAGCAATCATGGTCGACGCTGCATGCGGTGTTCAGGATGACGTTGTCTCCCACAGTTGTATCGGCATTCACGACAACGTTGGCGAGTACCACGGTACCCGACCCTACGCGACAACCTCGACCGATGACAGCCTGCGGATGGACGACCGTCATCACCGTGTAGCCAAGCACGCGCGCACTGTCGAACAGGTGACGCCGTGCTGCATTGTCACCGACGCCCATGGCCAGACTCACGGACCCTGCAAGGCCCAGCGAGTCAATACCAGTCAGTACCGGGAACCCTAGAACCATTCGTCCTGCAAGTTCCGGATTATCGTCAGCGAACCCAACGATGTCGGTTTCGGCTGCGCCGGACGCGAGAAGCGCATCACACACGACCTTCGCGTGTCCGCCTGCGCCAACGATTACCACTCTCATGGTCCTTGGCGCTCAGGGCCGGTGAATTCTTCCGCTGTTGACGAACCCGGTTGATTGATACCTTCTCGGATCAGGACCTTCCACATCGTGCGGGCGAGGATTTTGATGTCCAAACCGAGTGACCAGTGATCAATGTACCAGAGGTCCAGGACAAACCGCTCGTCCCACGAAAGGTCGTTGCGTCCGCTGATCTGAGCCAGCCCCGTGATGCCCGGTAGTACGTCGTGCCTGCGACGCTGCCAGGAAGCGTATCGCTCGAGATAGACCATCAACAGCGGGCGAGGCCCCACCAAGCTCATCTCACCGCGCAGGACATTGATCAACTCGGGGAGCTCGTCCAGGCTGGTCTGCCGAAGCAAACGTCCCACCGACGTCAGTCGTTGAGCGTCAGGACGCCGTTCATCGGCGCCGCCAACGACCATCGTCCGGAACTTCCATAACTCGAACGGCTCTCCGTGGAGTCCCGGGCGCCACTGTCTGAAAAAAATTGGCCGGCCCATGGTGAAAGCAATCAGAAGCGCGACCGTCGCCGCGATGGGCAGGAGCAAGACCCCCGCAGGTATCGTGACGATCAGATCGAACAGTCGCTTGGTCGCGCCGGGTTGAGAAGCCACGCTACGATTCGAGCTGCGACGCAGGAATGCGGATCGGTCCGGCAACGATTCTTTTCCGATCCAGCAGCCGACGGTACGCAGAGATCACGCGCGCGAAGACACGTCGTTCGTCGAATTGGTCACGGGCCATCCTCTGCCCTTCCGCTCCCATGCGCTTTGCGAGCCCGCCGTCCTGGAGAATCGTCGTAATGGCATCCGCGAGGGGTTCGTGCTGCCGAACTGGAACGATAATTCCGTTGCGTCCCGGCTCCACGACCTGACGACAACCACGAATATCGGTGACGACACACGGCACACCCATCGCGGACGCTTCCATCGGGGAGCGCGGGAAACCCTCGCGGTGCGACGGCAGCACACACACATCCATCGCCGCAAACAACTCAGGCATATCGTGCCGATACCCGGCGAACACGATGTGTTCGATCAGTCCACTCCCGCCTGCAGTCTCGGGGTTAACCGCATCGGTTTTCTCGCTGTCAACGGGGCCTACCACCAGCAGTTTGGCCGCCGGCACCCGTTCTCGCACTCGACCGAAAGCCTCGACGAGCTCCGTGAAGCCTTTTTCGCGAACGAGGCGCCCTACGAAGCCAATGACTTTGGTGTCGTCCGAGAAGCCTAGCTCCGCGCGTTTTGCGCGGCGTTGCTCGTCCGACACGGCAGCGCGATTGAAACGCAGCAAGTCAATTCCGTTTCCGACAAACTCGATGCGATCCCGCGAGCAAATCCGTTGGCTCACGGCTGTCTCGATGTCTTCAGGATTCTGCGACAGGATTAGATCGGAATACAACGCCTGATAACGCTCGAGCGCGATCCATAGCCGTCGCGTCAACGGCGGCGTCGCCTCGTGAAAGTAGAACCCGTGGAGCGTATTCACGACGATGGGCACGCCTGCCAATCTTGCCGCCATCTGACCGAGCAAGGCCGCTTTCGCCTGATGCGTGTGAACAATCGTGAAACGCTCTCGGCGAAACATTCGCCACAGCTGCCAGAACGCCTTGAGATCGGTGAGTGGAGTTAGTCGGCGGGTAAATGCCACCGGCAAATGGCGCACACCCTCGGCGGCAACAGGAGCCAGATCGGGGCCGGGAGCCGAAATCGCCGTGACGTCAAATCCCGCAGTCCGCAGCGCCATCAGCTGATTGAGCAGCAGATGCCGCACGCTCATATCGACGGTCGTCAGGTGGGCGACTTTAATCGTCACGCTGCGACCGGCTGGTCCAGATACTGCCTCGCCCACAACTCGAAATTCATCATGACCCACAGATGCGAGTCGCGCACTTCGCGGCCGGCCTGGTGGTCGCGCCACAAGCGTTCGACCTCGGTGGGGTTCAAAAATCCCCGCTGCCGGCTGCGACCGTCGAGCAACACTTCGTAGGCAAAGTCGCGCAGTTCTCCACGAAACCATGAATCGGTTGGAACCGCAAAGCCGTGTTTGGGCTTTCGTAGGGTAGCGGCCGGCAGCAAATCGCTCACCGCATTCCGCAGCACGCGTTTGGTGAGGCCGCCGGCGATTTTGTAACGCGACGGAATCGACAGCGCAAACTCAACGAGCCGGTAATCGAGCAGCGGCACGCGTGCTTCCAGTCCGACAGCCATGCTCGTCTTGTCCACCTTCTCGAGATACGTATCGGCCAGCCACGTCTTCACGTCTACATACATGAACTGGTTCATTTCGTCGGCAACGCGAGCCTCGGCAAAGTGTTCGCGGTACATGTCTGCGGCATCGTAGGCCAGCGTGGCCTGCTCGAAACGGGCGTCTACAAGCCGGCTCAGTCCATCGTCGCTGAACACACGAAGAAGCGACGAGTATCGGGAAACGGAATCGGGAATGCGCGCCGCCTCGACGAGCTTCTTCAGGCGCCGAAATCTCGGTAGCGCATCGATACCGACGCCAAGCACGGCCGGTCCGGCACCTCCCGATACCATTCGCAGCATCCGTAACCAGCGAGCGGCCCAGTACCGCCGATATCCACCGAACAGTTCGTCGCCGCCCTCCCCGGTCAACGCCACCGTCACCTGTGTGCGGGCAAGCTTCGAGACCAAGTACGTCGGAAAACAGGCCGCATCGCCGAAAGGTTCATCGAAGTGGTAGACGAGCGTCTGCAACGTATCCACCAGCTGTCCTGACTTGACGAGGAGCTCGTGGTGTTCGGTCCGACAGTGTTCGGCCACGCGCCGGGCGTCGGGTAATTCATTAAACGCCGGCCCTCCGTCGAACCCAACAGAAAACGTTTTCACGGGACGTGTCATTTGCTGCGTCATCAACGCAACAACGGCGCTTGAATCGAGACCGCCGCTCAGGAACGCTCCGAGCGGGACATCGGCAATCAAGCGAAGCCTGACGCTGTCTTCGAGCAAGCGCCGTACCTCCCTGCGGCATTCGTCTTCAGATAAGCGTGTTGGTTCTACCGGGCGGGCGTGCCACCAGCGACGGATCGTCACGTCGCGGCCGCGGACACGCATGAAATGTCCCGGCATAAGTTTTTGAATGCCGCGGTAGATGGTCTTGGGGGCGACCGCGTGGCCGTAGGTCAGGTAGTTCAGCAGCCCTGTCGGCTCAACCACTCGTGGGATATCGGAATGCGCGAGGATCGCTTTGATCTCCGACGCGAACAAAAGACGGTGATCGTCGAGGAAATAGTAGAGAGGTTTCACGCCCAGCCGGTCGCGCGCAATAAAAAGCGTGTCGGCGCGATTGTCCCAGAGCGCGATGGCGAACATCCCGTTCAGGCGATCGAGAACAGCCTCGCCCCATTCCTCGTACCCGTGAACGATGACCTCTGTATCGGAATTTGTCCTGAACGTGTGGCCTCGAGACAACAGATCTTCGCGAATGTCCTTGAAGTTGTAGATTTCGCCGTTGAAGATGACCCACAACGAGCCGTCCTCGTTGTGCATGGGCTGGTGGCCGGCCGGCAGGTCAATCACCGACAGGCGGCGCATGCCGAGGAACGCGCGCGTGCCATACCACGTACCTTCATCGTCAGGACCACGGTGCACGAGACACCGGACGGCCTCGAGGTCGGCTGAGCGACGTTCAATAGTGCCGGCGCGTAATTCTAGGCGCCCGTAGATTCCGCACATCTAAACGTTGCCCACCAAAACGAATCCCGTGCCGGAGCTTGTAATCGGAACAATCTCGACAGATGTGAGCCCGGCCTCCTTTGCGATCTGCCGGACTTCGTCCTCGCTGTAGAACAACACCGGACAGTCGCTGAGCCAATATCGCAATTGACGGAGACGCATGCGGAAGAGCGACCGACCTGGGAAGCTCCCGATGACCCGGCCGCGACTCCGCTCGATCATGCGGCGGAGGAATTCAACCGGTTTGTCCTGGTAATCGAATACGCCAATCGCGATGACGATATCGAAACGCTCCTCCAGTCCCAAGCTGGAAAAATCGCCCTCGACGAAATCGCACTTGTCGGAGACCTGTAGCGCGCGAACATGTTCGCGCGCGAGCGCGAGCATGTTGGCCGCATAGTCCAGTCCGACGACGCGAGCGGCACCG
>JANMJM010000196.1:0-16494 GCA_031371345.1 Vicinamibacteria bacterium
GGCGCTGACCGCGTGGGTCGCGCCGACCGAGGTCAAGCTCGCGTCGATCTTCGCGCGGACCAGGGGTCCGCAGAACGCGGCGCTGATTACCGGCGCCCATTCCGGCGACACCGGCATCTTCGGCGCCGGAGCCGGCGGCGACGCCCCCGCGGTCGCGATCCTCGGCGACATTGCCGCGATCGCGCGCGACAAAGCCGCCGTCGTCCCCGCGCCGATTCTCAATTCCAAATTCCAAATTCTTCATTCCTTCCTGGCGGAGGCTGTGTGAGCGCGTTGATTGGACTGCAATGTCACCTGTGCAAGGCGTCGTTTCCGGCCGAGGCGACCTACGTCTGCGACAAATGCCTTGGGCCGCTCGAACCGGTGTACGACTACCGCTCGATTCATCTGAGCCGCGAGCAGATTGAGCAGCGGCCCAAGAACCTCTGGCGGTATCGCGAGCTGCTGCCGATTGAAGGCGAGCCGCGCACCGGCCTTTATTCGGGCTACACACCGCTCGTGAAAGCCGATCGGCTCGCGAAGAAGCTTGGCGTTCGCGAGCTCTATCTCAAAGACGATTCGGTGAACCATCCGACCTTCTCCTACAAAGACCGCGTCGTCTCGGTTGCAGCCACGCGTGCCGTCGAGCTCGGCTTCAACGTGTTTGGCTGCGCGTCGACCGGCAATCTGGCCAACAGTGTCTCGGCGCACGCCGCCCGTCTCGGCTTGCAGTGCTACGTCTTCATTCCGAACGATCTCGAGCCGAGCAAGATTCTCGGATCGGGCATTTACTGTCCGCAGGTGGTCGCCATCAAAGGCAACTACGACGATGTGAATCGTCTGTGTACGCAGATTGCCGAAAAATACGGGTGGGGATTTGCGAATATCAACCTGCGCAGTTACTACGCAGAAGGCGCGAAGACGTACGGATTCGAAATTGCCGAGCAGCTCGGCTGGAAGTTCCCGCGTCACGTCGTGTCGCCGGTGGCCGGCGGCACACTGCTTCCGCGCATTGCCCGAGCGTTTAGGGAGATGAAGGAAATAGGCTTGGTCGAGGGCGACCTGCCGGCGATTCACGCGGCGCAGGCGGCCGGTTGCGCGCCGGTGATCAATGCCCTGCGCGACAATCTTGAGTTTCCCGAGCCGGTGAAACCGAACACCATCGCGCGTTCGATTGCCATCGGCAATTCGGCTGACGGCTTTCAAGTACTGAATGCGGTCCGATCGAGTGGCGGATCCGGGGCGATGGCGACCGACAGCGAGATTCTTGACGCGGTCCAGCTGATTGCTCAGACCGAGGGCATCTTTACCGAACCTGCCGGCGGTGCGACGATGGCGTGTGCCGTGAAGTTGATCGAGAACGGCTCGATTCCCCGCGACGAATCGATCGTGATTTGTATCACCGGCAACGGGTACAAGACCGCTGAAGTGATGACGTCGCGCGTGAAGACGCCGGCACAGCTCGGTCGCGGGCTGTCCGAGTTCGACGCATTTATGGAAGGCTCTTCTCACTTCGCAGCAACTAAAAACTAGAAGCTGAAAACTGAAAAGTAAGTAGAAAGCGCCTTGTCACTTACTTTCTAGTTCCTAGTTTCCAGTTTCCAGTTAACAGGATCACTACATGACCCTCGGTCCGATTGTCGTGCAGAAGTACGGCGGAAGCTCTGTCGCTACCGGCGAGAAGATTCTGGCGATCGCCGAGCGCGTGAAGACGTATCTGCGCGTCCACCCCCACCTCGTGGTGGCCGTCTCTGCCATGGGGAAGACGACCGATCAGCTCGTCGCGCTGGCCCGGCAGGTTTCGAGAAACCCTCACGGCCGCGACTACGATTTGCTGCTGGCCTCGGGCGAGCAGGTGGCCGTCGCGACGCTCGCGCTTGCCCTGCAGGACAAAGGTGTTCCCGCCATTGCCCTGACAGGCGCGCAGTGCAACATCCGCACGGATGGGTCGTTCAACCGCGCGCGCATCCAGTCGATCGACACCGCACGCATCGAGGAAGAGCTCGCGAAGGGCCGTGTGGTCATCGTCGCTGGCTTTCAGGGCGTCACCGAGAACGACGAAGTGACGACGCTCGGACGAGGCGGTGGCGATATTACCGGGGCCGCCGTAGCGGCGGCGCTGAAAGCGTCGGTCTGCGAAATCTGCACCGACGTGGACGGCGTGTTGTCGGCAGACCCGAACGTCGTGAAAGATGCCCGGTTCTGGCCGGTCCTGACCTACGAAGAAGCGATAGAGATGGCGTCCAGCGGCGCGAAGGTGCTGCACCCGCGCGCGGCCGAAATCTGCATGTCGTATAACATTCCCATCCACATCCGCTCGAGCTTTCACTTGAACGAGGGCACGTGGATTCGCGAAGGAGCCAAGAGGATGGAAGAACCAGAGGTCGTCGGCGTCACCAGCGACAAGAAGATCGCCAAAGTCACGCTGCTGAACGTGCCAGACAAGCCGGGCGTCGCCGCGCAGATCTTCCAGGATGTTGCCGACAAGGACATCAACATCCGCCTCATCATTCAGAGCGCGGCCGCCGATCATCGTGCCGGCATCACGTTCATCATCGAGGACGAGTTCGCCGAACCGACCAGGAAGCTCGTCGAGGAATGGAAGCGGAAGGGTCTTGCTGCCGATGGGACGGTCGAGAAGGGTGTTGCGACGATTGCCATTATCGGCTCGCGGCTGGCGGCGACGCCGGGCCTCGCCGGGCGCATGTTCAGGGCGCTGGCTCAGGAGGGCATCAACGTCGACTGCATCAGCTCGTCGGAGATGACCGTGTCGTGCGTCATCGCCTCGGATCAGATCGACCGCGCTGTCCGCGCGGTACACGACGTATTTTTTGCGGCCGAGCCGATGAAGAAAAAAACACCGGCCTAGCCTGAAGGAATCCCATTAAATTTTTCTCTCCGCTCTGGGCGTCGCTGACGACAGGCGCCGTGGGTGCCGGGACATGGATCTATTTGTCCAAAGTCAGCCACCGCCGCGAGGCCTTTGACGACCCGATCTATTTCACGACGGTCCTTCCCGCTGTCGCAGTCACTGCCGCGGTCGTCGCCTTCATCGTTCCCGAAAGGCCGTGGCGCTGGGCGATGATGCCGTTTGCGGCGCAGGCGGTCGTGGCCTTCGTGCAAAATCCCACAGCCAATCTGATGCCTCTCGGGTTGATCGCGTTTGCGATCTTCGGGGGGCTGTGCGCGATTCCTGCTGTGGTTGCCGCCGCCATTCGGCGAAAGGTGATGCCATGAACCACGCCGACCTTGTGACGTTGCTCGATTTCCATTACTGGGCGCGCGATCGGATGTTAGCCGCAGTCGACACGCTCACCCCGGAACAGTACACGAAGGATTTGGGCAACAGCTTCAAGTCCGTCCGCGACACGGTCGTCCATATCTATTTCGCCGAATGGATATGGCACGCGCGATGGCTGGGCCAGTCGCCGGCGCATGGTTTGAACGCGAAGGATTTCCCTGATGTGCGGGCGATCCGACGCTCATGGACCGAGCACGAAGAGAAGATGCGGTCGCTCGTCGACGGAGTGGGCGAGCAGGGTGTCGAGCGGGTCTACGAATACAAGAACCTGGCGGGCGAGGACTTCAAGAGCGTCTTCTGGCACATGTTTCAGCACGTCGTGAATCACGCCACGTATCATCGCGGCCAGGTGACGACGATGATGCGCCAGCTTGGGGCGCACCCGGGCAAGCCGCAGGATTTGATCGCGTTTTATCGCGAGCTCAAGTAATTCACGAGATCCGCGCCTCTACCGATCCGAAATCACCGAAATCCATTCTCAAGCCGTCGCCGGGCGCGATGGCAAAAGGAATCACGCAGGTGCCGGTCGTGACAATTTGCGTCTTCTGTACGCCGTCACCGAATGTGCGTAGCTCGTTGACGAGCCACGTGACCGCCACGCGGGGATCGCCCAGCACGTTTGCGCCACTGCCAGTTCCGGCAGGCTGGCCATTCTTGTACGCGGTCACCGAGTGCGTCACCAGATGGCGCGAACGCCAATCGGCGCTCGTCGCCGGCCCGAGTACGAACCAGCACGCGCACGCGGTGTCGGCGATCAGTTGCGGAGCACCCACGCGGGCGAAGTTGTTGTAGCGCGAATCGGGCACCTCGATAGCGGGATGAAGCGCATCGATCGCTTCGAGGACCTCTGCCTGCGTGTACGGCTCGGTGCGCTTCGGCAGGGAGCGGCCGAAATGGAAGCAGAACTCGGCTTCCGCCACCTTCATGATGTTGCCGTCGAGCGGCACAGTCGCGCCGCTCGTCAGGACGCGGTTCGCCAGAAGAGGACCGGCGAGCGGGCCATCCACGCCGATATGTTGCTGTCCGGCCGCACTGGTGGCGGCAATCTTCCATCCGACAACTTTCTGTCCGGAGAGATGCACGACTTCTGCTTGCGCCGCGTAGCCCGCCGCACGATCCCTTGGACGGCATTCGTCGGGTAGTCCGTCGACGCGCGTGCGCTGCTGCCAGTTCTCGAAAAGAATCGCCGCGGCCTCGCCGCTTTTCGCGGTCATCGTGAAAACTCCTGCAGCGCTTCGCCCAGCAGTCGAATTTCTTCGCCATACAGCGCCCAGTTGCCGTCGCGCTGCGCCTGCATGGCGCGGTCGTAATGCTCGCGCGCGCGTGTCGCCACCGCGGAGGTCTGCGGCGTCGCGGGCCTGCCCGGAACGATCGTCGACGCGGGGCGTGACGGCGGTGGCTGCCCGGGCCCGGCCTGTGTCGATCGCGGCGCGGCACCGTCGCCGAAGATTCTATCGATGGCCAGGTCCAGCGTCTCGGCCATGACGATCTGATTCTGGTACGCCACGATGACCCGTTTCAGCTCCGGAATCTTTCCGTCGGACGCGCGCAGGTACAACGGGCGCACGTAGAGCAGCGACTCCTCGATGGGAATCACGAGCAGCGTGCCTTGAATCACCTGCGACCCCTGCTGGTTCCACAACGTAATCTGCGGAGAGATCTCCTGGTCCTGATTAATCCTCGCCACGATCTGCCGCGGGCCGTAGACGACTTTCTGTTTGGGAAACTGAAACACCTCGAGCTGACCGTAGTTCTCCTGATCGGATCGAGCGACCATCCATGCGGTCAGATTGTCTTTGCGCGCCGGCGTGAACGGCAGCATCTGGATGAACTCGGCGTGCGCCTCGCCGGGAATCCGCATGATCGTGTAGTAAGGCAGCATCTGCTGCGGACTACCCTCGGCGTCGATCGCAGGAATCTGCCACTGATCTTCTTTGTTGTAGAACATGACCGGATTCGTCATGTGATAGGTCGAGTACATGGCGGCCTGCAGGCCGAAAATAGTTTCTGGATACCGAAGGTGCCGCCGCAGGTCGGCGGGCATCGCATCGATCGGCTTCAGCAGGCTCGGATAAATCTTCGCCAGCGTCAGTGCCAGCGGGTCGCGTGGATCGGCGAGATAGAAGTCGGTTGTGCCGTTGTACGCGTCGACGATCACCTTGACGGAATTGCGGATGTAATTCAGCCCGTTGTTCGCCGGCGTCGAGTAAGGGTAGTCGTTGCTCACCGTGTAGGCATCGCGAATCCAGAACAGGCGGCCGTCCGACACGACCATGTAAGGGTCTTCGTCGTATCGCAAAAACGGCGCGATCGTCGTCAGCCTGTCGGTGATGTTGCGATGATAGAGAATCCGGCTCTCAGACGAAATGTCGTTGCTGAAAAGAATCTGCAACGCCTGAAACCCGACGCTGAAGAGAATCTTTCGTCCAAGGCCGCCCATCCTGACGCCGTCTTTACCCGAATAGGTGGTCTCGACGTTCTGATCGCCCTTGGAATAGTGAAATTCCTTCGCCTTCGTGTTGACGAGGACGTAATCGTTCGTCAGCTCGCCGAAGTAGATGCTCGGCTCGGTGATCTGAATGTCCGGGACCGACGATTGCGGCGGGATGTCCTTCACGAACAGGACCGGCAGGCCTTCCTGAGTGACTTCGTTGACCGGGCCAAGCGTCAGTCCGTAGCCGTGCGTGAATGTGAGATGTTCATTGATCCAGTTTCGGTTCGGAAGACTTTCTGAATTGAGCTCGCGCCCCGACAGCATGACCTGACGCGACGTGCCGTTGACGGTGTATCGATCGTTGTCGACCGACACGAAATCGTAATAGGTCCGCAGTTCCTGAATTTGACCGAAGGTGTCGAGCAGCGGCTGGTGATCCCACAGGCGAACATTCTTGATGGTATCGGCGTTGCGGACGATGTCGGCCTTGGTGAGTTCCGCGTCGCCGGACAGATCGCGCGTCTTCACCGCATCGAGGTTGAACGCCCGGCGGGTCGCCTCGATGTTGTGTGTCATGTACGGCGTTTCAGCCGCCTGTTCGTTTGGCGACACGACGAAGCGCTGAACGGCGCCGCCGTAAAGGCCACCGGCGACCGACGTCACCAGGTAGACGACCACCGCCAGCGGCACCGGCCACAGCGCGGTTGAGAACGAGTTGTACAGCGCGAGCAGCGAGGCAAGAACGGCTGCCACGGAAATCACCCGGAGGACCGGCATGCGCGCCATGACGTCGGTATAGGACGCGCCGTGCACGATGTCCCGGCCAACGACGTTCGTCAGCAGGTGAGGAACCTCGAGATAGGCATGAACGGCAAGGACGAGAAAAATCGCGGCAAGGAGCAGCGACAGATGCCGACGCGCTTTGCTGACGACCGACACGCCGCCGCGCTTCGTGAAGTTCAACGCGCCGGCCAGCACATATGCCACGGCGGATCCGGCAAACGAGACGACGAGGAGCGCCAGGAGAAGCTGCTTGGCAATATCGAAAATCGGCAGCCGGTAAATGTAAAAACCGACGTCGTAGCCCAGAATGGGATCGACGATGCCGAACGGCACGCCGTTACGGAATTGCAGCCATTGAAACCATTGAGCGCTTGCTGCGAGGCTGATCATCAGCGCGATGACGGCGGCGCCCATACCCGTGAGCTTGCGCAGTTGTTCGCGGCGCACCATTGCGGGCTGCACCGTGCCGCCGCCAGTGCCGATGACGATGTACGGGCTGGCAATCGATGAGATGGCAATCCAGAGATTGCCGTAGAGGGCGAAGAATGCGAAGCCCAGCACGAACGAGCCGAGCGACGCTCTCGTTTTCAGGCTTTGGAGAAAGACATCGCGATAGCCCACCGCGCCGAACCACAACCATTCCATCAGGAAATCGACGAGCGACGGGAGGATGACGAACGCGAGAAGGGCGGCGATCGCCAAGCTGTAGCGGAATGTGCTGCGTCTATTCATGTGGAGTTCACAGCATACTGCACCCTCGGAGATTTGATATCATTCGCCCGTTCAATGACCACACTCCTTCGTGATTATGGGCTCGTGATGTTGTTCGTCTTGATCTCGGCGCGCCCGGCACTGGCGCAGGGGGATGAAATTCAGGTGTACGACGGTGGGTTGGCCCCGGTGGGCGTGGCGAACCTGACGGTGCACAACAACTTCACTCCCAAAGGCGTGAAGGATCCCGCGTTCCCGGGCGCGATCGTGTCCGACAAGTCACTAAACGGAGTTCCCGAGTGGGCATACGGCGTCACGGACTGGTTCGAGGCTGGGCTGTACATGCCCTTGTACAGCGTCGACAAAAACCGGGGCGCGGTGCTCGACGGATTCAAATTGCGAACGCTGTTCGCCGTGCCTCATGCCGACGAGCGCCGGTTCGTCTACGGCGCGAACTTCGAATTCAGCTATAACGCGAGGTATTGGGACACCAGGCGCATAACGTCGGAGATCCGCCCCATCATCGGTTGGCACCTGAACACGATCGACATCATCATCAACCCCATCGTTGACACGGCGTATGATGGTGTCAAAAATCTGATCTTCGCGCCTTCCACGCGCGTCGCGTTCACCGTGTCGCCGCGGTGGCAGCTCGCCGTCGAGGAATACGCGGACTACGGCACGCTCCGGCACTTTCGGGGCAACGAACGGGCGCACCAGATTTTCGCCGTCGTCGATCACAGCGCAAAATTATTCGACATCGAAGCGGGCATCGGGTTTGGTCTCACGCCGTCCTCAGACAAACTTCAGCTGAAATTGATTCTGTCCCGCGATCTCAATACGCGCTGACCTCCCATGCCGCGGCGTCATGCACGATCTGGATTTAAAGGAACGAAGCAGGGGATTGTGATATTCGAAGCGCTGTATCAGTCGTTTCAATCGCCGAAGCGAAAAAGCGGCGCCAAGGGCATTTGTTGAGGAGAGTGATGAGTCGACCATTTCACACGATGCAGCTCGCCGCGATTGCCGTGTTTGGAGGATCGCTCGCGATGAGCGTGGCTTCACATTCGGTATGGGCCCAGGGTGCGCCCCCGATGGTGCTGACGGCTCGCCCGCCACGAATCACAACGCCGCAACCGGCCGCCAATACACAAGACGTCCAGGCGCGTTATGTCGGATCGCTCGCCTGCCAGCGCTGTCACGCGGCGACCTTTGAGCGCTGGTCGCATACGCGCATGGCTAATGTGGTGACCGATCCCAAGGTGAACCCCAGTGTCGTCCTGGGAGACTTTTCCAAACCGAATCCGCTGGTGACCTTCAAGCTCGAGGACGTGTCGTTCGTGTATGGCACCAAGTGGAAGCAGCGGTATTTCCTGCGGCGTGGGAACGACTACTATCCCGCGGCCGCGCAGTGGGACGTGACGAACAAACTTTGGCGGCCCTACTTCGTTCAGCCAAACACCGATTGGTGGGTTCCGCACTATCCCGCGCCACCGGGCGACAACACAACGCGGCCGACGGGGCCGCTGTGCGATGGCTGCCACTCGACCAATTACGACGTGCAGACCAAGCAGGTGACCGAATGGAATGTCGGATGCGAGAAATGCCATGGGCCCGCCAGCGAGCACGTGGCGCGTCCATCAAAGGCGAACATCATCGATCCGTCCCGGCTTGATTTTGTCAGGGCGACCGACACGTGCCTGCAATGCCATACGCAGGGTCAGCCGCTGAAAAATCCGATGGCCGACGGCCAGCACTACGACTGGCCGGTCGGCTTCCATCAAGGTCTCGAGCTGAAGAACTTCTGGAAGTTGGAGGAACACAAGGCCGGTGAGGCGACCTTCACGCATTTTGCGGAAGGGACGGCGCACAAGAACCGCATGCAGGCCAACGATTTCGTCGACAGCCTCATGTATCGGCGCGGGGTCACGTGTTTCAGTTGCCACGATCCTCACGGGACGCAGAACAACGCCGACTTGGTGAAGCCGTCGCAGCAGTTGTGCCTGACATGCCACGGCCCGAGCTCGCCGAATGGGCCGCGTGCGGCAACCGTTGAGGCGCACACGCATCATGCGCCCGGCAGCGCAGGCAGCCAATGTGTGACGTGCCATATGCCGAAGGTTGAACAGACGATTGCCGATGTGAACGTCCGCAGTCACAGCTTCAAATTCATCACCCCGACCGCCACCGAGCTCTACAAGATTCCGAACCCGTGCATCAGCTGTCATACGACCCAGACCAACGAGTGGGCGAAGCAGCAGCTGAGAAGTTGGTCGGGGGTGTCTCCATGGCGCGTGCAATAGCGCCGAGCCGCTCGTTCTGGGACGGCCGGGTTTTTGGTGCGTCGGGTGGCAGGTTACTGATCGTGCGGCCCGGCACAAGCTCGGTACCTTCTGCCGTTCGGACCGACGTGGCGACGATCACCCAATCGCCGCTCCGCACGTCCGGATAATCGGCCTGTCGAAGCCATCGATAGTCTTTTTCGAAGGACTTCGGATCGTAGTGCCGAACGAGGCCCGTCAGCGCAACCGAGTCGCCCACGCGCGCGGCGTCGATGGCAGGACTGCGCCATGATGGAACAGTTTCTTCGGACAATCCGTTCTTCGGCTGCGCCGGATATAAATCCTCCATCTATACGATGGGGCACCGTAATCGACACGGCTTGGCCGTCAACCCCGAGACTGGCGACCTGTGGGAGACCGAACAGGGTCCGAGCGGCGGCGACGAAATGAACGTGCTGGGCGCAGGCAAGAATTACGGCCGGCCGGTCGTCAAATATGACGTTCTACACAGGCGATCGATTTCCGCCTGTTGTATGTGTTGACGGCTGGAAGATGACGGCGCGTTGCTCCGCATCGAGCCCGTTTCTCATACGTCCTTCCAATGAGTTGAATGTCCGCCATATCTCAAAATCAGGACGCCCACCGCCATCAGAGCCGCCGACGTGATGTGTGTTTGCGTCAGCCGCTCGCCTAGAATTGGCACCGCCGCAACAGCGCCGAGAAAAGGAGCCGTTGCAAATAGCGCAGCCTCGCGGGCCGCACCGAGATGTCGGAGGGCATACACATCAAAAACAATGCTGACGCCGTAACACAAGAAGCCGACAGCCATCGAGATGGCCACCACGTGCCAGTTCAACGCGTGCTGGCCGACCATCATCGCCAACAGGAGGTTGCCTGCGCCCGCTGTCAGCGCCTTCACCTGCACGATCGACACGGGATCGTGTGACGAGATTCGCTGCGTCAGATTGTTGTCGAGGCCCCAACCCAGACACGCCGCCGCGATGGCCGCGACGCCGAGGCCGTTGGCAACAAAATCGCCAGGCCCGTATTCCATCAGCAGAGCGCCGACCAAGATGAGCGGTACCCCCATCCATTCCTTGACCGACAAGCGATCTCGAAAAAATACGGCGGCGAGCACCATGGTGAACACCGCTTCGAGATTTAGCAACAGCGAGCCGACGACGCCGGACACCCGCTGAAGTCCGACAAGCAACAGAACGGGCGCTCCGAACCCACCAACGAATGCGATCGCGCTTAAGCTGTACCAATCGTGCCGGCTGAAATTGGGCCACGGGCGCCTGCGCACAAGAGAGACGGCTGTCAGTCCGAGGCCTGCGCCAAAATACAGCAATCCGGCGAGCAGCACCGGCCCCGTGTCCGGGAGCAGCCGCTTCGAGACGGGCGCGCTCACGCCGAATAGCGCGGCTGATGCGATTCCATAGACGCTGCCGCGTACCCAGTCGATCCGATGTTGCGCCGTCACCTCGTCACGGGTCGCCCGTAACGCAGGTAGAGCGTCGGCACGACAAACATGTTCAGCAGTGTCGAGCTCGCCAAGCCACAAAGAATCACGATGGCCATCGGCGTCTGTATTTCGCTACCGGTCTTGCCCCCGCCGAGCGCCAGTGGAACCAATGCCAGGCCCGCAGCCATCGCCGTCATCAAAATCGGCACGAGCCGCTCAGTGGCTCCTCGTTCAACCGCCTCTCGAAAGTCGGTGACCCCTTCCTCCATCATCAGATGATGAATGTGCGAGACGAGCATGATGCCGTTGCGCGTCGCAATGCCGAAGAGGGTGATGAACCCGATCATCGACGCCACGCTCAGGACGCCGCCAGACAAAAACACACCGGCAACGCCACCGATCAATGCCAGCGGCAGGTTCAGCATCACGAGCAGGGCATCTCGAGCGCGTTCGAACGCGAGCACGAGCATCATGAACAGGCCGGCGATGACCCCGATTCCGAGAATGAGCAGTTGGCGTGACGCGCTCTGCTGGCTCTCAAACTGACCGCCGTA
Organism: Vicinamibacteria bacterium; assembly: GCA_031371345.1. Taxonomy (GTDB): domain Bacteria; phylum Acidobacteriota; class Vicinamibacteria; order Vicinamibacterales; family JAMQPK01; genus JAMQPK01. The sequence goes on from JANMJM010000196.1 coordinate 11,510, forward strand.
TTCCACACGATAGCCCTTGGGTAGCGCGACTGATTCGGCGACCGCCATCCTGATATCGTTCACTACGCTACCGAGATCGCGACCCGCGACATTGCAGGAGATGACGATGCGGCGGCCTACGTTCTCGCGCAGGATCATGTTCGGACCCTCTTCGCGCCGCACGTCGGCGATCAGGCGGAGTGGCACGGGCGTGCCCGACGGCGTATCGACTGGCAGATCGGCAATGCGCTCGAAGTCGCTGGCGGCGGAGGCGTCGAATTTCACGACGAGATCGAACGTGGTTCCTTGTTCGAAAATGCGGCCAACCGTGGCGCCGGAGAAACTCGTCTCGATCGCTTCAGCGACATCGTCCATATGCAGTCCGTATTGCGCGATGGCGCGGCGGTTCAGGATAAACCGGACAAATGGAATGTCCATCTGCTGCTCGAGCGACAGATCAACGACGCCCGGAACTTGACTCATGACCTGACGCACGCGTTCACCAAGCCTGCGCAGAATATGAAGGTCGTCGCCAAACACCTTCACTGCAATGCTGGCGCGCGTGCCCGACAGCATATGGTCGATGCGATGAGAAATCGGTTGACCCACGGTGACATTGGTGCCGGGCAGCGACGAGAATTCGCGCCGAAGCGCGGCCAGCAATTCCTCGCGCGGCCTGTCGGTTTCGCGTAGGCCGACGTCGATCTCGGCGGCTTCGACGCCCTGCACGTGCTCGTCGAGCTCGGCGCGTCCGGTGCGTCGCGCCGTAGCGACGACCTCGGGTTGAGCAAGCAGGATTTGCTCAACCTTGCGGCCGATTTCGTCGGACTTGGCCAGCGAGGTACCCGGGAGCGTGTTGGCCTGCACCGTCAGGCTGCTTTCGTGGAACGCCGGAAGAAACGCTGTGCCCATTCGTGTCATCGCCAGCCCTGCGACAAGGAGCAACACGGCAGCCATCGCCATGACGAGTGCCGGCCGCTCCAGCGCTGGGGGCAGCACCTTGCCGAACCAGTGTTTCAGATGGCGGGAGAGCCAGCCATCGTGACCCTGCTCGATCGAAGGCGCGTTGGGCAGAAACGCAAAGCAGAGCGCCGGCGTCACGATAATCGCCACGACCAGCGATGCCAGCAGCGCGACAATGTAGGCGAAGGCCAGCGGCGCGAGCAGGCGTCCTTCCACACCCGACAGCCCAAAGATTGGCAGGAACACGAGGACGATGATGACCGTGGCGAACACGATCGACGTCCTGATTTCGAGCGTGGCGTCACGCACGACATCCGCAGCAGGCCGTCGCTCGGCCGACGGCTTCACGTGGTTCTCACGGAGCCGGCGGACGACGTTCTCGACGTCGATAATGGCGTCGTCGACAAGCGCCCCGATGGCGATCGCCATCCCGCCGAGCGTCATGGTGTTGATGCTTGCGCCGAACCCGCGCAGGACCAGCACCGCCGCGGCCAGTGACAACGGCATCGCCGTCAGGGTGATGCCAGCCGCCCGCAGGTTGGCCAGGAAGAGGAGGACGATCGCGATGACGAGCAGTCCACCGTCTCGAAGTGCCCCGATGACGTTGGCGACGGCGAGTTCGATGAAGTCGGACTGGCGGAAAATTTTCCGGTCGATCGTCATCCCTGGAGGCAGTTCTTGCTGCAGCCGATCAAGTTCTTGATCCAGGCGTGCGGTCAGCTCGATCGTGTTCGCGCCGGGTTGTTTCTGAACGCCGATGATGACGGCCGGCCTCCCGCTGCGGGATCCTTCACCTCTTTTTATCGCTGCGCCTTCGCGAACATCAGCGACATCGCGGACGAGCACAGCCCGCGGACCGCGGAGCGCAATAACACTGTCTCCGATTTCCTCTGGAGAACGTACGCGGCCAATGGCCTCCAGGACGTATTCCTGAGCGCCTTCGACGAAAATGCCCGCCGAAGTGTTCTGGCTTGCGCCGCGCACGGCATCGAGCAACTCGGTCAGGGAGATGCTGTTCGCGCGCAAGCGGTCCGGGTGCGCCACGACTTGGAGCTGCCGTTCCGCGCCGCCGATCGGCGTGACCTGCGACACACCCGGAACGCCCAGCAGCCGTCGTCTGACGATCGTGTCGGCAACTGTTCGCAGCGTGAGCGGGTCGTCGCGTTCGGACGAGATCGCGAAGAACAGAATCTCGCCCATGATCGACGAAATCGGTGCCAGTACCGGCCGTTCCACCTGAGGCGGCAGCGTGCCGGTGACGAGCGACAACTTTTCCGAGACCAGCTGTCGGGCGAGGAAAATGTCGGTGCTCCAGTCGAACTCCACCCAGACCACGGCGATGCCGACTGCCGTCGCCGAGCGGACGCGGCGCACGCCTGATGCGCCGTTGATCGCACTTTCAATCGGAAACGTGACGAGCGATTCCATCTCGTCGGGCGCCATGCCGTGCCCCTCGGCCAAAATCGTCACCGTGGGTGCCGTGAGGTCGGGAAACACGTCGACGGGCATGCTGCGCGCGGTCCAGATGCCGGCGGCTGCGAGCAGCACTGACAACCCGATGATTATCCAGTGATGGTCGATCGACCATTGAATCAAACGCTTCATCGCGTGTCCTTTTAGTGAACGTGGCCTTCGGCCGGCAGGCCCTTGGCCGCCGACGCCAGTTGGATTTCGTACGCGCCGCGCGTGACGACGCGCTCGCCCGGCTGCACACCGCTTTTGATGCCAACGAGGTCGCCGTCACGCACGGCGATTTCAATGAAACGCCGCGCGAATGCCTCCCCGCTCATCTGGACAAACATGTAAGGCCGGCCAGCCTCCATGAGCACAGCCGACTTGGGAGCGGCCGGGACGCGCAGCTGCTCTCGCTGATAAAGAAGGGCAGTGCCGCTTTGGCCGACCAGAAGCTGATTGGCCGGATTCGAGACTTCGAACTGCACGGGCAGGGCACGCGTTGTCGAATCCAGCACGCCAGGGTCGTGCGCGTCGTGCACTTGCAGCGTGAGCGCCTCGGCGCGCCCAGGTATTTCGAAGGCGAGTGCCGTGATGTTCCGGGCGACGAGCGCATCGGCGGCTGGAATCTGCGCGCGCAACTCGACTCGATCGGTGCGCACGATGCGAAACAGCGGCGCGCCCTCCTCGTATGACGCACCAAGTGTGGCGAACACATCGGCGAGACGGCCTGCGATCGGCGCGTGCAACACAAAGGTATTGCCGCTGGCGGCGCCGCCCCCGCTGCGCAGCGTTTCGTCGCGCTGCGCGAGCCGCGCTTCGGCCGCCCGCAGACGCGACGCCGCGACCGCCAGCGCGCGGTTCGCATCTTCGGCACGACGAGCCGGGACGGCGCGTTCGTCGACGAGCCGCTGCGCACGCGTCGCTTCGACGCGCGCGGCCTCGGTCGCCGCTTGTGCTTCGGCGACGGCCGCCGCAATTGCGGCGCGATCTTCGCCGGCGACTCCGCGCGGCTGCAATTGTCCGAGTGTCTGCCCCGACGCGATCGGCGTTCCAATGCGCGGTAGCGAACCGGCGGTAAATCTGCCAGCGGCCGGCGCGGTCACCATCGCGTCGCCTCCGCTCACCGGTTCGACCGTCGCCGGCACGCGAATGACATTCCGAAGATCGGCCACTCGAATAGGCTCGGTCGCGAATTCGTTGGTCCACTGTTGTTCTTTGAGATAGGAAATCGCCGCAGGATCGGTGGCCGATCGCTTCTCGGCGTCGGCAATCGCCGCCGCCTCGTCCGGAAAAACGGTGATGCTTCCCAGATCGTGGCGGTCCGAGAGCCCGGGCGCGTCGATGACGAGGGCCCATTTGTAGGTGGCGGGCGGAGGCGCCGCCGCCTCGATTCGAAATGCTCCCGGCCGCGCCGGCCCGGCCCCCTGCAGCACCGCCGGCGAACCGCCGGACTGCCGGATGAACTCCAGACGCGGTTTTCCCGCGGTCAGCGCTTTGAAATCGCTCATCGTGGTCAAGTGGACGGCAAAGAGCGCGGTTTGTCCGCCGACCAGGGGTGGATGTTCCATGAAGAGCTCTGTCTTGTCCGTCCAATGCGTCACACTGAGCGTTGGCGTCTCCTGATGGCTATTGAGTGCCGCTTTCGGGCCGCACCCTTGCGTCATCACACCCGTGATGAGCATGGCCGCCGCGAGGAGCTGTGGTGTTCTCATTACGGGATCTCCCATCCACTGATGAATTCCAGTTCAACCTCGGCCTCGCGCGCCGAGGCGTCCAGGACAGCCTGACGGACCCGCGCACCGGCAGACGTTCGGTAGGCGTCGAGCAACTCGAGAATGCCGCGCTCGCCAGCTTCATAGCTAATCTGCGCGATCCGTTCGACTTGATCGGCGCTGTTGAATGCCGTCGCGCGGTACCGATCGGCCAGCGCGCGCCGTTCGATGGCCGCTGTCCGAAGCGCGATGACCTGCGATCGCAGCGCGACACGGAATGCCTCGAGGCGCGCTTCGAGCTGCGCCATGCGCGCACGGGCGAGTGCGCGTTCCGGCCGCGCGCGATCGAACAGCGGCAGCGTGGCCTGAACGCCAAACACGCTCCCGATATCGCCACCTGCCGCCGACGAGGACTTTGCGCCGCCGACGGCCTCCGGCTCGGGAATGAGCCGACGCGCGGCCGCGCGCTCGCTGAAACGCGCCGCGTCGATGTCGTGGCGCAGCGCCAGAATCTCGCCTCGCACGGCTTCAGCACGCTCGATCAGGCCTTCAACCGGCGGCAGCGCAGGGGCCGCCGTGGCAGCCTCGGCGGCGACGAGGGTCGCCGGATCGATTGGTCCGCTGAAGAAACTCCCGAGCATGGCCTGTGCGCGGGCGCGTTCTGTCGACGCGATGGCGCGATCGGCTTCGAGATCGAGCATTTCCCGTTCAGCGCGCAGCCGATCGAATCCCGCCGCATCGCCAGCGGCTTCCCGTTTGGCCAGCATGCCTCCGAGCTCGTTCAGGCGATCGCGCGCGCGCGCCAACGCGCGCTCGCGAATTTGCGCGGCGCGCAGCTCGGCAAACGCGCGGCGAAGATCGGCCCGTGCGCGGCGC
>JANMJM010000235.1:0-7421 GCA_031371345.1 Vicinamibacteria bacterium
GTGCTTCAGGGCTATGCGAGCACGACAGGACCCAAGGAATTCAACCGCCTGCTGGCGGAAAGACGGGCGTTGACCGTCCGGAGGATCCTGGAGCGGCCCGCAGGGCCCGACGCAAAGATCAAGGTGTTCTCCTACGGCGAACACAAGGCGCGGACCACCGATTCCATTGAGAGCCTGCCCGAACGTCGCGTTGACATCTCTGTGGTGGATACCACGTTCCGATGACCACGAGGAGTTTTGCCGTGCCGTACATGATTCGCCGATTGGGTTATCCGCGGTTCAGCGGATTCGGTCAGTTCCCGACGCCCGAAGCAAGGCGAGTCGACGTGTTGACCGCGTTCCCGTTCGACAAGCACATGCTGATACCGCAGCATCACCAGCAATTGATCGCACTGTCGCGGCACATCCTCAGCAGGCCTGCGGGAGAGCCGGTTCAGTTCATCATGGTCGGGCATACCGATCCTGTAGGAACGGGTGCCTACAATCAGGAGCTTGCGCTTCGGCGCGCAGCGGAAGCTCGACGTCAGTTGGTGGCGACACTCGAGCGAATGCGTCCAGGGTCGAGCCGCGCCGTCTCTGTGACGATCGAATCACGCGGCGCGACCCAGATCATCCCGAATAGCCCGGAGCGGAGCCGTCGAGTCGAGATCTTCAGGCCGGCCGCGCCGAACGGCGGCACACCGGCGCCTCCCGCTAGCGTCGCACCAAGCATCGATTGGCGGAGGGTCGCCGAACGCGGTGTTCGCCTGATTGAACAAAAAGCCGCGACGCCTCAGACACAGCGTTTACAGTGCCTCCTGCGGAAGCTTCAAAACGAGCACGTGAACGACGCCTGGATACCTTGGGATTACAACGTTCAGCAGATCGCCGGCGGCCTTCCGAGAGAGATGACAGGACAACAAATCACCGACTACCTGGCGAAGCTGATGAGACGCGTACGGAAGGAGCTGAAACGGCCTCTCGTCGCCAATGCACCTGACGATCAGTTCGTGATGAACCTGCGCCGCATCGATGATGAGATCCTGCGAGCGATCAGAAGCATCTACGGGATTGTCAACCAAGCAGGCCATGGTCAGTTCCATCGAGCCGTCTGGGAGTGGATGCGCGCTAAGTCAGATGACCCCAATCACATTTACTCGTGCTACCGCGACTATCGCGGTGGGCCGTAACGCCGAGTTGCAATCGATTAGGGGCGACTTTGAACGAAGTCTTTCGCTGGCGTGAGGTTGCGCTGACAGCCCGTAAACGGTTGGGGCAAGGATAACTCAGATGTATTTCAACGAGATCGCACCGATGATTCGTCACGTTCCGGTCCCCGCCGTGCGGCACGCGAGAGCGATGCCATCGCATGCGTCTGTGTCGACAACGTCGGCCAGCGTTCCGCGCGAATACGACGGCGTCTTCGAAGGTGGCGGCGCGAAAGGCCTCGCATTCGTCGGCGCCCTGCGCTTCATGGAACAGCAGGGCATGTGGTTCCGGCGGGTCGCCGGGACATCCGCCGGGGCAATCACGGCTGCGTTCATCGCGGCCGGATACAAAGCGAGCGACCCGAGCCGCGGCGAGACCATCCACAAAATCGTGTCCCAGAAAAACTTCGCCGACTTCAAGGACGCGCCACCGCTCACCGATGCGGAAGTGCGCCGGAGCCCGTTTTACGGATTCCTGCGGGACGTGCTGTCAGTGGCGCCGTTGGTCGTGCCGCCGCTTGCGCCGCTCGCCCTGCTGACGGCGCCCGAGGCCGTTCGCATGCGGCTGTTCCGCGAAGTGGTGAGCCGGAACCCGCGGCTGGGAGATGTGTCCAATCTTCTCGCGCGCGGCGGGCTGTATGTGGGAGAGGCCTTCCGGACGTGGATCAACCAGAAGGTATTCGATCGGCTGAGCGAGCTCACACCGGCAAATCCGCCGAGCGCGTGGCCGACGCTGAAGGAAACCACCGACAGAACGGGCATCGGCCTCACGGTGATCGCCTCGGACATCGGCCGCCGCCAAATGATCGTGTTCAACGACCAGCTGACGCCGAACGTGCCGGTCGCCAACGCGGTCCGCATGTCCATGAGCATTCCGTTCTTCTTCAAGTCAGTCACCTACAACGGGTGTCCAGTCGTCGACGGCGGCCTCTTGTCGAACTACCCAATGTTTCTGTTCATGGATCGGGCGAGGTCGCCGCTTCGGAACACACCGGCCGATCTCGCGCGCCCGACGATAGGATTTGTCCTGGAGGAGGAACCGCAGCTCTCGGGTCCTGTAGCGAGTTGTCCCCCGTTCAACCCCGACCGCCCGGTGGAGTTCGTGCTCGACTATTTCCAGCGGCTGGCAAACACGGTGATGGAGGCCTCGGACCGCCGCGACACCGCAAACCTGACGACACGCACGGTGCGGATCGACGCACGCGGGTTCGGCACCACTCAGTTCGATCTCACGGAGGCACAGAAGAACACGCTCGCAAGTCGAGGGTGGAATGCCACGGCTGCGTATTTCCAGAAGCTCGGCCTGGTCGCGCCCGCTCCGTCGCCGTTCGGCGCCTGGAAGGGTTGATCCCCACGTCGGCTCAGTGGCGGCTGCGAATCACTTTCAAGGGCCGAGTTGAACGTACCCGCGCTCATTAGACGACGCCAGTCACATGTGAGTTTTACGCCCGTCGACCAGACGGTGCAAAATACTCTATTGCATGCAAACTCAGCGCTCGGCACCGACGCAGCCGGGCCAGGCCGACAACGGAGTGTTGGTCGAGACCTTTGAAGACTGGACACACGCCGAGCTTCTGCATCGTCAACATGTCAATCTCCGGTGCAACTCAAGATACTCGCTACGGTGAGTCCGACCGCCATCCGGCCTCGGAAGGATCATAATCCGATCGATCTGCTCTTCCCGTCGGCGTAACGAATTTCCCACAGCGTCCCAATACCGTCCTGAGACGTCTGAACTTCGTCGATTCGTGAGCTTTTCCGTGGCTACCTGCACTGCATCGGCAATCTAGTGCACGTCGTCGTGGTAGATGGCCTTCTCGATTAGGGGGCGCAAAGGCGAGCGCCTCCAGACGGCGAGGGCGCCCTCGACGTTTGGGACCTTGTACATCGCAGGCATCAACAACCCGCGCGTCCCCAGGGTTTTAGTCGCGCCGAATCGTTACTTGAACGTTCTTCTTCGTTTGATTTCGAGAACCCATCGAATGGCGCCGGGTACAGCGAAATGGCCGGCATCCGGGCCGGCCATTCACATCTACTTGCGTTCCTGCCCGCGTTCGCGGCGGTCAGGTTTAGCCTAACAACAGCCTAACGATTTACCGCCATAACGGTGATTCTGCGGTCGGGAGACTCGTTGAAGCGCGATTTGAAGCAGCGGTCCACTCGGGCGAAACCGAGTGATCTCACCGGCTGAATTCGATGATTATTCTTAGAAAAATTGGTCGGGGCGAGAGGATTCGAACCTCCGACCCCTCGGTCCCGAACCGAGTGCTCTACCAGGCTGAGCCACGCCCCGACAGAGGAATCTTAGCATGGCCCAGCCGGTCGAGAGCGGATAGTCACATTTACGCTTCCGAATTCAACTTCACAGGCACCGCGAACGCCGCGCCGCCCGTCGGCGTCATGTAATGCGGCACCACGTTCGAATCGTGAATGACGTATTCGGGATACGAGACCATGCCGTGCTCGTGCAGGTCGAGGCCTTCGAGTTCTCCTTCCTTCGAGACACGCAACGTACCGGTCGCTTTCACCGCATACATCAGAACAATTGACGCGACGATCGTCGCCGACACCACCGAAGCGCTGCCGATGGCTTGCGCCATCAACTGCGCGGTGCCGCCGCCGTAGAACAACCCTTTCACCACGACCGATGAATCCATTCCCGTAGGCGTCGGCAAGCCGTAACCCCCCGTCGCGAACAATCCAATCGCGAGCGTACCCCAGATGCCGCAGCCAAGATGCACCGGCACGGCGCCGATCGGATCGTCGATGCGCACGTACTCGAGCAGGTCCGTGACCCAGATGACGAGCACGCCGCCAACGATACCAATGAAGAATGCACCTGTCGGACTCACCCAGTAGCACGGTGCGGTAATGGCGACGAGGCCTGCAAGGAATCCATTCACCGTCAACCCGAGGTCCCACTTCTTCACGCGCATGTAGGCGTAGAAGAGCGCCGTCAACCCGGCCGAGCACGCCGCCATCGTCGTGTTGAAGGACACGCGCGCGATGCCCTGCATATCCATCCCCGAGAGCGTGCTGCCAGGATTGAACCCGTACCAACCAAACCACAGAATCAAGCCGCCGACCGATCCAAGAATGATGTTGTGCGGCAGCGGAGGCCCGCCGCCGTCGCGGCGGAACACGCGGCCAAGACGCGGCCCGAGGGCAATCGCGCCGATGAGCGAGATGGCGCCGCCGATGCTGTGCACGATGGTCGATCCGGCGAAGTCGCGGAACGCCGCCGGCTGCATCACCGCCAGCCAGCCATCAGGTCCCCAACCCCAGTGGCCGATGATCGGATAGATGAACCCGGTGACGCCGATGCTGTAGAGGATGTCGCCGATGAATCCGCAGCGTCCGACCATGGCGCCCGACGTGATCGTCGAGCAGGTGTCGGCGAATGCGAACTGGAACACCCAGAACGCCAGTAGCGGAATCCCCGTCGATCCGTACGTCTCAGGCAATCCCTGCAGGAAAAAGCCCGTCATGCCAATGAAGCCGTTCCCTGGTTCGAACATGAAGGCGAAGCCCCATGCCCAGAACAACACGCCGCAGATGCACGTGTCGACGATTCCCTCGACCAGGATGTTGATCGATTCTCGCGACCTGGCAAACCCGGCTTCGAGCATGACGAAGCCGACCTGCATACAAAACACGAGGAACGCGGCAATGAGCACCCACATGGTGTTAATCGCGTTGATCTCCGGCGAGGGCGCGCCGGCCTGAGCGTGAAGCACCGGCGGCAGGAACACATACATTACTGATAACAAGAGCGCCATGCCGATCATCTTGCCGCCCACCAGGGCCAACACGTTGGCGCGCATATGTGGATCGCGAAGGCTGCTGGCGATTCTCTTGCCCAGATTCCTCAAACTCATATTACGGTCTCCTTGTTATGTACTTATGTAGTGACACGTCGAGCCGGCGGGCGCGCACCGGCACCTGAAGTAGGGACGAAGCTGGATGGAGCGGGTCGTTACAAGCGAAGGATCGGTGGGGCGATCTGGCGGCCATGCGCCACGCGGGCACCCACGACGGCGACCAGGAGGGTGCCGTCTACGAACCCTGGCGGAGACTCGACGAGCGTGACGAGGGACGTGCACTCTTTGAGAAGCTTGGCGTCGGTCGTTTGGTGGCCGTCCTCGGCAACAATGGCCGAAAGATCGCACACGGCGAACGGCGCCGTAACCGGCGACACAACCAGGGCGATCAGCATGACTGCGAAAAATCTCGAGAAGCTGCGCATGGCGACGCGCGGACATACTTCAAGATCCTCGCCAGGGAGACGGGCGCGGTCGCACGGCGCTTTTCGTTCTTTTATTGAGGAAAACAATCGATTATCGTCTGATCGGGCTGGTGGTCAGCCCTCGTCCAACAGACATCTTTGTCTGATCATCAGATTCTACAAACATTTGTGTCGGCAAGAAAAACGACCGTGCCATCGAAGGCGAACCCCAGCGATGGACGCCGGCCGGCCGGCCCGCCATCGACCGACACTGATGTAGGTTGCGAACTATGCGCCCACAACCTCGTCGGATCACACGAGTGTGTCCTTACGAGAAACGCCCCAGTTGCCGTACGATGGGTATAAATCATGGATGAACGACTAATGCCGTCCGGTACTCTTGAAACAACCGCACACGTCGTGCCCGCGGCTCGGGTGACTTGGACGCAGGCGCGTGCGATTCTCGGCGTGATCCTCCTGGTGCTCGTGGTCGCGGCGGGCCTCTGGATGCTGTACATGCTTGAGGGAGTGATCCTCCTCATCGTGCTCGCCATGTTTTTTGCCTACCTCGTCGCGCCTCTCGTGGATGCGGTGTACCGCTTCATCGCGCGGCTCAGTCGCGAGCGCCTCAAATCGCGGGGGGCCGCGATCGGACTGGTCTACCTCTTGCTCTTCGGGTCGATCGGCTCGACCGGCTACGTACTCCTGCCGCACGTGGGCGCACAGATTACGTTATTCGGGCAGGAAGCCCCGATATACATGACCGCCATGCGCAACCGTCTGCAGGCCTGGCGACTCTTCGTGAATCCCGACCACTTTCCGCAGGCGATTCGTGACGCCGTGGAGAAAACGTTCGCGCAGTCGGCCGAGACGCTGAGCGGTGCTCTGAGTTATGGGCTGACGGGATTGCTCGCATTTCTAAGCTATCTTCCCTGGCTCGTCCTCATTCCGATTCTCGCGTTTTTCCTCCTCAAGGACGCTGAGGACTTTCGACGCACCGCGTTGCTCGCCCTCCCGATCGGCCGCCTTCGCGGGCGCGGCGCCGAGTTGTTCGAAGACGTGAACGACACGCTTGCCGCCTATATCCGGGCCTCGTTGCTGGGGTGTTTGTTGATTGGTACCGTGTGCAGTGTGGCCTTCATGATCATTGGCGTCCCCTACGCCCTTCTACTTGGAGCACTCGCGGGCCTGCTGGAATTCATTCCGCTGGTTGGCCCACTGGTCGTCGCTTTCTGTGCCACGCTGCTCGCCGGCTTTCACTCGATGAGTCAAGCGCTTGTGGTGCTGCTCTTCCTCGGTATCCTGCGCATCGCCGAAGACTATGTGATCTATCCCCGCCTCATCGGACGAGGGATTCACATGCATCCGCTGGCGGTTATTCTGGCGATTCTTTGCGGCGCGGAGCTGGCGGGAGTGGCCGGCATTTTTCTCGCCATTCCAGTTGTGGCCGTGCTGTCGGTCATGTACCGGCACTTGCTGGAGCACAAAGGCAGCGCAGGGCTCGTCGCCGACTTCCTGAAGCCGACTGCACCACCCGTCATCGTGACTCCGGCCCAGTCGGAGAAGAGCCAGCCACACCTTTGAGCACTCAGTGCACCGGCGATTGCGCGATCGCCGCCCGCCCGAGCAGTTGGCGCACTTCCTCGTCGGTCGTTTGGGAGAAGTCGTCGTACCACAGTCCGACGGCGGAAAAATCAAGAGGTGTGCGTAGGCAAATCACGTCTTCGACTTCGCGTCGAAGCTCCCCGCAGGTGGCCATCGCGGCCACAGGAACGGCGACGACAATCATGCGCGGATGTTCCTGTCGAATGGCTTTTACTGCGGCTTTCATGGTTGAGCCGGTCGCAAGGCCGTCATCGACAACAATGACGGTTTTACCGGTGAGGCTGGGAAAAAGCCGATCGCCCCGATACTGCAGCAGCCGCCGTTTCAGTTCCTCGCCTTCGCGCTCGGCGACTGTGCGGACGACATGCGGCGGAATGTTGTACGCCGTCACGACCTCGCCGTTC
>JANMJM010000256.1:0-5433 GCA_031371345.1 Vicinamibacteria bacterium
GCCGGCCGACATGGACGAGATTATGGCGATTGCCCGCCCGAAAGGGATTCGGGTGATCGAGGATGCATCTCAGGCGCCCGGCGCGTCATATCGGGGACGTCCGGCCGGAACGCTCGCCGATATCGGCGTCTTCAGCCTCAATTGCCACAAGACCATTCAGTGCGGCGAGGGCGGCGTGTGCTGCACGCACGACGAGGACCTGGCGCTGCGTCTGCAGTTGATCCGCAATCACGGTGAGGCCGTGGTGCACGAGCTGCCCGACCTCGGCGGGGCGGATCAGTTGATCGGATTCAACTTTCGAATGGGTGAGATTGAGGCAGCGATAGCCGCCGAGCAGTTGCGCAAGCTCGATGGTCTGACGACGCCGCGTCAGGCAATCGCGCGCGAGTTCGACAGGCGGCTCGGCCGACTCGAAGGTTTACGCGTGCCCGTCGTGAAACCCGAGCGCACGCACGTGTACTACATCTACATGATGCGCCTGATTGAGCGCGAGGCGGGAATCTCGCGGCGCCAGCTCGTCCGCGCGCTCGACGCCGAGGGTGCGCCCTGCTATGAAGGCTACTGCCAGCCCCTGTATCTTCAGCCCCTGTATCAGGGTGATTGGCCCGGTAAGAACGGTCGCAGGTACGAGCGTGGCTTATGCCCTGTCACCGAACGGCTGTTCACGCACGAATTGTTCTTCCACGCCTATCTTTATGAATCTCTGAATGACGGGTTGGTAAACCAGATCTGCAACGCGTTCGAGAAAATCTGGGAAAACCGATCCGCTCTCGCTTCGATTGAGGACGATGGCAGTGTTGCGGTTCGCCGCGCGTGATCCAGGCGGCGCCAACGTGCTGGCCGCACTCGCCGACAACTGGACGTTTGCACCGCTGACAACCGACGGTTGGATACTTCCACGTGCGGAGCGCCTGAGAGCCGCGATCCCCGATCGAACCACGATTTTCAAAGAGTCACCGTCGCTGGAGCTGCTCGAAGAGTCGTGGGGGCGGTGTCCGGCCGAAGTGCTCGTCACGGGCACCAGTCACTATGCGCCGTTCGAACAGACGCTCTGGAATATCGCCCGGAAGCGCGGCGTGCCGAGCCTGGGAGTGCTGGATCAGTGGATGAACCTGGGGCCGAGATTCTCCCAGGCAACACCTGACTACGTCGCGGCGCTCGACACACTTCAGCGAAGCGAGCTGATCGCACTCGGTTTCCCGTCGGATCGGGTCATTCTTCTCGGTCATCCTTGGCTATCGCGCCTTTCGGCAAGCAGCCAACAGGCTGACCGCACGGCATCAAATGCGATCCACGTGCTCTTCGTCAGCGAGCCAATTCGCAATGACGTCGAGCAGGGCGTGAACATGCCGTTCGGCTTTGATGAGTTCGACGCGTTTCGAATCGTGCATGCCGCTGCGGCCGCGGCGGCTCGGGGGGGCCACCAAGTCGTACTGGGGGTGAAGTGTCATCCGTACGAGGATCTTGCAGAATTTGAAGCGCACACGAGTCAGTTAGGCGCCGTGAGCGGCCTGACGCTGCGGCTGTTCGATCGCGCTGCGACTGGTCTTCAGGCTGCAGCCTGGGCGGATGTGGTGACCGGCATCTCGTCCATGTTGCTCATCGAAGCGATGGTGATCGGCCGCGCGACCATCAGCGTGCAGCCGGGGCTGTCGCGGGAAGAGACGTTTGCGCCTTCAGCGCGCGGCGCGGCGCGGACGCTGACAGACACGACACAAGCTCTCGAAGTTCTTACCGAGCTGATCACCGATAATTCGGCCCGCCACACTGAGCGCGCGCGACACGACGGTTTCGTGCGCGACATCGCGGTTGATTCGCGGGCTGTCTTCATCCAATGGCTGACCGATCTTGGTTACGGAGCCTCCAGTGGCGGTCGCTGAAGTCATCGCCACGCCCAGACTGCGCCTCGTCCCGTTTTCAGAAGGGCATCTTACGCAGCGTTATGTCGCGTGGCTGAACGACCCCGAAGTTGTCCGGTACAGTGAGCAGCGACATCGCCAACATACGATCGAGTCATGCCGCCAGTTTGTCGCGTCTTTCGGAGATTCTCCTCATCTGCTGTGGGCGATCGAGTTGAGTGAGCCCGCGGGGTTGCACGTAGGCAACATCGCCGTGTATGTGGACGGCCCTAACAGCATCGCGGATGTCACCATCCTTATTGGAGAGAGGTCGGCGTGGGGCAAAGGCATTGGGCAGGAGGCGTGGGATGCGGTCTGCCAGTACCTTCTCGACACGCTGAGCGTCCGAAAAATCACGGCGGGCACGCTGGCCGCGAACCACGGGATGCTGGCGATCATGCGCCGTGCGCGGATGCAGGATGACGGGCGGCGCACTGCCCACTATCTGGTTGACGGCAACCCTGTCGACCTCGTTTACGCCGCCTTGTTCCGCCGGCACTGAACTCGCCGCTCTTATGCGACTCCACATCAACTATTCCGTGGTTCTGCCGTTTTTTGCCCGCATTGTCAACGAGCTTCAAGCACGCCACGGCGTAACCGCGACCTCGGGATTTCTGTACGGTTCAGACACGCTGCGGGATCTCGCCGACTCAGGCATCCCTGAGACGACCGTCCGCACGCTGACTGGGTTTCTTCGAACCTTTGATGTGGAAGGCGAGCCTGATCTCGAGTACCTGCGTCGTAAGGAAGCGGAATATGGCGATCCGAATCTCTATCTCATGATCGCCGGTTGCAGGTTCATCGGTTCTTTCGAACACCGTCGTGCGCTGCGGTTGCTCGAGGCTGGATTCCGGATGTTCGAACAACTGTTCGACGAGTTCGCGCCCGACGCTGTTCTGAGCGATGGTGTCGCGTGCACGATGAGTTATATCCAATACGCGATCGCCCAACGGCGGGGCATCCCATTTTTGACACTCGCTGCGGCCCGCGTAAAGGACCGCTTCTACATCATTCGCAACAGGCAGGACCGGTACGAGCGTGTGGAAGCGCTGTTCGAGCAATATAAACGCGACGGTATTGCCAACGATCTGCGACGTGAGGCAGAGGATTTTCTCGAGCACTTTCGAAGTACCAAATTAAAGCCGCAGTACTACGTTGAGTACGCTCAACCGCCGAAGGTGGACTTCGCGTCGCTACGCACCATCGGCGAGCTGGTGAAGCGACGACGCCTCGATCCCGACAACTACCTACTGCAATCTGTGTGGGGCGCGATGTCCGGTCGCGTCGTCAGGTTGGCGAAGAACTATGTGCTGGATTCGGGGTATTTCGAGCCGCCGGTTCGTGGGGAGAAGTACGTGTTTTTTCCACTTCATTTCCAGCCAGAAATGACCACTCTGGTGCTGGGCCCCTACGCGGTCAATCAAATTGCGGTCGTCGAGAATCTCGCCAAGACCCTTCCGATTGATCACCGGCTCTATGTCAAGGAGCATAAGGCGAGTCTCGGCCGCCGCGAGATGGGCTATTACCGTCGGCTCCGTGCCATTCCCAACGTCCGCTTAATCTCGCCGTACGCCGACAGTCACGACCTCATTCTTCAGAGCTCCGCCGTCTGCGTCATTTCAAGCACGGTTGGGTGGGAAGCGTTGTTGTACGAAAAGCCCGTCATCTCCATGGGTGATGTGTTCTACAACGCGTACGACGGCGTCGACTATGTGGATAGCTTTGCGCGTCTGCCCATGGCGTTCAGGCGAGCTATATATGAGTTCAAACCCGACCGCGAACTCCTGCTGAAGTACATCGCCGCCAATATCAAGGGCACGTATCGAGGGGACGCGTATTTCACGCCTGGCGGCTCCAATCCGGGCTTGCTGCCTGACAACGTCAAGATTGTTGCGCAAGCCGTGGCATATGAACTCGGCCTTGCGGTTTCACCGCTGATGGACAGCACGGGCAACGATGCCATCCACAATTAGCGCGCAGGTCGCGCACACGCTTGGCATGAGGCTCGTGACGTTTGCGTGCCGGGCGGGGCTCGTCGTGGTACTCGCCAAGTTTCTCGGGCCGGAAGAGTACGGTGCCTACTCGTTGATCTCTACGATCGGCATGTTCGGAGTTGTGCTGGCGGGCCTGAATCTCCACGCATTTGTGTTCAGGACAAACCCCGGGCGGCCCGAGATAGAGCAAATATCGATATTCAAAGCCACGTTCCTGTTTGAGATGGCGCTGTCGGTGACGATTGTGCTGCTGATTATTGCCTCGGGGGCGCTGCGGACAGTGTTACCGCTGTTGCGAGCACAAGCGTACTTTCTTCCGTTCGCGATTGCCGCCATTCAACTCGTGCTCCTCGTGGCGCTGGCCGAAGTGATGCAGTATCTGATGTCACAAGGCCGCATCGAACAGGCGAACTGGGTCGACTTTCTAAGTCAGGGATCGTGGGTGCCCGCGCTTGTCATCGCGTGGGCGCTCGGCTGGGTGCCAGGACTGCTCGCGTTGTTAGTGGCCCAGATTGCCGGTTCGTTGGTGGCGCTCGCCTACGGCGCTCGCCGTATAGGCACGTCGCGTCTGCGGCAGGCATCACCGATGTGGAGCGTGATTCCCAGCGCAATTGCGTTCAGCGTGCCATTGGCGCTGCCGACGGTGAGCCTCTATAGTCTGAAGCTCGCCGACCGATTCATCCTGTCTCATCTCCGGTCGCTCGAAGAGGTCGGCATCTATTCGTTCGCCTACATGCTCGTCAATACGATTTACACCTTCAGCGCATGGGTGATCTTTAACACGTTCGGTCCGCGGATCATTGCGGCACACAACGCGAATGCCATCGAGCAGCGGGACGTTCTCCAGACGTACATGTTGAAGATAGCGGTTCTGTGCTTCGTGACCGCAGTCGGCGCTCTGTTGCTCGCAGCACCGGCGCTGGTGGGTCTCGTCGCACGACCGCAATTTCTGCCGGCTATCAAAGCGCTTCCGATCGTGAGCCTGTCGTACCTCTTCATCATTCTGACGTTTCCCGCGCACTATCTGCTGCTGCTGGACAATCGAGTGAGGGCGATCGTCGCGATCGATTTACTCGGCGTCGCGTTGTGCTTGGGACTCGACTGGATGCTCATTCCCGCATGGTCGTACCAAGGCGCCGCCATCGCATCGGCAGCAGGTTTATCAGTCGTGATGATCGGCAAGTATGCATCGTCTGGCGTCCTGCACACGCTGAAACCAAGCATCTTGTTCTCCTTGCGCGAGGAACTTCGCACTCTCCGTCGTGGGGCCGCGCAGGTGAGGCAAAGCGTCGTCACGCTCCTTTTCAGCGAATGACACATGACCTTGCGTGAGCGCGTTCGGCGCGTCCTGGTTCCGGTATTCAAGCCTTCCCGCTCCACGCTGCTGCCGGGAGTCGGGGCGTCCATTCTCATGCGGCCGCTGCCGTTTGAGGTATGGTTTCATCGACAAGCGCAAGATGCGCGAATTCGAGGCGCTGTGCCTTGCGACGGCGGTGCCTGAGTACAACGCAAGGAAGATCAGGGTCCTTAGAGAGCGCTAC
>JANMJM010000345.1:0-8053 GCA_031371345.1 Vicinamibacteria bacterium
AGCTTGCCACTTCAGATGCTTTACGTGACCACTGACGGCTGGATGAAGGCCATCGATCTGTCTACTGACAAGATCGCCTGGAGCTTCGACGGCGAGAGCGCACCGGTCGCGCGCACCAGGGGCGCCGCCAGCGGTTGCTGCGAACGTCCTTGGACACTGCCGGACGGCAAGACGCTGCTGGTCGGTTCGAGTTACAACTCATGGTGGTACTACATCGATGGCGCCACCGGCAAAAACCTGGGCAAGCTCCCAGTGCCCGAAACGCCAGTCGCGCACAACCTGGCGGTGTCGGCGGACGGCAAGCTCGGCATCATGGGCTCCATGTCGAGCCCGCCCAAGGCGGGCGTGGCTATCATCGACGTGCCGAACCGCAAGGTGCTGCGCTACATGACCTTCTCCGAGATGGTGCGCCCGCTCACCATCAACCATGACGCCAGCTTGGTCTACGTCAACGTCAACGACCTCATCGGCTTCGAGATTGGCGATGTCCAGACCGGCACGGTACTCAAGCGCGTGGAGCTTCCCGGTGACGATTGGAAGGGAAAAGGGTACAGCCACGGCATCGGCATGACCCCGGATGAAAGCGAAATCTGGGTCGCGGACCCGGTTCACAATGCGTGGCAGGTGTGGGACAACCCGGGCGACGGCCGCAACCCGGTCTATAACCCGTCCAAGATGATCAAGCCGGCGGCTGGCGTCGTGCACAGCTGGATCGCCATGACCAATGATGGGAAGCTGGCCTTCATCGGCGACAGCAGCGTTATCGACGTGAAGAACCACAAGGAAATCGCCGTGATGAAGGACGAATTTGGACGGCGGATTGTTCACGTGGAGAAGGCGCTCTACATGACGTTCCGGGATGGGAAACTGATCGAGACCAACAACCAGTTTGCCGTGGGTAATGCCGTAGCGTATGCGGCGAGGATGGCCGGCGGAAAGACGAACAACTAACAGACCAAGGAACTGAAGTGATCGCGAAGAGCGTGATTTCCGGCTGTCTGGTGTGGTCGATGTGTCTCTGCACATGGACGGTCGGACGAGCAGCTGAGCACCCCGGCGAAATTGTGTACCGCAGCAATTGCAGCCTGTGCCATGGTCCTGAAGGACGAGGCGCCCAGGGACCGAACCTCATTCCGTTCAACTGGAGCTACCAGCAAGCGCTCGATGCGATCCGACGTCCGGTTTGTGATATGCCTGCCTTTTCGGAGTCGGAATTGAGCGACGCAGATGTGGCGCAAATTGTGGCTTTTTTGAAGACCATTAACTAAGAAAACGATCGAACAGAATTGCAATCTCGGACGTTTTCTGTGTCAGTTTGGGGCTAAGCATCCCGTCCATGCCCATTTTGTGATCACGCTAACGCCCTGAGCCATCATGGGCTACGTGCGCGCCGGTGCAAATCTGTAAACGGCGTTTGGTTTGCTGATACGGGTCCGGAGGTGTACGTATGCGATTTGCAAAAATTCTGGCCGGTGCTGTAGCGCTGGTGTGCCTAACGGTGGTCCCGCTGTCGGCTCAAAAGGGTAATTCGGGAAGCCACGGCCCCTCAACCAAGGCGCAGCCGACCTCGAAGCCGCAGGGTCCTTCGGCGACGACTCATGGACCTTCGACGACGAGTCACGGTCCTTCGACGACGAAGAAGGCCCCTTCGACCACAACGACGAGTCACGGCCCAACGTCCAAGGCCACGACGAAGCCGATCAAGACAGAGACGAAGCTGGCGAAGGCCGACGTGAAGTCTACAAAAACGACGAAGACGAGCACGACAGGCACGGCCGACACTACGTCAGGTACCACAAGCACGTCGACGAGCGGAACGACGACAACGGCGACGAAGATCGACTTCACCGCTTCGCCGGTTGGGCAGAAGCTGCTGAAAAACTCCGCGCTCACGTCGAAGCTCGAGACCCGGCTCGGCGGCCTGGACTACAACGGCACCGTGTACCAGGCAGCCTATGGGTTCAAGAACGTTGGACAGTTCGTCGCCGCGACGAACATCTCGAAGAATCTCGGCATCCCATTCGAGCAACTGAAGCTGAGCATGACCGGGATGTCGGTGGATTCCAAGGGCACGGTGCTGGTCGCAAACCTGACATCGGATGGTACGGTGAAGATGGTGAAACCAGAGCTGGCGACCAACCCGGTGCCGACCAAGAGCCTGGGCCAGTCGATTCAGACATCCAAATCGGGCGTGGATGCGACCGCCGCGGCGCAGACTGCTACGACGCAGGCTGAGGCCGAGATCCAGAGCACGTCCACGACCACAACGTCGACCACAACCGCAAAGAAGCCAACGAAAACCAGCAGCAACTAAGAGCTCGCTATCGGGGCGCCACGAAGCGTGGCGCCCCTTCGCTTCGCTCAACTGCGCCGCGTTGCGCGCATAGGTGTATGCTGCGAAGCATGCAGAAAAAGACGGTGCGTGTCGCCTTACTTGGTTCCATCGTGGCAGCGGTGGCTTGCTGGGCGCAGATCTCCGGGTATGCCCAGAGCTCGAAGCCAGCCTCGGCCATGCCTGTCTTCGACGTGGATCCCTCGTGGCCGAAGATTCCGAACAATTGGGTTCTCGGCGTCGTGTCGTCGGTCACCGTCGACAAGCGCGATCATGTCTGGATCTTCCAACGCCCAGGGACCGTACCTGAGAATCTTCGGTCGCGTTCTGCGCCGCCGGTGCTGGAATACGACGCAAGCGGCAAGTTCCTCAATGCGTGGGGTGGGCCTGGCGCCGGGCACGACTGGCCGGTGACCGAGCACGGCATTACCGTTGACGTTGACAAAAACACCGTCTGGGTCGGCGGCAGCGGCGTGACGGACGACTTCCTGTTGAAGTACGACCTCAAAGGAATTTTCGTGAAGGAATTCTTCGCCAAAGGCATTAGCAAGGGCAATGCGGACACGAACGCGCTCAATCGACCCTCGGACGCATTCATTTACGCGAAGACCAACGAAGTGTTCATCTCCGACGGATACGGCAATCGCCGCGTCATCGTGCTCGATGCAGACACCGGTGCGTTTAAGCGGATGTGGGCGGCGTTCGGCAATCCTCCCGACGCGAATCCTCCGGCCGGCGCAGTCGGTGGCGGTGGTCGTGACGGTCGCGGCGCTGGCCAGGCCCCGGCGCGCGGAGCATTCCCCCAAGAAGGTCGAGGGCCCGACACATTTGGCAACCCGGTTCATGCGATCAAGATATCGAACGACGGACTCGTGTATGTGGCCGATCGCGCGAATCGGCGCGTGCAGATCTTCACGCCCGAGGGAAAGTATGTGACGCAGGTGTTCATCAATCGCGGCATCCAGTCACAGGGGACGGCTGCGGGCATTGCGTTCTCGCCCGACAAGGCGCAGACGTTCATGTACGTGTCCGACCTTGGGAACTCACACATGCTCGTGCTCGACCGAAAGACGCTCGATCTCCTGTACGAGTTCGGGGCCTCGGGCACTAAGCCGGGTGAATTCCGCGCGCCGCATCAGATCTCAGTCGATTCGAAGGGCAATCTCTATACGGCAGAAGTGAATCCTGGTAACCGCGCGCAGAAGTTCGTCTATAAAGGACTATCAAAGACCGTTCCGGCCAACGCGCTCACAGCCGCGCAGTTATCAGTGTCGATTCAGTAGCGACGGGTCCGCAGGGTTCTTGACGGCTAATCCCCACCACCCTCTGTACTGTTCAGGATGGTTGTGACGGCGTCCAAATCGACGGGCTTCACGAGGTGGTGATCAAATCCGGCTTCCCGAGACTTGCGCCGATCGGTTTCCTGACCGTATCCGGTGACGGCGACCAACCGGATCGCCCCCATGCCAGGAAGTTCGCGCAGGCGCGTCGCAAGCTCAAATCCATCCATCACCGGCAACCCGATGTCGAGAAATGCAATCTGCGGAGCGAACCCTTCGGCCAAACGCAGCGCCGAGGGGCCGTCGTAGGCCACCCTCGCGTGATAGCCTTTTGAGACGAGCATTTCGTGCAACATATCCGCGCCGTCTGCATTGTCATCAACGACAAGAATTCGCAGGGACCGCGGCGACACGTCAGCACGTTCAAGCGAGGCGGATGATGGCGGGCCCGTCTGTTCCGCCGGTTCAGCTGACACCGTTTTCGGCAGACGGACGACGAATTCGCTTCCCCGACCTGGACCATCGCTGTGAGCTGAAACCGAGCCGCCATGACTTTCGATCAAATTGCGCACGATCGTCAGGCCGAGCCCGAGACCGCCTTGCGACCGATCAATGGCCTGGCGCTCCTGCACAAAGAGATCGAAAATGCGCGGCAAGACGTCGGACGCGATCCCGATGCCAGAATCGCGCACTCGGATCACCACGTCATTTTTTTCCCGCGCCGCACTCACCGCGATCCGCCCGCGGGGAGGCGTGTACTTCGCGGCGTTCGTGAGGAGATTGGAAAAAACCTGGCTCAGGCGCGTCGGGTCGCCCTTCACGGCAAGACCCGCGCGCGGGACGTGCGTCGCGAGCCTCTGCGTCCGTTGCTCGAGCAGCGGGCTGGACATTTCGATGGCTTTGGCAATCACTTCAGCGATCTCGACAATCTCCTCCTTCAGCTGCACTTTGCCGCGCGCGATACGCGAGACATCCAGCAGGTCGTCCACCAGCCGCGTCAAATGGTTCACTTGACGTTCGATGACCGTGCGCTCGCGTTCGGAACCCGCCGGGCCCCGAAGCTTCATGAGGTGAAGCGCGGTCAGAATGGGCGAGAGTGGATTGCGCAGCTCATGGCCCAGCATCGCCAAAAATTCATCTTTTGAACGGTTTGCGGCCTCTGCGGCTTCACGTAACTCGTTGATCTGATTGCGAGCGCACACTTGTTCGGTCACGTCCGAAGCAATGACGAATACGCCCTCAATGGTTCCTTCAACGCTGCGGAATGCCGAATACACGAAGTTGAAGTAGACGGTCTCGGTCGATCCGTCGGTGCGCTGAAATGTCGCGGGGGTCTCAGTGCCGACGTACGGCACGCCCGTCTGGTAGACGCCGTCAAGCGACGACCGAAATCCCTGGTCGCCGAACTCAGGCATTGCATCGAACAGCGAGCGATTGAGAAGCTGCTCCTCGGTGTGGCCCCATATCTTACAAACCGGCGGATTGGCGAGCTCGACGATATGGTCCGGACCGCGAAGGACAGCGATGAGCGTCGGCGCCTGCATGAAGAGCGAATACAGGAGGCGCTTCTGAAGCTCGGCGTCCTCGCGCGCCAGCCGTTCGCGCTCGCGCAACAGCGCGTTGGATTCCGTCGCGCGGCGCTCGGCCTCCACGTCGGTATTGGTGCCAAACCAGTGGACAACGCGACCCTGAGAATCGCGGACAGGGTTCACACGGGTCAGGAAGCGGCGAAACTCTCCGTCGGCGCGGCGCAGGGGAAACACCATCTCGAATGCCACTCCCGTGGCAATGGAATGTTTCCAGCGCGACTTCACCTCGTCGAGCATCGTGGGATCGTGGACGCGCTCCCATCCCCATCCTTCCATCTGTTGTGGCGTGGCGCCCGTGTAGGTGTACCACTGATCGTTGTACCAATAGATCCATCCGTCCGGCCTCGCCATCCACGCGAGATTGGCAATCGAATTCGCCAGGACGCGGAACAGGTGCTCACTTTCCATGAGGTGCTGCGTCACGCGGGCGCGTTCGATCGACTCCCAGCATCGGCTTGCGACCTGCTGCACGAGCTCGACTTCGTGAGCGTGCCAGGTTCGAATAGACGTATCGTGCACGGCCATCGCCGCCACGAACCGTCCGCTCTTCAGTATGGGGACGCAAATGACCGCGCGAATCGCCGTTTGGAGATAGGAAGGCCGCTCGTCGTCGGTAACCCGAGGATCCGTATGGCTGTCGGACACGACGTACGGTTCACCGGCGCGCATCAGGCGGAGGCACGCCTCGCCAAACTGTCTGAAGGTGTAGCGCCCAATAATGCTGTGCACACCGTCGTTGTAGTTCCCGGTCAGCACAAATGTATCTTCGTCATCCTCAACTGTTGCGTACGCGCAGCGATTGACCCGCAGGTGGCGACCCAGTGCGGTTGCAGCAGTCAGTGTAATTACATCTGCCTCGACAAGGGGACGAACGGCATCGTCGAGCTGAACGAGAAACCGGGCATTCGCTTCCAGCTGTCTTCGATGGGAGATATCGCGAGCGATGGTCGAAAGGGCGACAATATGGCCCTCCCGATCTTTCACTGGTGAGACGGTCAGCGACACGTCGATCGACGAGCCGTCCTTCCGACGGCGGACCGCGTCGAAGTGCTCGATGCGCTCATCATTCCCGACACGCCGACGCACTTCGTTCTCGTGCAGCCATCCATCTTCGGGAATAATGAGACGAATAGACTGCCCTCGAGCCTCCTCCTCGGAATGCCCGAACATTCGTAGCGCTGCGGGATTCCAGGACCGAATGGTGCCGTCCAGATCCGTGCTGATAATGGCGTCATCAGAATATTCGACAAGGTCCGACAGGCGCCGCTCGAGTTCGCCGGAGGCCTTCGCCGCGGTCACATCGCGTGTGAAGCACAGCGTGTGGAGAAACTGCCCACCCTGAAAGAGCACGTTGGAATTGATTTGCACATCTCGAATCGATCCATTCCTGTGGCGCAGCCGGGCCCCGTAACCGCGCAGCGTTTCCCCGCTCGAGAGCCGTCTTAGGATGTCTTCGATGGCGTGAGGATCAACATGAAACTCAGCGATGTTGTGTCCGATGTACTGCTCGACCGAATAACCCAACAAATCGAGCTCGGTCTGGTTCGCCCAGATAATCGTGCCATCGGGTCCTACCCAGTGGAGACCCTCGGCCGCATTTTCAAGACGCCGTTTGAGCTCGTGATCGACGCGCTCGGCGATGATCCTGTCGAGGTCGGGGCCCAACTCCCCGGCCTGGCTCTGAATTTGGTGCGGCACGAATTCGGATTATAAATGAGGATGTAGCTACTTGGCGACATCTCGCACAGCCGCGAATTTGGACACGAAGCTGACTATTGTTGAACGACCTTTTCGGGATCGGAAACGTCTAAATCCCAAACAGTCGCGGTTTCAAAGGAGCCGATGATGAAGGTCGTGCTGCTCGCCTTGGCGCTGATGGCCACATTTGAGTGCAGCATCGCTGCTGCCGAGCCGACAAGAATCTTTCTGTTCACGAACGAGGTTCAGAGCGGGTCGGTCGACGAACAATTGAAGGCTCGTGAGGATGCACTCCGGGAACTCTCGAATGCGTTGTCAGGGGCGCAGTATAAGGAAACGGTCAGGTTGGTACAGAGTCGAGATCGCGCAGACCTCATCGTTGAGCTCGTGTCGCGAGGGGAGACCACGACAAGCGCGAGCGGCAGCTCCACACGTGCCGTCGGCGGCGGAACCGCATCGACGTCGCAGTCGTCCTCTGTGACGACGCGTCACTTGAAGTTTCGAATTTCCAACGGTGCATCGACACACGAACTGGTCACCGAGGGCCAGCTGTCGTGGCGGAAAATGGCCGAGAAGGCCGCTGCCGACATTGCTGCCTGGGCGGCTGGCCGTAGATGAGAGCGACTCGCCCTGGTAGGTTATGTGCCTAGCGCTTTTACAACCTATAAGTCGTGGTAGCCTCTCCCCACGATGAAGAAGCTCACGCTGCTCTTGCTGGTGACCCTGTTTGTGTCGCGAGTCGTCGGCGGACAGAGTCACACTCCTGGCGACGGCGGACCTGATCCCGCAAACATCCCCGTGCCCACCGCCGCAACCGCGCCGCCTGCCGGTGTGCCGATGCTGCCGTTCCACTTCGGCACGCGACCGATGCCGCCGCTCGGTCAAAAGTTCGGAAACGTGGCTGCCGTCGCGTTCACGCAGGAAGGGCACCTGCTCGTCTTCAACCGCAACGCGCAGATTGAAATGGTTGAGTACGACGCCACCGGCACCAAGGTCCTGCGCGTATTCAACCCGAACATCGCGATCAATCCGCACGCGCTGCGAATCGACAAATACGGCAACATCTGGGCGACCGACGCGTATTGGAATGTGCTCTGGAAGCTCAATGCGAAGGGCGAAGTCCTGATGATGCTCGGCAAGCGCGGCGAAAACGG
>JANMJM010000355.1:0-2812 GCA_031371345.1 Vicinamibacteria bacterium
ATGCTGTCGTTCATGATCAAGGCGGCGGTGCAGGCGCTCAAGAAATTCCCCGACTTCAATGCCTCGCTCGATGGCGACAACCTGATCCTCAAGAAGTACTACCACATAGGCTTTGCTGCCGATACGCCGCAAGGGCTCGTCGTGCCGGTGATCCGCGATGCGGACAAGAAAGGTGTCGTCGACATTGCCAAGGAGATGGGCGATCTCGCCAAGCTCGCCCGCGATGGGAAACTCAAGCCCGACCAGATGCAGGGCGGCTGTTTCACGATCTCGAGCCTGGGCGGCATCGGCGGCATCTACTTCACGCCGATCATCAACGCCCCCGAAGTCGCAATCATGGGTGTGTGCCGCTCGTTCTGGAAACAGGTCTCGCAAGACGGCAAGACATCGTCGTGGCGCTTCGTGCTGCCACTGTCGTTGTCGTGGGATCACCGCGTCATCGACGGCGCGTCGGCAGCGCGGTTCAACAGCCACTTCGCCAGCCTGCTCGCGGACATGCGCCGCGTGCTGATCTGAAATGGACCCGACCGTGGCAACGATAGTCGAAGTCAAAGTCCCCGACATCGGCGACTTCAAGGATATCCCGATCATCGATGTGTTCGTGAAGGCGGGCGACACGGTCAAGGCCGAAGACCCGCTGATCTCGCTCGAATCAGACAAGGCCACGATGGATGTGCCCTCACCCGTCGATGGCGTGGTGAAGGACCTCAAGGTCAAGCTGGGCGACAAGGTCTCGGAAGGCAGCCTCATCCTCACTCTGTCGACAGGTGTAGCCGGCGCCGCGTCGGCCGCGCCGCCTGCCCGCGATACTGGATCGCCGACCGGCGCGCCGGCCGCACCTGTCCCAACTGCCGCGTCCTATGCCGGCGGTGCCGACATCGAATGCGAAATGCTGGTGCTGGGCGCGGGCCCGGGCGGCTACTCGGCCGCGTTCCGCTCCGCCGATCTCGGCATGAAGACGGTGCTGGTCGAACGCTACCCGACGCTCGGCGGCGTCTGTCTCAACGTCGGCTGCATCCCGTCGAAGGCGCTGCTGCACACAGCCTCGGTGATGGACGAAGCGAAGGAACTGGGTGGCCACGGTATCAAGTACGCGCCACCGCAGATCGACATCGACGCACTGCGTGGCTTCAAGGAAGGCGTGATCAAGAAGCTCACCGGCGGCCTGGCGGGCATGGCCAAGGCGCGCAAGGTCGAGACCGTGCGCGGTATCGGGCGTTTCCTCGATTCCTACCACGTGGAAGTGGAACTGACCTCCGGCACCGGCCACGACAAGACCGGCGAGAAGAAGGTCGTGAAATTCCAGAAAGCGATCATCGCGGCTGGCAGCCAGGCGGTAAAGCTGCCGTTCATCCCGGACGATCCGCGGGTCGTCGACTCGACCGGGGCGCTGGAGTTGAAGTCGATTCCGAAGCGCATGCTGGTCATCGGCGGCGGCATCATCGGGCTCGAAATGGCGACGGTTTACTCGACGCTCGGCACCCGCATCGACGTTGTGGAAATGCTGGACGGCATGATGGCCGGCGCCGACCGCGACCTCGTCAAGGTGTGGGAGAAGAAGAACACGCCACGCTTCGACAACGTCATGCTCAAGACGAAGACAGTCTCCGCCGAGGCCACGCCGGCGGGCATCAAGGTGGGCTTCGAAGGCGCCAGAGCGCCGGCCGAACCGCAGCTCTACGATCTGGTGCTCGTCGCCGTCGGACGCAGTCCCAACGGCAAGGCGATCGAGGCGGCGAAGGCGGGAGTGGTTGTCACCGACCGCGGCTTCGTTCCGGCCGACAAGCAAATGCGCACGAACGTCGCGCACATCTTTGCGATCGGGGACATCGTCGGTCAACCGATGCTCGCGCACAAGGCCGTGCACGAGGCGCACGTCGCTGCCGAGGTCGCCGCGGGACGCAAATCGTCCTTCGATGCGCGCCAGATTCCGTCGGTCGCCTACACCGATCCGGAAGTGGCCTGGGCCGGGCTCACCGAAGAGCAGTGCATGGCGCAGGGCATCAAGTATGGCAAGGCGGTCTTTCCGTGGGCCGCCTCCGGTCGTGCGATTGCCAACGGTCGCGACGAAGGCTTCACCAAGCTGTTGTTCGACGAGGCGACGCACCGCTGCATCGGCGGGGGGATCGTGGGTACCCACGCCGGCGACCTGATCGGCGAAGTCTGTCTCGCGGTGGAAATGGGCTGCGATCCGACCGACATCGGCAAGACCATCCATCCGCATCCGACTCTGGGCGAGTCAGTCGGCATGGCGGCCGAGGTGTTCGAGGGCGTCTGTACCGACCTGCCGCCGGCCAAGAAGAAATGAAGCGGTGCGCGCAGGCGATCGGTTTCTGATCCCCTGATCCACGATTCCTGAACGGAGCCGCACATGTCTGAAGAGCAACTGCGCATCGACGCCCTCGAATATCACGAGTTTCCGACACCCGGAAAGATATCGATCGCACCCACCAAGGCGCTGGCGAATCAGCGAGACCTGTCGCTCGCGTATTCGCCGGGCGTGGCCTACGCGTGCACCGCGATCCAGGAAAATCCGGAACTCGCTGCGCGCTACACGGCGCGGGCGAACCTGGTTGCGGTAATCACCAACGGCACTGCGGTGCTGGGGCTGGGCAACATCGGCGCGCTTGCCGGCAAGCCGGTGATGGAGGGCAAGGGCTGCCAGTTCAAGAAGTTCGCCGGCATCGACGTGTACGACATCGAGCTCGACGAACACGACCCGGACAAGCTGAACGACACCATCGCGCGCATGGAGCCGACCTTCGGAGGCATCAACCTCGAGGACATCAAGGCGCCCGAGTGCTTCTACATC
>JANMJM010000362.1:0-18882 GCA_031371345.1 Vicinamibacteria bacterium
TCGTCGCCGCGGGGTCGTTCGGACGCGCTGATGCTGTCGATACCAGCGAGCACTTGAACATCGAAAGAGGAGGGGGAGGCAAACGCGCGTTCGGCACGGTCCCAAGCCCGCGAGGAACGGCGGGACACCTGCTGCTGCTTCTGCCATGGGCGCCGCTCGTGGCGCTGCACTACCGCCGACGCTGGTTGTCGGCCGCGTGCCTTGGCCTGTTTGCGGCCGGGACGGTCGCCTTGATACTCACATATTCCCGCGCGGCGTTCATCGGCTACATGGTGGGAGTGGTGATCGGGTTGTGGCTGTTCGTGCGCTGGGGATATCTTTCGAGGCGCGGCCTCGCGCTGTGCACTCTAGGGGCGGTCGTCGTCGGTGGCGCCATCAGCCCGGTGGTCGTGTCGTTCATTGAGAAGCGACCCGACAACGTCAGAGTTCGCGAAGCGCAGTTTCTCACGACCTTCGAGATGATCAAGGACAACCTGATCATGGGCGTCGGGCCGAACAACAGCGCGTCGACACAGCGCCGCTACAAGCGCGACGGCACCAGTGGCGCTGCGGTGACCGACGCGACCAAGATTTCAGATATACATCCCATCCACAGCCAGCATCTGGCGAACCTTGCCGAGACCGGACTCGTCGGATTCGCTTTGTATGCGGGCTTCTTCTTCGTCGTTTTTCGACGGGCGGCTCGATTGACGCGCTCATCTGAAACCCTGAAGAGGGTTGCGGGCGGCGGCTTGCTGATTGGCGGGGTCGCGTTGTCTGTGCAGTTTCTGGCGGACCCGATCTTCGAGCACGCCATCTACGCGCTGCTCTGGTTTTTATGCGGCGTCGTGTGGGCGCTCGGCGATCGCCCCGATGTGCCCACGTTGAAGCCCAATCGGAGATTGATGTGAAAAATTTTTGTCAGCCTCTGTCGCGCGTACTGGCTCTCGTCATCCTTGCCTGGGCGCCGGCATATGCGGGTCAGATCGCACCGGCCACGCAAACGACGCCGGCCGCCGAAGGTTCCTACAAGCTTCAGATAGGCGACGAGATCGAGATCAAGGTTTTTGAGATTCCCGAGCTTGCCGACCGAGTACGGATCCGGCCCGACGGAAAAATCTCGCTCATGCTTCTCGACGACGTCCAGGCCGCTGGATTGGCACCCACCGAGTTGGACCAGATCCTCACGAAAGGCTATGCGACCTACTATATGAACCCGCGCGTCACGGTCATCGTCCGCGGGTTTTCGAGTCTGCGCGTCTACGTCGGCGGCGAGGTGAATCAGCCGGGCATGCTGCAATTAACCGGAGAGCTTTCGACTCTCGGAGCGGTGATGGAGGCCGGCGGGTTCCGCTCGACCGCGAAGCGATCGAGCGTGATTCTGTTGAGGAAGGGGGACGGCGGTCCTCAGATCCGTCGCCTCAACCTCGACGCGGTGATGGCCAAGGGCGCACCGGACGTCGAGCTTCAGCCTTTCGACGTCGTGTTCGTGCCGAGGACGTTCATCGCCAAGGCGAACATCTTCGTGCAGCAATACATCCGCGATCTGCTGCCGGTGGCGACCAACGCCAACTTCACCTACATCCTCGGTCAGCGCTCGGCGGTGATCCCGTAGTGGGACAGATAAATGGATGATCTGAACATCGCCATCGGGAATCTGGGCGACTACCGTCTGCTCGCAGGCTGTCTGCGCTCGATCTACGCCGAAGATGAACCGGGATTTCGGCTTACCGTCACCGTGGTCTATAACGCACCAGCGGGCGTCGACTCGTATCAATGCATCGAGCGCGACTTTCCGCAAGTGAGACTTATTCGGCGCGCTGGCCCTCTCGGGTATTGCGGCACTTACAATCTCGTGTTGAATGAGAAGGGTGACAGTCGCTACGTGCTCGTACTCGACGACGACACCATCGTGCCGAAAGGGACGCTTCCGCGGATCGTCGCGTTCATGGACCAACATCGCGATGTCGGCATCGCCGGCTGCAAGACCCTGAACGCGGACGGGGGCTTTCAACGGACCTTCGGCCTGGTGCCGAGTCTTCGCTCCGAGTTGGTCAACGCATTTCGCGCCGACAGTTTCTGGCCCGATCGCCTGTACAAGGATCTTTCTTCGGTGCGTGAGGTCGAGTGGCTCAACGGCTCCTTCATGCTGGTGCGTCGAGAGGCGCTTCAAGTGGTCGGAGGCCTGGACGAGCACTACTACACCTACGTGTGCGAGCCCGACTGGTGCTTTCGCATGCACAAGGCGGGTTTCAAGGTAGTCTTCGTTCCCGATGTCGAGATCATTCACGTCGGCGGTGAGCACAGCATCAACAACAAGATGAAGGCGACCAAGCGACTGAATCTCGTCCGCTATCACGTGAACCGCTTCTATTTCTTTCGTAAGCACTACGGCGCGTTTGCCACATTCCTGCTGCGGCCCATCATGATCGCCGGAACCGTGGCGAGGGCGGCGCTCTATGCCGGCCTCTACGTAATGAAGCCCGAGTTGCGCGAGGTGGCGCGGGCCAAGCTGCGGTCCTACGGCGACGTCGTGCGTCTCAGTCTTTCTCCGCGTCCGTACGTGTTGCCGGCGCGGCTCCAACCACCGGCCGCGGCGCGAGCATCCGGTCCGCGCGTCGCCGCCTCTTTCGATTAAGGCCCTTCTTTGCTAATCGGCCTGCATCCGCTCTGGCTGGATAGCGATCCGCTGGGAGGGATTGCGACCTATTGGACGGCGCTATTCGAGCACCTCGGCGCGGTCGCACCCGCGACCCGCTACACCGTGTATTTCAACGATCGCGCCGCCATCGCCCGGTCCCAGCTGCCGTCCGGATTTCTCCCAAGGCGACTCTGGCCCTCGTCACGCTGGATTGAGATCCCGGTGAGTCTGCCGCTCGAACTGTATCGCCGGCCGGTCGATCTTCTTCACGCGCAGACCCTGGCGCCGGCGGTCTGCCCCGTGCCTTTCGTTCTCACCGTGAACGATCTCACCTGGGAGACCAACCCGGAGGTGTTTCCCGCGGCCATTCGACTTCGACTCAGCAGGCTCGTGCCCCGGAGCTGCCGCCGTGCCCGGCGCATCCTGACGGTGTCGGAATTCACGAAGAAATGTCTCGTGGAGATGTACGGCCTCGACGATCGCAAGATCGTGGTGACCTATCACGGCTTCAGCTCGCGATACCGGCCGGTTCGGGACCCGGCGGTCATCGAGCGAATTCGCGTGAAACACAAGCTTCCCGATCGGTTCATTCTCTACGTCGGGAAGATACAAGCTCGGAAGAACCTGCCGCGGCTGCTCGCGGCGTTCGCTTCGTTGGTTCGCGAGGGTCACGTGCCGCATCACCTTGTTCTGGTGGGCAAGCCCACCTGGACCTCTGAGGACACGTTCTCGGCGATCGACTCCCTCGGACTCTCGGGCCGCGTCATCATGGCCGGCGAGGTGTCCATGGAGGATCTTCCCGCGTTCTATGCCGCGGCCGACGTGTTCGTGTTCCCGTCATTGGCCGAAGGGTTCGGGCTCCCGCCGCTCGAGGCCATGGCGTGCGGCACTCCCGTGATCTCCTCGAACGCGACGTCGCTTCCCGAAGTGGTGGGAGATGCCGGAATCCTGGTTGACCCCTACGACGTTGACGCCCTCGCCAGGGCGATGCTGGAGGTGGTGTCGTCGGAAAATCTCCGGCGGCAACTGAGCGACAAAGGGCTTGCGCGGGCGGCCCTGTTCAGCGATCGGCGCATGGCCGAGTTGACGCACGCCACGTACGAGGCTGCGGCTTCGCGCTGAATACCCGCGCGCAATGTTTAGTTTCAATAATTATTGAAATGATTAAAATGTCGTGCTAGCCTCGGGATATGGCCGCACTCAACCGCGTGCGCGACGAGTTGGTGATGCTCTGGGACCGCTTGGGCCCGCTGTGGGGCGTCTCGCCGTCGGCCGCCCGCGTGCACGGGTGGCTGCTGACGCAGGCCGATCCGCAAGAGGCCGAAGAGATCGCCGACGGGCTCACCATGAGCCGTGGCGCGGTCAGTATGGCGTGCACCGAGCTCGAGGAGTGGGGCGTCGTCACCGTCGAGCGTCAGGCCGGGTCCAGGCGCCAGCTGTATCGTCCCGTCACCGATCTCGAGCAGGTGATCCGGAGCATCATTCAGGTGCGGAAGCAGCGGGAGTGGGATCCGCTGTTGACGCAGCTCGACAGGTGGCTCGAGATGCTGGAAGGGGACCGCGGCGACGGCGTCGACGTGCGAAGCCGGCTGGAACGGCTCCGCGGCGTCATCGCGCTAACCGATCGCATGGCGATGCAATTTCTCAAAGGCGGCGCGCTCGGATCGCTCGGGCTGAAAGCGTTGGTGCGCTCGAGCCGTGCCGGCCGCCACCGATAAGGTTACGGCTTCGAGAAGTCGACCTCGAGCTGCACGGGCTTTCCGGTGGCGGTGACGTCGATCCGCCGTTCGCTGCCTGCGAGCGTCTTTATGACAACCGTGTGCGAGCCGAGGGGAATGCGGTGGCCCGTGAGTGGCGTCTCGCCGGCGGCCGTGCCGTCGATCGACACCTCGGCCGGCTCGGTCGAGGTCACGTTGATAGTCGTCTGCGGTGTGATATTGAGCGCGGTCGTTCCGGCGGGCTGAATTTCTACCGACCGCACTTCGTCGTAGCCGAGCGAGCGGTTTTGCAATCGTAGCTTGTGGGCGCCGGGCGACAGCATGAACCGACCACGCTCATCAGGAGTGACGGGCCGGCCGCCTTCGCTGATGGTCAACTCAATCGGCGAGAATACGGCGACCCAGCCGGAGTAGATCGATTCGTTCAGTTGCGCCATCTTGCCCACTTCGATCGTCACCGTCCTCTTGATCGTGCCCTCGGCGCTTTCGAGCGTGACCGTGTGGACGCCGGGTTTGAGGCCGTCGAGTGTGAGCGGCGATTTGCCCCGTACGACGCCATCCACCAGGACGCGGGCGCCCTTTGGTTCGGAGTTCACCAGCAGACCGCCGGTCGGCTTCTCGAGCCAATCGATTTGCTCGACGACGCGCCCGCGCGCGGTGACGACGACTTGCGCGGTGCGCGACGAAGTGCCATTTCGGAATTCGACCTGATGCGCGCCAGCGGGGAGCTCGACGGTGAGCGGCGTGGTGCCGACGAGATTGCCGTCGACGAACGCTTCGGAGCCCGGTGGTACTGACTCGAGCACGGCCACACCGTTTGTCATCGCAGCGTGCATGCGTGGCCAGTAGTTCACGCCGGCGGCGACGAGTCCGATAATGATCGCGAGCGCCGCCACGCGCGGCAGCGCGCGCATAATCGAGGCGCCCACGTCGGCAGCGCTACCGGCGGCCCGCGCCGCCATTGACGGCTGGTCGGAGTGACGGCTGACTTTCAACTGCGGATCGGGCCGGGCGACCGGCTCGGGCTCGGCTTCCGGCTCCGGCTCGTCATCAAGTTCGGGCAGTTCCGGTAGCTCTGACACCACCTCGGGTGCGGGCGTGGCGTAACGCGCCGATACACGATCCGGCGGGACCCATACCGGCGGTGGGACCCACTCGGGCTCCGGCGGCGGAGCCCACACAGGCTCCGGCGCGACCGGCACGGGAGCTGGCGGGACTGGCACAGGAGCCGGTACGACCGCTTCGATATAGGATTGTGCGGGCAGCGCCGCTGCTTGCGGCGGCTTGACCGGTTCTTTCGCGGGCCCGGCCGTCCAGCTGGCGCGACGCGCCCGTATCCAGCCGGCGGTGGCGACGGCAGCGGCGAGCACGTGCTCGCGATCCGAAGGGGTTGAGGGTTCGTTCGACATGCCTACGAGCGTGCGACTAGATTATCAGATTCAATATTCATGACCTCGCGATCCAACCCCTCTGGCCCAGACACGGCGCTGGCCATGCCGAAAGAAGTGGAGGCGCTGCGCCTTCTCCTCGAGACGCGGCTGGCAGCGCTGGAATCTGCCATCGAGGATCCCAGCCAACACGGATCGCTCGAGCAGATCATCCTTGATCTTGCGCGTCTCGCCACTGAAGAGGCCGACGCGACGGCGAGGCGGGCGTTTCTTGCGGCACAACGGGAGGCCCAGACGTCGCTCGGTGCCGTTCGCGCGGAAAGCCACGCCACACTCGAAGCCGAGCAGAAAGCCGGAGCTGCGCTTCGGCGCGAGTTGGACCAGGTGCGGACGGCTGTGCAGGCGTTCGAACGGGAGCGCGAGGCCGCGAAGAAAGTGCAGCAGGAACTGGCCTCGGTGCGCCAGGCATTAGAAATGGAGCAGACGGCCACTGCCTCCCTGCAGCGCGATCTCGAGTCGGCGCAGCACGGCCTCAAAGCGGAACAGTCGGCTGGCGAGGCCGTTCGCCGAGAGCTGGCGCAAGCGCGCGTCACCTTGCAGACCCTGGAGCAGGAGCGAAACGCCGCTGCGGGACTGCGCCCGCAACTCGAGTCCACACTGCAGGCGCTCAAAGCCGAGCAAGCCGCTGCCGAATCGGTGCGGCGCGAGCTGGCCCAGGCGCGCGTGACGTTGCAGGCGCTGGAGCAGGAGCGAACGGCCACTGCGGCACTCCGTCCGCAACTCGAATCCGCGCAGCAGGCGTTGAAGGCGGAGCAATCGGCGGCCGCCGCACTCCGTCAGGAGCTCGCGCAGGCAAAGGCGCAGGTGCAGGCGGTTGGGCAGGAGCACACGCAGGCCGCCGCGCAATTGCAGGCGCTTGGGCAGGTGCGGGCCGCGCACGACGCCGATCGCCAGGAGCTGGCAAAAACGCGCGAACGGGTGGCGGCCCTGGACAAGGAACTGGCCGCGGCGCAGCGCGACACGCAGGTGCGATCGAAAACGGTCTCAGGTGCGCAAGAGGCGCTCGAGCAGGCGCTCAAGGATGCCGAGGCGCGCGCGCATGCGGCAATGGCCGATCGTCAAACGCTCGCCGAGAAACTCGAAACCACGACAGCCGCCGCCGCCGCAGCCGAGGCGGGCGCGAAGAAGCGCTACGCAGAGCTGCACGACGCTGCCGAGCGGCACAATCGCGCGCTCGAGCTCAAGCAACGAGAAGTGGAAATGCGACTCGAGGCCGTCCAACAAGAGCTGGATGCGCAACGTGCGGCCAAGCCGCATGCATCGAAGCCCGCAGCGGCGGCGGCGGCCGCCACGAAGTCGCCGGACGCGACCGCCACAACACTACCTGCGCCAGTGGCACCGGCGGCGGCGCCAGGCGGCGCGCTCAGCCCGACCCGCGCCAACCTCCGAAACCCGATGCCAAACATCGAGATTCAGATTGACGGCAGTCCCGCGTGGCTCATCGATCTGTCGCTGTCGGGAGCGCAAATTCTCGCCACCATCGCGTTGAAGCCGAACCGGGTCGTGAAGCTCACGTTACCGCTGGCCGCCAAAAAGGTGCTGCCCTGCAAGGGAAAGATCATGTGGGCGAAACTCGAACCGGGAGAAAAAGGTCTTCGCTACCGTGCCGGTGTGTCGTTTACGGACGCCGACGAGCATGCGCTCGACGTCTTCCTGAGGCAGCACCTCTCGAACGCGTAAGAGCGGGCCGGTCATGCTGACGCGATGTATGCCGTCTTCTTCCGGCGAATCGATCCCCCGCCGAGGCGGCTCGATGAAGACGTACGTGTTCGTTGTGTGCAGCTGCGCCATTCCGTTCGCCGCTGCCGCGCAAGTCTCGCCGCTGCCGACGGCAAATTTTTCCGTTACCGTGACCGAGCGCGAAGACGTCGTCGTGCAGACCGGCACGCACGACCAGGTCGATGGGCCGGGCATCGATCGCCGGAACGCGAGAACGCTCAACGAGGCGCTCACGTTCCTCCCTGGCATTCGGGTCCGTTCGGGCGGAGACGGGCGATGGCTCGTCGACTTCCGCGGTTTGCGGTCGCGGCACGTGCTGCTCCTGCTCGACGGCGTTCCACTCAATTCGACCAACGACGGACAGTTCGATGCGGGGCTCATTCCCACGGAATCGATTCAGGACATCAACGCCAGCTTCGGCGCGAGTTCAATCCTGTACGGTGATGGGGCGATGGGCGGCGTGATTGAAGTCGTGACCAATCGGCCGGCTCAAGGGTTCGGAGGGGCGGCCGATCTCGAATGGAGAACAGGAAACCAGCGCAATGCCCGCGCACGTGTGACGGGCGCGCGCAATCGGGCGGCGGCCCTTCTCACGGCAAGTTCATTCGCACGCGATGGATTTCGCCTGCCGGATGGCACGCTCAGGGCCAACAGCGACGAGTCTCGGCAGACGGCGCTGGGAAAGATAAACGTCGGATTGTCGAACAGCACGCGCGTGTCGGCGTTGTTGACCACCTCGACCGGATCGTTTGGCATTCCGCCGGGCACCATCGACAATCCAGCCGATCCCTTCGCTCAGCGCGTGCGGTACGAGCGCGTGGATCGCTATTCGACTCGCACCGCCCAATCGTCGTTTTCCTATGCGTCTTCGCGCCCATTCAGCGCGAGGGGCTGGGCGTTTGTCAACGCAGACGATCAAAGCCGCGCGCGCTACGACTCGGCGACCTACGATTCGCTTGCCAACGATTCGGTGCCCGGCACGTTTCGCAGCCGCGAACGATCATCGGTCTCGGGCGGCGCCCTTCACGGGCGCTTCGATTCGGCGCACTTCGGCCGCGCGAAAGTCGCGTTCAACGCGCGGCGTGAACGGTTCCATGCCTCGGGCACGATTCGCGACATCGATGTGGCGGGCACCGGAAGCGGACAGGGCGGGGGAAGAGGAGGCGCCAGCGGTGAAGGCGGTGGCTCGCGATTTGGGCTTCGGCCGTTCGACGACGATCACGCGTTGCGGACGTTCTCGACAGCCGTCGAGTGGGAATCGCATGTCACGACCGACACCGGCGTTGTGATGGGCGCAGCACGCAACTGGCAGACGCGTCCTGGCGCCGGGCGCCAAAGCGGCGTCAGTGGCCTCGTGGGCGTCGTCCACCGCGTCAACCCGTCGGCCACATTGCGCGTCGCGGCCTTTCAGAAAATCCGGTTTCCGTCCATTCGACATTTCTACGAGACAGGATCGGGGAATGCTCAGCTGGTGCCCGAGCGTTCGGCCGGCGTTGAAGCCGGCGTGGAGCGCCGTGTCGCGAACTCGTCCACGCTCGGGATGCGCGCGTTCTGGATGCACACTCGCGACTTCATCGAGCGCGACGACGAGGGACGGCAGTACGTGAATCGCGATCGCTACCGTCTTGCAGGTCTCGAGACGACGATGACCGGCCACCCATTCCGGCATGCCGAAGTACGTGCGTCGTACGGATTCCTGCACGCCGTCGATCGCTCACCGTTGAGCGAGCGTCAAGAGCTTCAGTACCAGCCTCGCCATCAAATGAATCTCGAGACAAGCTGGCTTCTGCCACACGATTGGGCCGTGCGCGGCGCGGTCGCCGGCCTGGCGCATCGTGTTTACTACTCGCGAACGCGTCCGCTTCTGAAAAGAAACGCTGCCGACTACGCGCTGGTGGATGCCTCGATTTCGAAACGGCTGGCGCGCCGGCAGTTGTCAATGGTGACGGGCGTTGCGAACATCTTCAACGTGCGCTACGAAGAACCCTACGCGATGCCCCAGGAAGGGCGAAGCGTGTTCGTAAAAATTCAAACCGAGTTCTGAAACTGGAGGCTCTATGGTGTTGTCGAGTCGAGCACGATTTGCGTCTGTCGTACTGGTCCTTGCCGGCGTGGCTTCGGGTTGGACGGCGCGCGCTCAATCGCCCGCCGCGGCAGTGCCGCCCAGCCCCCCAAACAACGACGCGCCGAATCCCTATCAAACAGTCGAGAACTACTTTCAGCTTCCCGAGGGACGCACGTGGGGCTCGCTGAGCTCGGTCGACATCGATCGCGATGGCACGTCCATCTGGGTGGCGGAGCGATGCGGCGCCAATTCTTGTAACGGTTCGAGTCTTCCCGTCGTCATCAAGTTCGATTCGTCCGGTAAGCCCGTGCGGAGTTTTGGCAGCGGCATGTTCGTGTTCCCGCATGGCATTCACGTCGATCGTCAGGGCAACGTGTGGATCGTCGATGGCCAGGGCAACATGGATCCGGCCCGTGGCGGCCGCGCAGGACGCACCGGCGCCGCGGCGACGACGACTCCGGTACCGGCGAAGCCGCTCGGGCATCAGGTGATCAAGTTCAGCCCGGAGGGCAGAGTGCTGCTGACGCTCGGCACCGCGGGCGTGGCGGGCGCCGATGACACGCACTTCAATATGCCGTCCGATGTGGTGACCGCCCCCAACGGCGACATCTTCGTGGCCGACGGACACGGCGGCCAAAGCAACGCACGCATCGTCAAGTTCGATCAGAACGGCAAGTTCATCAAGACGTGGGGCAAGCTGGGCTCTGGGCCCGGTGAGATGGACATCCCGCACGCCATTGCGATGGATTCGCGCGGGCGCATCGTGCTCGCCGATCGCAACAACAATCGGCTGCAGATCTTCGATCAAGACGGGAACTTCATCGCCGAGATGCGGCAGTTCAGCCGCCCGAGCGGATTGTTCATCGACAAAAACGACATCGTGTACGTCGCCGACTCAGAGTCGAACAAATCG
Source organism: Vicinamibacteria bacterium (assembly GCA_031371345.1). Lineage (GTDB taxonomy): Bacteria > Acidobacteriota > Vicinamibacteria > Vicinamibacterales > JAMQPK01 > JAMQPK01. The sequence goes on from JANMJM010000362.1 coordinate 10,484, forward strand.
CGCTCGCATGGCGAGTGGAAGCGAGGCATTCGCATCGGCAGCCTTCAGGATGGCAAGGTGACGGCGTTCATCCCGGACTCGAATCCGAACGCCGACGAGCCACCCCTGGCAGGCACGAGCGGGCCGGAAGGCGTCGCCGTCGATGCGCGCGGGAATATTTACGGCGCGCAGGTGGGTCAACGGTCGCTGATGAAGTACGTCAAACCTTGAGGTACAATTTCACTTACGCAACGCCATTGTTTTTGAAAGTGAAGAGGACCGCTATGAAGCGTGTGTTTCTTGTTTTGATACTGACCTGTTCCGCTGCTCTCGGCACGGTGACGCTCAGCGGTCAGCGCGGCCTGCCGTCGTGCGATCCCAATAACGGTGGCCTGACGGTTCCCGCTGGATTCTGCGCGCTCGTCGTTCATCAGGGTGTCGGCGTCAACGCCCGACATTTATTAGTGATGCCGAACGGCGATGTCTTTGTCTCGGTGCGGGCCACGGGGCAGACGCCCGGCGCCATTCTTGGACTCCGCGACACCAACGGCAACGGCAAGTTCGACGACCCGGGCGATCTCTCGGAGCGCTTCGGGACCGGTTCGCATGGTCTTGTGTACCGCAACGGGTACCTCTATTACGCCACACCCACGTCGATCGAGCGCTTCAAGCTGAACGCGGGGGAGTTGAAGCCGGCAGGTCCCGCCGAAGTGATCGTGAGCGGCATGCGCGGTACAGGCGGCCACAACGAAAAGGACATTGCGTTCGACGATCAGGGGAATGTCTACGTGAACATCGGCCTGCCATCCAACGCGTGCGCCATTCCGGACCGCCAGCCGGGCGGCAAAGGACAGGATCCTTGTCCGCAGCTCGTCGATGGCGGCGGCATCTGGCGGTTCAAAGCCGACGTGCCCAATCAAACCTATTCTGCGCAGGCGAGGTACGCCACGGGCTTGCGACAGCCGGTTGCCCTCGCGTGGCACAACGGCAAGCTCTACGCCGCGATGAACAGCCGCGATTCGCTCGACACGCTCTATCCGAAGATGTTCACCGCGGAAGACAACGCGTTGCGCCCGCTCGAGCCGCTGCTCGAAATCAATCAAGGTGATCAGTTCGGCTGGCCGTACTGCTTCTTCGACAAGCAGGCGGGGAAGATGATTCTTGCGCCGGAGTACGGCGGCGACGGCAAGTCCATCGCCCGGTGCGCGCAGTTCAAGGCGCCAGCGGCGACATTTGGGGCGCACTACGCTCCCGTGGGACTGATGTCCTATACCGGCACGCAGTTCCCCGCGAAGTACCGCAGCGGCTTATTCATGACGTCGCACGGTTCGTGGAACCGCGCGCCGTTGCCGCAGGCCGGCTACCAGATCCTGTATCAGCCGTTCGCTAACGGAAAAGCGACGGGCGAGGCCGAGGTGTTCGCCGACGGGTTCAAAGGCGCCGAACCACTCTCAGATCCCGCCAAGGCCCTTGCGAGGCCGAACGGAACCGCTCAGGGTCCGGACGGTTCGCTCTACATCACCGAGAGCGTGAAGGGGAAGATTTGGCGCGTGATCTATCGCGGTAACGCTCGATAGCGCCGCTCGCTCACGATAAGGAAGGGGGGAGAGAGCAAAAGTCTTTCTCTCTTCCCTTACCCCTTGCCCCTCGCCCCTTCTCCCGTGCCCCTCTCAGCGTAAGATCCTCCGGTGCGTCTGCGTCACGGCATTCCCCTCTGGCTTGATCGCCCGTCTTCCCGCCGTCAACGCCGTTTTCCCGCGCTTCGAGGCACGCTCGAAGTGGATGTCGTCATCGTCGGCGGCGGCATCACGGGCGCCATCGCGGCATATCTGTTCAGCGATGCCGGCATTCGCGTGGCGGTGGTCGAGGCAAAGACGTGCGGGCAGGGCAGCACGGCAGCGAGCACCGCGTTGTTGATGCAGGAACCCGATAGAGACTTTTGCGATCTCGCGGCACGGCGCGGGTCTGCGACGGCGCGGCGAGCCTGGAAAGTGCTGACGGCCGGCACGCGCGATCTCGCGCACACCATCCGCACCTTGGCAGGTGACTGCGAATTCGTCAAACGCGATTCGGTGTACTTCACCCTGGACCCGGAGAAGGTCGCGCATCTTCAAAAAGAGTTTCGCGATCGAAAGCGCGCGGGATTGCCGGGCCGGTGGTTGTCGGCGGCGAGCCTGCACGCGCGTACTGGAATCCGAGCGCAGGGCGCCATCATCACGCAAGGCAACGCAGAGGTCGATCCGGTGAAGACGTGCGCCGCGTTCCTTGGCGGGGCGCAGGATCGAGGCGCCAAAATATTCGAACGCTCGCCTGTGCGTCGCATCATCACCTCGACACCATCCGTCACGGTAAAGACACCTGCCGGCGCTATCCTAGCGAAGCAGGTATTGATTGCGACTGGCTACGCAACCCGCGAATTCAAACCGCTGCTCGGTCGGTTTCGATTAATGGACACCTACGTCATTGCGACGCGCCGGCTTCCCGATCGCCTTCGGCGGAAGGTGCTGGGCAAGCGCGCGATGTTGTGGGACACCGACAGGCCGTATCACTATTTGCGGTGGACCAACGATAACAGGCTGCTCGTGGGCGGCGAGGACACGCCGCACCATTCGAGCCGAGGCGCGAAGACGCGTACGAAAGAGGGCGCCGCGCGGCTGCGCACGTACCTGGCCGGCGTCTATCCCGACTTTGCGCTCGAGCATCCCGAGTACGGGTGGACGGGCGTGTTCGCGGAAACGCCCGATGGCCTGCCTTACATCGGCACGCACAGGCGGTATCCGAAGCATTTGTTCGCGCTGGGATACGGCGGTAATGGCATGACGGCGTCTTTTCTGGCGGCGAAATTTCTCCTGAAGCGATATCTGAAGTCGCCGAGCCCCGACGAAGCGCTGTTTGCCTTCGACCGTTCACGGAAGCGATAGATGCCTTTTCCTTTTCAGCCGAATCAGCGGGCGCGCGTGTTCCTATCGTCGATGGGACTGCTGCCGTTTGTCTCGGTGTGGAAAGCGGCCGCCTTTGCGCTGGCCGAACTCGGCTGCGCGACCTTCTTCGTGGTGGGCGTCGTGCTCGCCACGGCCGGTCCCGCGGCGCCGTGGTTCGTGCTTGCGGCCTGCGTGCTCGGCATATTCGCCCGACAAGTTGATATCGAAAGCTGGGCGCTCTTCATGCCAGGCGGCCTTGCGGGACGAACCGAGGCGGCCTTCGGCCTGCGCGCGGGAAAAGCCGTCTCGACGGTCGTGCTGCTCGAGCGGTTCCTGCTCGCCGCTCTGGCGGCCTCGGTCGTTGGTCGATATATCGCCAACGTCGAAGATGTCGCGACGCAGATCGCGATGGGCGTCGTTGGGCTGCTCTGGATTCGCGCGCGCAGCGGACTGGACCTGAAGCCGGACCTCGTGTCGAAGGGTGTATGGCTCGGCATCAGCATCGTGACCGCGGCAGCGATGTGGGCGCTCGTGACGGTCGCCCGTGTCGGGGTGGGATCGATTCCTCTGCCGGCGCCGCCTACATCGAGTCCGTCGGTGTGGCTGTCATATCTGTTCGCGATGGCCGTCGCGCTGCCGGCGTTTGGAACAGGCAGCGCCTTGGCGCGCGTCGCTCATCAATTCGCGCCCCCGCGCATCCAATCGCTACGACGCACGTCCTCGCTGGTGATTGCCTTCAGCTTCATCGGCATCGCGCTTCCGGCCTTTCTTTTCGTGGCGCTTTTGCCGGCACACGAACAGCCCATCTGGGTGAACGCGCCGCTGCTTGGACTCGTGCGTCATCTTGCCGGAGCCGGATGGGCGCGAGGCGTCATGAGCGTGCTGGTGATCGCGGCAGCCTGTCTTGTGTTGGTGCCCGCGGCCAACGCCGCGCTGCTCGATGCCGACAAGCTGCTGCGACGTTTGTCGCCGATGGCGCGATCAGTCGACATCGCCGCGGCGTTTGTCGTGTTGATTATCTTCGCGAGCGCCGGTCAGGTGACGTGGCTGGGTCGGGCGTATGGATTTGTCATCGGAGTACGGCTTCTGATGAAAAGCGTCGTGCTTCTGCAGCTGCGCCGCACGCAGCGTGTAAGCCCGCCATACAAAACGGGGTGGAACGTCTCGGTCGGCAGCCACGAGCTGCCACTCGGCCTTGCCGTCGCCGGACTGGCGGCGGCCGCAGCCGTCACGTCAATGCTGATGGCGCACGACGGACCCGCGCTGGCCTCAACGGCGCTGGCGGGCGTGCTCGCGCTGGTGCTCGTCGCTGCGGGCCGGCGCGCGCGGGCACAAAATCTCGACGAGGCGCCCGACGCGTTCGAGCTGCTCCCGGCCTCCGACCTGTCGCTCGGCCAGGTGCAGGCTCGGCCGGGCAATGTGCTCGTCGCGGTGCGCAATCGCGGCGCGTTCGCGCACGTGGCCGCTGCGTTTCAAGCCGCCGGCGATCGCGACATTGTCGTCATGACGGCGCGCGTGCTGGGCACCGATGTGCAGGACGATCCGGCGTCCAGTTCCGAGCCGACGCCTGCAGAGCGGCAGTTGCTGTCTGATGTCGTGGCGGTTGCCGAGCGGTACCGGCGCCCGGTGCGGTTGTTGATCGTGCCAGCGCACAACGTCTTCGACGCGGCGGTTGCCACGATTCTGCGCCTGCAATCCTCGGAGATCTACGTCGGCGAATCGTCGTCTCTTTCAGCCGATGAGCAGGGGCGCCTGCTCGGCGAGGCCTGGGAGCGCGTCGATAAGCCGGGAAATCAGAACGTCCGTCTCGTCATTTATCACAACAGCGGCCGCGCGGATGTGTATCACATCGGCGCGCACCCGCCTTCACTCACGCCCAAAGATCTCGAGCTGATTCACCGCGTGTGGCTGGATGCATCCAAAGCCATCGGGCCACACGTGCATCATCACGACGTCGTTCGGGCGGCACTGACACAAATGGAACAACAACTCACCGGTCCTCAACGTGAGGGCGCGCTCGAGGCAATTCGACAAACGGCACGGCCGGCCGACGAGCTGGCCGCCGCCGTTCGCGAGCGGGACTTTTCGCGTCTGCGCGACATGACGCGGAACCGTCCCCCGAGCGACCTCGCAGCCGTGCTCACCGATCTCAGCCTCGAAGACCAGGTCGTGGTCTTCCGTCTGCTGCCGCGAAAGGATGCGGCGGCGGTCTTCGAGTATCTGGAGCCAGAGCAGCAGGAATCGCTGCTGAAGGCGATGGCGCAAGAAGACGTGGCGGCGCTGCTGAACAACATGGCGCCCGACGACCGCACGGCGTTTCTCGAAGAGCTGCCCGCAGCCGCGACGCGTCAGTTGCTGTCCTTGCTGACGCCCGCGGAACGGTCGGTGGCGCTGACGCTGCTGGGATATCCGGAGGAATCAGTTGGCCGCTTGATGACGCCGCACTATGTGGCGGTCCGCGAGCAGTGGACCATTCGCGAGGCGCTCGACTACATCCGCGCGCATGGTCAGCAATCGGAAACACTCAACGTGATTTACGTCGTCGATCAGCAGGGGATGCTCGTCGACGACATAGGCATCCGCGAGCTGTTGCTGACGTCGCTCGACGCGAAGATTTCGGATCTGATGGACCGTCGATTCGTCGCGCTCAAAGCGACCGACGATGGACAGACCGCCGTGCAACTGTTCCGTCAGCACGACCGCACGGCGTTGCCCGTGACCGACTCGGCCGGCATGTTAATCGGCATCGTCACCATCGACGACGTGCTCGACATCGCCGAAGCCGCCGCCACGGCAGAAATTCAGCGCATCGGCGGATCGGAAGCGCTCGACGAGCCGTACATGAAGATCGGGATGCTCGGCATGGTGCAGAAGCGAGCGGGGTGGCTGACGATTCTGTTCATCGGAGAAATGCTCACCGCTACGGCGATGACGTTCTTCGAAGCGGAAATCTCGCGCGCCGTTGTGCTCGCGATGTTCGTGCCGCTCATTATTTCGAGCGGCGGCAACTCGGGATCGCAGGCATCGACGCTCGTCATCCGCGCGCTGGCGCTTGGCGAAGTCGGATTGAAGGATTGGTGGCGTGTCGCCCGACGCGAGATCATTGCGGGCCTGGCGCTGGGCACCATTCTCGGATCGCTTGGCTTCATGCGCATCTCTCTGTGGTCTACCTTCTCGGATGTCTATGGTCCCCACTGGCTGCTCGTCGCGATTACCGTCGCGGTCGCGCTCATCGGCGTGGTCTTGTGGGGCACGCTGATGGGATCGTTGCTGCCGTTTGTGCTGCGCCGGCTGGGGTTTGATCCGGCGACCTCGTCTGCACCATTTGTGGCCACTCTAGTGGACGTCACGGGGCTGGTGATTTACTTCACGGTGGCAAGCCTCATTCTTTCTGGGACTTTGCTATGATCGCCCGTGAGAAGGCGTGTGACATTTGTCACACGTCGCTGGTATTCATCTTGCTCCATCCCGATTTTGGGCTGATGTTCGGCCTCTCAGGAGGACACTGTACATGAGTGGATTACGCGTTGGCGGTTTTGCCGCCCTTACCGTCGCGTTAGGCGCGTGGGGTTGCGGCAGCAGCACCACGACGCCGACGACGTCTACACCAGTCACCTACGAGCAGAAGACAGAAACGTACTCGGGCACGATCCGTCCGGGGGAAACGAAAGCCTTCCATTTCGCGGTGACCAACCCTGGATCACTCGATGTCGCCATCACCAGCTTGGGTCCGGTTTCGACGCTCACGATGGGCCTGCTGCTTGGTGGCTGGGATCCGCTGACCGAGACGTGTTCAAGGGCGCTCCCGAACGACGCCGCTCGGGTGAATGTCCCGCTTTCCGGCACGCCCCAGCAAGCTGGAGAGTATTGCACCGCGATTTACGACGTGGGTAATCTGCAAAACCCGGCCGACTTCACCCTCACCGTCTTGCATTACTGAGACTTCCAACTACTTCCTACTTGCCTCGCTCCCCGCGTTGTGTCAGATTATGCCCACAATTCTTTATCCGGGATAAGTGTGGCCGGCCGCAGGTCTACTGCGCCGACCGTGAGAAGAGAGGCAGGAGGCCCTATGAAACGGACGCGGAAGTTCTATGTTGGCGTCACCATTCTCGCCGTCATCGGCGTGTTGGCGGCGGTGCAGTTTATGATGCAGCCCGTTGCCGAAGCGCAGGGCGGCAATCAGGCAGGCATTTATCAAGTTGACGCAGCCTGGCCGAAGCCGCTGCCGAACAACTGGATTCTCGGCTCGACGGTCGGCCTCTCGGTCGACTCGCGCGATCACGTATGGATCGTCCATCGCGGTAAGGCGACGATCGATCCGAAGTTCGGCAGCCAGATGGCGTACGCGCCGGCTCCCGCGCGCGGTGGCCGCGCCGCAGCTGCTGCGCCCCCCGCAGGCCGCGACGCCGCGCTCGGCGAAGAAGCCGCCAGCGGTGCCAAGCCCATTTCGAGTCTGTGCTGCATGGAAGCGCCTCCCGTTCTCGAGTTTGATCCGGAAGGTAATCTCGTCCATCACTGGGGCGGACCCGGTGCCGGCTACGAATGGATGCCTTCAATGCACGGCGTCACAGTCGACGGCAAGGACAACGTGTGGTTCGCCGGCAACGGCGGCAACACGGTGCTGAAGTTCTCGCGCGACGGCAAGTTCCTGCTGCAAATTGGCAAGAACGGCGCGAGTAAGGGCAACAAGGACACGGCGAATCTGAGCAATCCCGCTGAGGTGACCGTGGACGATGCCGCAAACGAAATTTATGTGGCGGACGGCTACGGCAACCGCCGCGTCATCGTGTTCGACGCTTCAACCGGTGCGTTCAAGCGCATGTGGGGGGCTTACGGCAAGCCGCCGACCGACGACCCGGTCGTGCCCTACGATCCGAGCAAGCCGCTGGCGACCAATTGGCATACCGTGCACTGCGCATCGATGGCAAACGACGGACTGATCTATGTGTGCGATCGCGTCAACGACCGTATTCAGGTCTTCCGCAAAGACGGCACTTACGTCAAGGAAACTCAGATTGCCCGGAACACCCTGGGCGACGGCGTCACCTTCGATATCGCGTTCTCGAAGGATCCGCAACAGCGGCTCATGTATGTGGCTGACGGCGCGAATCACCGTGTGTGGCAGCTGCTCCGCGAACCGATGAGCGTGCTGAATCACATCGGCAACGGCGGCCGCTATCCGGGACAGTTCTACGCCACGCACAACGTGTCGCTCGACTCGAAGGGCAACATCTACACGGTCGAGACCTACACGGGCGCGCGGCTCCAGAAGTTCACCTACAAAGGTCTGGGGCCCGTCGCGAGCCCAGAGGGCAATCACAATACTGGGAACTAGAAAGTCGAAACTAGAAACTGGAAAGTGGGCGGGGGCGCTGGGTGAAAATCCAGCGCCCTTTCTTTTGTACTCCACTGAAAGCTGAAAGCTGGAAGCTGGAAGCTGGGAGCTGGAACCTGCCTGTATAATCACTCCGCCCGATGATTGTCGGTCGTCGCTAT
>JANMJM010000017.1:0-20688 GCA_031371345.1 Vicinamibacteria bacterium
GTCGATGCCCCAGGCGGCGGGAAGGACGCGGCGACCGACGTCCGACGCTATGAGGCGCTGTTGATAGCAGGAGCGTTACAGAACGCGATCCTCATCTGCGCGTACTGCTCGTGCTTCGCCTCAGACGTACTGGGCGTCATTCAACTGTTCAATGTCGGCGCCGAGCTCATGCTCGGATACACCGCTGCCGACGTGTTGAACAAGATCACGCCTGCCGACATCTCCGATCCGCTCGAAGTGATCGCGCGCGCCAGGACGTTAAGCCTCGAGCTAGGCACGACGATTTCGCCCGGTTTCGAAGCCCTCGCGTTCAAGGCGTCGCGCGGCATCGAAGACATCTACGAGCTCACCTACATTCGCAAAGACGGCAGCCGCTTTCCAGCCGTCGTGTCGGTGACGGCGCTACACGACACCCATGGCGGTCTCATCGGCTATCTGTTGATCGGCACCGACAACACGGCGCGCAAGCAGATTGAAGCCGACAAGGAAAAGGCCGACCGGCGCCTCCGCGACCAGCAGTTCTACACGCGGTCGCTCATCGAATCGCACATCGATGCGTTGATGACCACCGACCCGTCCGGCATCATCACCGACGTCAATAAGCAGATGGAAGCGCTTACCGACTGCACGCGCGACGAGTTAATCGGCGCGGCCTTCAAAAACTTCTTCACCGATCCCGAGCGTGCCGAAGCGGCCATTAAACAGGTGCTCAGAGACAAGAAGGTCGTCAACTACGAGTTGACCGCGCACGCGCGGGGCGGGAAGACGACCGTCGTGTCCTACAACGCCACGACCTTCTACGATCGAGACCGCACGCTTCAAGGCGTGTTCGCCGCCGCGCGCGACATCACCGAGCGCAAGCGCGTCGACCTGCTGCTTCATGAAAAAAACATGGAGCTGCAAAGCGCGAAGTCTGTCGCGGAAGAGACCGTCAAGCAGCTGAAGGAAGTCGAGAGGCTGAAGCAGGGGTTTCTGTCTACAGTGAGCCACGAGCTGCGAACGCCGCTCACCTCGGTGAGAGGATCGCTCGGTCTGCTCGCCTCCGGCGCATTTGGCGAGCTGTCGCGCGAAGTTCTCGACATCGTTTCCGTCGCCGAGCGGAACGCCGTCAGGCTGACGGTTCTCATCAACGAGATCCTCGATTTAGAACGGTTAGAGACCGGCATCATCGAACTGCAGTTCGACCAGGTGGCCGTCGACACCATTCTGAGCCGCGCCGTCGAGTCGATGGCCACCTTGGGGCACGAGCACGGCATCACGGTCGAAGCGCCCGAAGTCTCTTCGACGATCTGGGCCGACGCCGATCGCATCGTGCAGGTCCTCGTGAATCTGCTGTCGAACGCCGTGAAGTTCTCACCGAATGGAGGCGTCGTGACCATCAGCGTCCGGCCGGGCGAGGGCTGGACCGAGTTCAGGGTCACCGACCGAGGGCGAGGCGTCCCGAAGGATCATCTTCGCGCGATCTTCGAGCGTTTCCGGCAGGTCGAGATGTCCGATTCGCGCGACAAAGGCGGCACAGGCCTGGGACTTGCGATTTGTAAATCGATTGTCGAGCAGCATGGCGGCACAATCGGCGTAGAGAGTGAAGAAGGCCGCGGCAGCTCGTTCTGGTTTCGCATTGGAACGTTGCCAACATGAAAGTGCTGATCATCGACGACGACGCGGACATCCGTTTGATTGCAGGTTTGAGTCTCACGCGCGTGGGCGGGATGAGTGTCGTCGAAGCCGACGGAGGCGCGATGGGTGTGCGCAAAGCCCGGGAGGAACACCCCGACGTGATCCTCCTCGACATGATGATGCCGGTGATGGACGGCGCGGCCACACTCGCGGCGCTCCGCGCCGACGCCGCGACCGCGGTGCTTCCGGTGATCTTCCTCTCGTGCAAAGTCGTTGGAGCCGAGATCGAGCGCCTGAAAGCGCTCGGAGCGTTGGGTGTCTTAACCAAACCGTTCGATCCCCGCACTTTGCCTGCCGACGTGCGGACACTTGTCGAATCAGGCGGCCACCGTTAAGGCGCGATCCGTACTCGACGGAGATAGTCCTCCAGCGCTCCCGCTTGGGTGCGAACGGCCGCATGATCCTGCTTCTGCGCCGCCTCTGTGAGCGCTCGTCCGATGTCGCTAATCCCGTCACATCCGTAGCTGCCGCCCGTGCCCGTCAGGTTGTGCGCCAGGCTGATCAGTTCGACATAGGCCTTGCGCCGCAGCATGTCGATGATGATCGCGACGTCGAGCCGCCGTTTGGCGAGAAATTTTGGGACGAGGCGGGCAATCGCCGCATCGGGCGTCACAAGAATCGCGGCGCCGGCACGTGCAGGCAGCACGCGTTTACGTGTCACGGCGAGGCCACCGTCGCGAGCACATCATCAATCGTCTTGATCCCTTCGGCCGCTCGGGCGTTCGCGCCTTGATCGAGCCGACCGGCCAGAGCTTGCGCTTCGTCGATCTTCGCTAAGGCGAGATCCAACCGCGTCGCAACCTCGGTTCGTCCAGAGCTTCGCAGACGCTCCGCCGCGCGCCGCAGGGGAACTTTTGCTTCCTCCAGATGCCGGCTCGCATCGCCGAAATTGACATTGTAGATAGCGACTCGCGCGGCAAGCGCCGAGCCGCGGGCCTCGACCAAATCGCTTCGCAGCTCAACCGCCTGAGCCGTGCGCCCAGCCTCCCATCGGCCCAACGAGCCCCAGAGCCAGCCGACGCCCAAAGCGACGACCAGCGCGACCGACACGGCTAGGATGCGCGTCAATGGAGAGCCCTATGTCCGTTTGCGCGCGCCCACGACGACCAACGCCACACCGGCCGCGACTGCGGCAATACCCATGATGGGTGGCAGCGGAATGGTCTTCTGCCGCTCGGCCGTCGCATGGATGGGTCCGAGATCCAAGACTGTCTCGCGGCTCGAGTACGACACGCCTTGATAAACGAGCGCGGCCAAGCCGAGCACAATCAACACGATACCTGCAAGGGACATGGGTTTCATCGATACCTCAATCGTGAAGGACGACACTAAGCAGCGAGCTGTTTATCTGAATGCCCGCGTCGAGATTTCCGTCGTACTCGATAAAGCCCAGCCGCTTGAACTTGTTCATGAAAAAGTTCACGCGCGATCGCGTGGTGCCGACCATTTCGGACAGCGTCTCCTGGGAGATCTTCGGAACGACCTGCTTCGGTTTGTCTTGCTTGCCATAGCGCGCCAGCAGCAGCAGCGCGCGCGCCAGCCGCTTCTCGCTCGAATTGAACAGCTGGTCGATCAGGTCCTGTTCGATGCGGACATTCCGCGACACCATGTGCGCGATGAAACGATCCGAAAGCGCACGCTGTTCGTGCAACACCTTCGTCATTTGGTTTTTTGCAATCACGAGCACCGTGCTTGGCGTGATCGCGCTCGCGCTGCCGATGCGCAGCGCCTGCCCTGCCAGGCATCCTTCACCAAAGAAGTCGGCGGGGCCTAACATCGCCACCACCGCCTCTCGGCCCGTCTTGGACAGCACCGAGAGCTTGACCCCGCCCTTTTGGATGTACATCACACTTTCCGCTGCGTCACCCTGCGAGAAGATGCTCTCATCCCGCTGGTATTCAACGATCTTTTTCGAGAGTCCGGCCGAGTCGAGAAACGCCTGCGCGTTGAAGCTACGTACACTCTTGCCCATGCCATGAAGGATATAGGCCCCGCAGCAAGGGATCTGTTCACAATGGCACAGGCCATGCTTGGGCGGTCCTGCGCCGAAGATGTAAACTTCTGGGTATGCGACTCAGTCGTGCCGCTGCTTCCGTCGCCGTCGCGCTCACCATGGCGTCGACGATCTATGGCCAAAGACCGCCGGACTATACGGTTAAAATCCTGGCGTATTTCGACGCGGGGACGTTGGCCACGTTCGCTCGCCAGGTGAACGCCTATGCGGATTTGCGGACCAGCCTTGAGCCCGGTCTTCCACCACTGAGGGTCACGGCGATTCCGGGCGAGATCGACGAAGCAGAGAATGCGTTAGGAGACAGAATTCGCCGGGCTCGTGCAGCGGCTCGGCGGGGAGATATTTTCACGCCGACGATCCAGAAACAGATCAAGAAGATGCTCCGCGCCGAAGCCGACAAGGGAACGCTCGCGTCGCTCTTCGACGACAATCCTGGCGCATTCCGATTTACCGTGAACGGGACGTATCCGAAACACAAGCCGGTCTCCACGGTGCCACCCAATCTATTGCTGCTGCTGCCGCCGCTCCCCGATGGGATGGAGTACCGTTTCGTCGGGCGGGACCTGATCTTGCGCGACATGAAGGCCAACATCATCCTCGACGAGGTGCATCACGCCATCAGGTGCGAGCACTGCCTGATGGCCGAGCGGCCCTGACACGTATCGTCATCGGCCGAGCTGCCAGCGCTTCACCGCCTCTAAGGGGTGGATCAACATCATGATGTTCAGCGTCAGGTTGTCGCGGATGGCCGCCGCCAGCGCAATCTCGACACCGAGAAAGACGGCCACGCTGACCCACGCCGGCGCTTTCCGCGCAATCCAGAACCCCAGGATCATCGCGAAAATGTCAGCCATCGAATTGACAATGCTGTCGCCGAAATAGTCGAGCGCGATCGTCGCGGCGCGATACCTATTAATAATGATGGGGCGGTTCTCGGCCACTTCCCACGTCGCCTCGAGCAGCACGGCCAGCACGAACCGCCAACTGGGATCCAGCCGCCTCGCGACCAGCCACAAGAGAAAGTAAAAGCCGATCCCATGGAGGACGTGCGAGAACGTGTACCAATCGGTGAGGTGCTGAACTTGATGTAGCCGCACCGGCACCACGGCACGCGGCCCATCGCCAATTCCACCAGCCCCGCCGCAGCAATGATGATGATTGTCGGGACGGCGTACTTCCTGACCATATGCTTGGATATCGGCATGATTGACACCAAACGACAACCGGCGTAAGGTCATCCGCAAAATATACGTCTGCACGTCTCAAGGAGGAGCCATGACCTCGATGTCTCGATGTCTGTGGGCATTCGGCCTCGCTCTACTGCTCGCATCGCCCGTACTCGGGCAGGAATATCGCGGGCGCGTGCAAGGCGTGCTCACCGACGAAACGCAGCTCGCCATCCCGGGCGCGCAAGTCACCCTTCGCAACGACGCGACCGGCGTCACCGTCACACGCACGAGCGGGCCCGAGGGCCGCTATCTCTTCGATTACGTCGATCCCGGCACCTACACGCTGACGACGGAACTCAGCGGCTTCGCCACCGTCGTGCAGCACAACGTGCTCGTGCAGGCGCGCGGCGACGTCACCGCCGACGTCACGATGAAAGTCGGCGGCCTGGCCGAAACCGTCACGGTCGAGGTGACGCCCGTTGCGATTCAGTTCAATACGAGCACCAAGGATCTCACGCTCGACCAGAAGTCGGTCCAAGAGCTACCGATCATCAGCCGTAACCCCACCCAGCTCGCCTATCTCAGTCCCGTCGTCCGCAATGCGGGTAACAAGAACGAGACGTCGCCCTATCATCATTGGGCCGGCAACGACATGGACATCGGCGGCGGCACGCGACGCAAGAATGACGTGCTGCTCGACGGCACGCCGCTCGAGGCAGGACCCAAGGTCGCCTACACACCAACGATGGACTCGATCTCGGAATTCAACGTCTCCACGAATGCCATCGACGCGGAATTCGGCCACAGCGCGGGCGGCATCATCAGCATGTCGATGAAGTCGGGCACGAACCAGTACCACGGATCGAGTTATTTTGTGGGGCGCAGCCCGAGCTGGAACGCCGTGACCAATCGCGTGTCGCGGCAGCACAGCAACAACACCTACAAACAGACCGGCGCGACGCTCGGCATGCCGCTGCGCCGCAACAAGATCTTCGTGTTCGGCACCTTCGAGTCGTCTCGCGTCATGGAAGTGTTGCCGCGCACGATGACGCTCCCGACCGAGCTCGAGCGGCAAGGCGATTTCTCGCAGTCGTTCAACCGTGACGGCTCACTTCGGGTGATTTACGACCCGTGGACGTCCCGTCTCGGTCCGAACAATCAAGTCATCCGTGATCCGTTCCCCGGCAACCGCATTCCAAAGGAGCGCTGGGATCCGCTGGCGTCCCGCTTGGTGCAAACCCTCTGGAAGCCGAATAGCGCCGGCGACGACCTCACCGGACTGAACAACTTCCAGTACAACCAGGAGTACGCCTTCAAGTATTTGAACTATTCGACGCGCCTCGACTGGAACATCAACGACAAATGGAAGACCTTTGGTCGAATCAGCCGATTCCAGACCGATCAGGATCAGCCCGACTTCACCGGAGGCGTCGATTCCTTCAAGATGCGCGCGGCGCAAGGCAGCAAACGCAATGGCTGGAACATCGCCGCCGACACCGTGTACACCATGAGCTCGACCACGACGTTCAATGTGCGGAGCGCGTATTACAAGGTTGAGGATAAGCGCGACTATCCGGCGATGTCGGTGGCGCCCGAGGACTATCGCAATCTCTGGTCAAACAGTTGGTACCAGCCTTACATGGAAGGAAGGCCGATTCTCTACTTCCCCTCGATCAACATGGGAAGTTACGGCAGCTATGGCGTCGACAGCGCCTGGTGGCAGATTCCGGAAGGCGCGAGCCTGCACGCGCGCTTTAATAAGTACCTGGATAAGCACTCGATCAAGACCGGCAGCGAAGTCCGCTGGAAACGAGGCGAGGCGGCGCGCTTCCGGTACTTCAACTTCTTCGTGGACGCCAATGCCACCGCCAACACCACGTCGAGTCCGAATCTCCAAGCCGTGGGGCATCCGTGGGCGAGCTTCATGCTGGGTGCGCTCAATAGTGGCAGCTCGAGTGCGCAGTTCACGCCGATGCAGAAGTCCGATACCAACATGTATGCGTTGTACGTGCAGGACGACTATCACCTGCGCGACAACGTGACGCTGAATCTGGGCGTGCGTTGGGAATATGAGGGCGGTCTCTTCGATCCCGAATATCGTCTTCCACGGAGTGTGGACCTCTCCCAACCGATCGCCGGCTTGAAGGAGGCGATCGACCCGCTGATTCCGGCCGACGTGCGCGCCATCATGGCCCAGTCGGCTGGTCAGAAGAGCTACCTCTACAACGGCGCGTTCTACTTCACCGATAAGGATCATCCGCGCGACTCGAATCCCGCACACACGCAGTTCATGCCACGCGTAGGCCTGGCGTGGAGCGTCGACAAGCGGACCGCCGTCCGCGCCGGCTACGGCAGGTTCTACACGCCGCAGATGCTCGTCGACGAGAACGACACAATGGGGTCGCTCGATCTCGGGGCGTTCAGTCCGACGACCCCGATTCTGCCCGACGTCGTGGGCGTACCGCAGGTGACGCTCTCGAATCCGTTCCCGCAAGGCCTGACGCCAGCCTACGGTAAAAAATACGGGACGCGCACCGGTCTCGGCGACAACGTGCGGTGGAACGAGTACCAACAGCGGCCCTCAATCAGCGATCGCTTGAGCCTGTCTCTGCAGCGCGATTTGTTGGCACACACGATTGTCGACGCGTCATACCTGATGAACTTCATCAGCCGCGACGGTTACACCAAGAACCTCAACATGATGGACCCGCGCCTCAGCTTCCAGTATGGAGCGCTGCTATCGACGAACGTACCCAACCCGTTCTTCAACTACGGCACCGTCGACACCTTCCCGGGCGCGCTCCGCTCACGGCCGACGGTCGCGCGATCAGACTTGCTCAAGCCCTATCCGCAGTACCTCAATCTGTTCCAGGATTTTACGAACGGCCGCGAGGCTCGCTATCACACGCTGGAACTTCGCGTGCAGCGTCCGTTCTATCAGGGATTGTCCGTGCTGGCGGGATACGCGTACGTGCGCGGCTCGCGTCAGGAGTTCTACGACAACGTGGACGAGTACGACGGCAAGTGGACGTGGACCGATGTGCCCGATCCGCGCCATCGGCTAAACGTGTCGGTCGTCTGGGATGTACCAGTCGGCCGCAACAAGCGCATCGGAAGCCAGATGAATCATGCGCTCGACACCGTTGTCGGCAACTGGGAGCTCGCCGGCATCTATCGCTACGAGTCGGGGCAATATCTGCGCTTCAACGGGATGGTGGCGCCAACCGAGGCGCCGAAGGCGATTGGCCAGGTCGGCGCGGGCAAGTTCTGGTTCGACACGAGCGCATTCAAGACGTTGCCGGCCTTCACGCGGCGCGCCAATCCGTGGCAGTACGACAACCTCAAGGGACCGAACTACACCAACGTGGACCTCGCGCTGTCCAAGCGCATTCCCGTGAACGCGCACGTGCGGCTGAATCTGCGGCTCGAAGCCTACAACCTGTTGAACGGGATGAACTGGGCGAATCCGAATACCACGATTGGCGCATCCGATTTCGGCCAGGTGTTGCGGCAAGCCGATGCCTACTTCGGGCGACAGCTGCAGTACACATTGAGGGTGGAATTCTGATCAGCTAGTGAGTGGGTGTGTGCAGATACATCACCCACTCACCAATCACCCACTCACCAGATTAATTCACCGCCGGCCTCTCCGCGCCGTGAAGCGATTTCGGCAGAAAGCGATTGATTTCGTCATCGGCAAGCGCCATTTCCTCGGCGCCAGGTTCAGGATCGTGCGACATCTTGAACACGCGCCGCGTCAACGGCGGCGCACTGTCGTAGACGGCCCGCACTTCCTCCATCAACAGGTTGCGCTTCGTGCGGGCGAGCTCCGGGTCGATCGCACCGTCGTGCAGGTCGGCCAGCAGCGCGCGATATTGCTCGCGTACGTGCCATAGCCTCGTGCTGCACACATGATGTGCGCGGGCCAGCGACTCGAAATCGAACGACACATGGATGAGAAACAGAAGAAGCACGAGGCTGGCCAGCACCGCAGCCGCCACGGCCTGTCTGTGACCCTGGCCATACGCCGCACCCATCGCGGTAATGACGACGCCCATCAGCAGCAGTGTCTCGCTGGCTCTGAAGTAACGACTGCAGCGCGCGAGAGAAGACGCCGCGCGCGAATGTGATTTATGGTGATAAACGACTTGTCCGAACGCGAGCCGCAGCGTATCGACGAGGCTGAGAGCAAACATGGGACCCCCTTTTGTAGAACAGTCAGGATTGATCGGTCTGCGACGCAGAAGGGGGGCCGACCTTATTGTAGATCTGCACGGGGCCGTTTGAACACGTGTATAGTCGAAAGCGCACCCGCAGGAGTCCGATCGACCATGCAGCTACGAGTCGGCTACGAATTGATTTACGACTGCCCGCATCCGACGCCCATGATGCTGATGCTGAATATCCATCACACACGCGCCAGCGACATCGTGGTTCCCGATTGTCTGACGACAAATCCCTCTGTGCCTCTCACGTTCTACCGCGACGCCTTCGGCAACTGGTGCACGCGGATGGTGGCGCCACCGGGACAGACCCGCCTGACCGCCAGCGGGATTGTGAACGACTCGGGTGTGCCAGACCCGCGCGCGCAGTCGGACCGGCAGCACGCAGTGCAGGATCTTCCTGAAGAGTGCCTTCAGTTTCTCCTGGGCAGTCGATACTGCGAAACCGATCGGCTCTCTGACATCGCCTGGTCGCTCTTCGACAAATCACCCACCGGCGCGCAGCGGGTTCAGGCGATTTGCGACTTCGTGCACCAGCACATTGTCTTCGGCTACGAGAACGCTCGCTCCACGAAAACCGCGTGGGAAGTGTTCACTGAGAAGACGGGCGTGTGTAGAGACTACGCGCATCTTGCGATCACCTTCTGCCGCTGCATGAACATCCCGGCGCGTTACTGTACCGGCTACTTGAGCGACGTGGGCATGCCGCCGCCTTACGGGACCATGGACTTTGCCGCGTGGTTCGAGGCGTACGTGGATGGCCACTGGCATACCTTCGATGCGCGAAACAACATCCCGTGCATCGGACGCATCCTCATCGCGCGGGGTCGCGATGCGACTGATGTCGCAATCAGCAACGCGTTCGGCCCAAACACGCTGGTCAGCTTCACGGTGTGGGCGGATGAAATCAGCAAGGCGGAACCGTCTTGACCGCCGGCATGCGCACGCTCACGGTGCGGCATCTCACCGTCTATCGTTACTCGGAACCCGTCAGACTTGGCGAGCATCGGATGATGTTTCGGCCACGTGAAAGCCACGACCTTCGACTCGTACGAACGAGACTGGACATCTTGCCGTCTCCCGTCGATCTCCGGTGGCTCCACGACGTATTCGACAACTCGGTCGCCATTGCCACGTTCGGCGACGCGACGAGGGAGCTTCGCTTCGAGAGTACCGTCACCCTCGATCACCTTGAAACGGCGCTGCCCGACTATGCGCTCGAGATCGAGGCGCTCACCTATCCGTTCAGCTACTCGGAAGATGACGCGCCCCACTTGGTGAGCGCGCTCGCACGTCACTCTCCGCAACGCGAGGTAAGCGACTGGGCCGCGCGTTTCCTGTCACCCACCGGATCGACCGACACGCTGGCGCTACTCGAGGCCATGACGTTGGCCATCAAGCACGAATTCGTCTACGTGCGCCGACCCGAAAAAGGCGTGCAGCGTCCAGAAGATACGCTTCGGCGCCGCTCGGGCAGTTGTCGCGATTTCGCATTGTTCATGATGGAAGCCGTCCGATCGCTCGGCCTCGCGGCACGGTTCGTCAGCGGATACATATTCGTGCCGGCGACCACTCAGGCGGCTGCCGCGGGTGGAGGAGCGACACACGCGTGGATGCAGGTGTACTTGCCGGGCGCCGGATGGGTCGATTTCGATCCGACCAACAGCGTCGTGGGCACTCGCAATCTGATTCGGGTCGCCGTCGCGTGGGATCACGCCCACGCCGTGCCTCTCTGGGGAAGCTTCTTCGGCGCGCCGGCGTCTTGTCTGGGGATGGAGGTCGAGGTGAGCGTCACCGAGGCCGGCAGCCGGGGCTAGCGCGGCCCGACGACTGACTGTTCAGTCCGGAACATCGAGATGGCAGACTGGGTGTTAGCGTGGCGTGTGGCAATTACGCCTCTGAAAGGACCGTGAGATGGTGCTGCTTGTAATTCTCATTCTGTTGCTCGTATTCGGTTTCGGCGGCTATCGCCTCGGAGGCCCTGAGCGGGGGTATCACTACGGCGGCAGCGGAATTGGCCTCGTCTTGATCATCCTCCTCGTGCTCTATCTGCTGGGCGTGATTCGAGTGTGAGCAGCTACCTTCGCTGCGTGAAAATGCTGGTAGCCCTGCGGTAATCGTGACACCCTATTCCTAAGTAATTGCCCGCCGTCCGGCAAAGGGTGGGGTCAATGGAAGACGAGTGGACGAACGTGATTTCGGGCGATCGACTCGTGAAATTCACCTACGTGGACCTTCCAGAAGGGGCAGCATTTCTCACAGCTCAGATTGCGGGTCATCACGTCGTCTACTCGGTTCTTGTGCGACCGACGGAACAACCGTTCAATCGCTCAAAGGTTGAACGGCAGTTCGCCCGTGAGTGTCCGCCGATCCGGCAATGAAGACTCATCAACTCGCGTGCTTTATTCTGACTTGCTCCGGCGCCGTTTTGTGCGCGCCGCACGCGTCGATTGCTCAAGCGCCGTTCGCGCCGACTGCGGGGCAGGCGGGCAAGGATGTCGTGTGGGTACCGACGCCCAGTGCGCTCGTCGAGAAGATGTTGGACTTGGCCGAGGTGACGCCGCAGGACGTCGTCATGGACCTGGGGTCGGGCGATGGCCGGAACATCATCGCCGCGGCCAGGCGCGGCGCGCGTGCGGTTGGCGTCGAATACAACCCCGAGTTGGTCGAACTGTCACGTCGCTTGGCCAGAGAGGCCGGCGTTGCCGACAAAGCCACCTTCGTGCAGGGCGATATGTACGAGGCGGATATCTCGCAAGCGACGGTCCTCGCGCTGTTTCTGAAGCCCGAAAACCTCGACAGAATGCAGGAGAAATTTCTCGCGCTGAACCCGGGCACCAAAATCGTTCTCAACACGTTTCCGATCACCGACTGGGATCCGGACGAGACCGCGGCGATCGATCCGCCGTGCACAGCGTGGTGTACTGCGATGCTCGTCATCGTGCCCGCACGAGTCGCGGGTGTATGGCAGGTCGGCGATCGGCAGATGAATCTCAAACAGTACTACCAGGTCGTCCGGGGAACGATGGGGACGCAGGAAGTGATCGGTCGCCTCCGAGGCAGCCAGATCACGCTCAGAGCTGGCGACGCCGAATACACGGGTCGCGTGACCGGCGATCACATCGAGGGCCAAGCCACGATTGACGGACGGCAAACGCCGTGGGCCGCGACGCGCGCGAAATAAGCTCTATCGAGCAACCGGTTTGGCCGGCGCAGGACCTTGCCTGGCGATCACCTGGTCTTTGATCTTATCGTAGGTGGCCTGCGGCACAATCTTCCTCGAGACGAGTTGGTCTTTTTGCGCGTACGGTCTGCCGTCGATGATTTTCTGGGCATACGCTTCAGCAATTCCCGGTAGTGCCATCAGCTCCTTCTTGGATGCGTTGTTCAGATCGACGAGTGTTATCTGCGGCTTGGCCGCGGCGGCGCCTCGTGCTGCAGATTTGGGCGCAGTTTTCCTGTCTTGGGCAACGGCGGGACCGCTAACAAGGAAGAAGATCAGAAGCGCAAACGAGAGCAGTTTTCGCAAGGTCATGTCGAAACGTCCTCCTTTTCACGAACCACTTTAACCATCGCTTCATGTCAATACGATGACAGCGCTCGGCGTTATCCGTTGTGGGCATTGAAGGGTAAGCTGAAGTATCAAGATGCGGTGGCCCGCTCACTCTCCCAATCACCAATCCCCTAACCACCAATCCCCCAATCACCACTCCCCCAATCACCAAATAGAAGGCCGCTCCGTACTGAGATCGCGCGTCGAAGTCAGTCTCGTCTGGCTGCTCGGACACGCGACGACGCTGGCTCCATTCCTCGTTTTTGGCGGCGTACTCACCCTTACGTGGGGCGCGCTGCGCGATATCCGCATCGGCGACTTCCGCTTCGCAATGCGCACGCTCGATCCCTTCTGGCTCGCAGCGGCTGTCCTTCTCACCGCGGCGAACGTTGCCGTCATGGGACTGTACGACGTCGTGGCGTTTAGTCACACTCGCTCGCGCCGTTCCGAGCGTTGGCGGTTCGGCGCAGTGGCCTTCGCGTGGAGCAATTTTCTGACGCTTGGTCCGTTGGCAGGGCCCGCGATTCGCTTCTGGCTGTACCGCCCGAAGGTGGACGACGCAAGCGATCTGCATGGCGGCATCGTCGCGATTTCAACAGCGTTCACGTCGGGATTGATCGGATGGACGGTGGCCGCATTGCTGGCCGCCCGATTCGGCCTGCCGTTCTCTGCCCTCTGCGTGATCGCGTTTGTGGCTGTGCTGTTGATTGTGGCGTGCATCGGCATGTTCATCCCCATGATGCCCCGCGTCGCGCTGCGGCGTTTTGAGGCGCACCATGTGCTGCAGCTTGCCGCGATCGGATGGATCGACTGGTTTCTGGCGGCAATGGCGTTTGCCGCATGCATGCGTGCGGCCGGGGTCCAGCAGTGGACGACGCACGTGGCCCGCGTATTTTTTCTCGGCCAGGCGATCGGACTGGCGAGTTTCATTCCAGGCGGCTTTGGCAGCTCCGACATGTTCTGGATCGCGCACGCCGGACTACAGCGAAGCACCGCGGCGGCGGCGCTGGCGGCCTATCGGCTGATTTATTACGTGGCACCCTGGGCCGTCGCGTCGCTGCTGCTCTTGGCATGGGTCACGAGCCGCACGCCGCGTCGACTCGAACTGGCGCGGCGGATCATCGCGGGGTTGGTCGGCGGCGCCGGCGTCTTGATCATGCTGAGTGCCGCGACGCCCGCCTTGATGCCGCGCCTCGCGCTGCTCGAGCGATCCATTCCTCTTCCGCTCGTCGAAATGGGCAGCGTCGTGGCGGCCGTCGCAGGGCTGCTGCTGCTCGTCCTCGCGCGAGGGCTGGCGCGCGGTTATCGCGCGGCCTTCCGCACCACGTTGACGCTGCTCATCCTCGGCATCCTTGGCGCCATTTTCAAAGGCTTTGACTGGGAGGAAGCGGCAGTGCTTGGCGTAGTGTCGATCGCCGCGCTGTCTCAGATGGCATTATTCGATCGACCGAGCGGCAGTGACTGGCTCGAAGGCCCCGACCTCATCCTGGCCTTCGGTGCGCTGGTGATCTTCACAACGCTCGGCACGTTCTCGCATCGCGTCAGCGGAGACACGCTCGCGCGCTGGTCGCGCATCGGGTATCGATTTCAAGCCGCGCGTTTCGTGCGCACCGCGGCGTCGATGGCGCTTGCGGTGCTTGCCGGGGCGCTCTACCTCGTCATGCGTCGGCCGGTGCTCTTTACTTCTCCGTCCGACGAGGAGATCGATCGCGCCATCGCTGTGCACGCGCGCCTCGGGGGCAACACCAATCCATTGATGGTGGCCACAGGCGACAAGTCCATCTTTTTTGACGGCTCGCGGGGGTTTTGTCTCTACCGCACGATCGGGCCGTATCTCGTCCTGTTTTCCGACCCTGTCGTGCGCTCCACCGAGCGCCGCGCGTTCCTCGACGCACTCTTCCAGCTCGCCGGCGAATTGGATCGCCGTCCGGTCTTCTATCAAATCTCGCTGGACTGGATTCCGGTGCTCCACGACCGCGGCTACGATTTCTTCAAGCTCGGCGAAGAGGCGCACATCCATCTCGATCGCGTCACCCTCGACGGGCACGCCGGCAAACTGAATCGGCAATTTCTGCGTCGAGCCGAGCGCGACGGCCTCCGCTTCCGCATTGCGGAACCCGGCGAGCTCCGTCCCCTGTTGGCTGAGCTCGAGCAGGTCTCTGAAGACTGGCTGCGCTCGAAGCACGTCGTGGAACGCCAGTTCTCGACGGGATTTTTCGACCTCTCCTACATGATGCGCTACCGGTGCGCGCTCGTTGAAGAGACTGCGGCGCCCCATCGTATCGTCGCGTTTGCGAATCTGCTCGAGGGCCCCAACCGCGAGGAGCTGTCGGTCGATCTGATGCGCTACCGCGAGGGTTTGAGCGTGATGGATTTTCTGCTGGTCTCGCTGTTCCTCGAGGGAAAAGCGATGGGCTATCGCCGCTTCAATCTGGGCATGGCGCCGCTGGCGTCGGTCGGCCAGCAGCGCGGCGCGCACGCGCGCGAGCGGCTCGCCTATCTGCTCTTCCAGCGCGGCGAGCAGTGGTACAACTTTCAAGGACTCCGGCACTACAAGGAAAAATTCGATCCAGACTGGGTGCCGAGATATATGGCGTATCAGGACGCATGGGAATGGCCCGTCGCGATCGCGCACGTGAGCGCCCTGATCGCGGGTAGCTGGAACAGTGTGCTGATGCCGGCACGGGAGAAGAAATGACGGCGGCGCTCGTCTTACAACTCGCGCTGTTGCTGCACAGTCACCCGTTAACGATGCATCTGGTGAAGCCGCCGGCCAGCGCGCTTCCGTTGATTGTCTACGCGACGGGAGACGGCGGTTGGAAGCGGAAGGATCTTCATACATACGAAGAGATGAAATCGTGGGGTTATCCCATCGTCGGCTTTAGTTCGCCCGACTACCTGAAGCATCTGGGGCGCGGCGTGAAGACACTCTCGCCAGAGGAGCTGGCGCGCGACTACCGTGCCATGATCGATTTCGCCGAAAACCGCATGGCGATGGCGGGCGGCACGCCGGTGATTCTGGTTGGCGTGTCACGGGGTGCGGGGCTGTCGGTGGCAGCGGCCGGACAGGAGTCGTTGCGCGGCAAACTCGCAGGCGTGGTGGCTGTCGGCCTGACGCGAGAGGAAGAGTTCGTCGAAATGTCCGACCTCTACGGCTCGCTTCCGACGCTGGGCCGGCTGCCGGTGTCGGTCGTCCAATCAACCCACGACGGCTATCTGCCGGCGCCGCAAGCACAACAACTGTTCGGTGCCGATAGCGACATCCGTCGCTTCCACGCCGTTCCGGCAAAGAATCACAATTTTTCAGACGCGCGCCAAGCGATGTACGAGGCGCTTCGTGCGTCGCTGACATGGATTCATGAACATCCTTAAGGGCCCGTGCCTGCTCGTCGCAGCGGCGTGGCTGTATTCTGCGTCTCCAACAGTCGCCGGCGCCGGGGAGCAGCTCGATTTTCCACTCCGCGGCCAGCATCTCACGCTGACGATCTATCGTCCCGCCACACCTCAGGCAAAAGGCACCATCGTGATGGGCAGCGGCGACGTGGGTTGGGTGGGGTTGGCCGCATCAACGGCGAAATTCCTCAGCGGCAGCGGCTACCTCGTCGTCGGGCTGAACGTCCGTGAATACCTCAGCGTGTTCACGACGCGTGGTGGCGGGCATCTTCTGCCATCCGAGGTGCCACAGGACTACGCCGCGCTGGCCGACTTTCTCGGGAAGCGACACTTGCTCGAACCACCCGTCATTGTCTCCGGTGTCTCCGAAGGCGCGGGCCTGGCGGTCCTTGCCGCGTCGGCGGCTGCAAACCATTCCTGGATTCGCGGTGTGATCACGATGGGGCTGCCGCCCACCTGCGAGCTGGCGTGGCGGTGGTCCGATTTCACCTCATGGATTACCAAGAGGGATTCCGGCGAGCCGTCGTTCGCGGCGAAAGACTTTCTGCACGCCGTCTCGCCTCTCCCGATATGGATGATCCAGTCGACCCGGGACGAGTACGTCACCGAGCGCGACTATCGCGAGCTCGAGGCGGCCGCACGCCCGCCGAAAACACTTGCGCTCATCGACGCAAGCAACCATCGATTCACCGACAAGATCCCGGAGCTGCGACAGCAATACGTCGCCGGCCTGGCGTGGATCACATCCAACGCGCGCTAAGGATGGACGGCATGACGAAACACCTCATCAGCGTCGGCGCGGCGCTGCTGTGTTTTTCTGGAAGCGTTCAGGTCCAATCGCCTGATCCGCTCACTGGAATGCCATTGAATGTGGACCCGAACGACGTCTATGCCGCCGACAGGCCCGGGCGCTTCAGCCCAACCGTGCGCGGATTTCTCGAACGCGTGTACGTACCGAACAGTGGACGAGATACGGTCGATGTCATCGACCCAAAAACGTTCAAGGTGGTCGATCACTTCCGCGTCGAAAAGCAACCGCAGCACATCGTCCCGTCATACGATCTCAAAACACTTTGGGTGCTGAACGACCTGGGCGATAGCCTCACGCGAATTGATCCGGCGACCGGTCATCCCGTGGAGACCATCAAAGTTAAAGATCCCTACAACATGTACTACACGCCAGACGGCCGGTTTGCGATCGTGGTAGCCGAGCGCATGCAGCGGCTCGATTTTCGCGACGCTCACACCATGGCGCTCGTCGAGTCGATTCCGGTGCCGTGCCGGGGTGTCGACCATATGGACTTTTCCGCCGATGGCCGGTCTCTCGTGGCGAGCTGCGAGTTCTCAGGCGATTTGGTGAAACTCGACGTGGCGTCGCACCGGGTGCTCGGCGTGCTGAAGCTTCCCGGCCACGCCATGCCACAGGACGTTCGGCTCTCGCCCGACGGCAGCGCCTTTTACATCGCCGACATGATGGGAAGCGGCGTCCACCTGGTCGACGCGAAGACGTTCACCATCTCCGGATTCATTTCCACCGGCAAAGGCGCGCATGGCCTGTATTTCAGCCGCGATTCGAAATGGCTGTACGTGTCGAATCGTGATGAGGGGACCATCTCGGTGATTGATGCGAAGGCGCGCACCGTGTCCAAGAAGTGGACGATTCCACACGGCGGCAGCCCCGACATGGGCGGCGTCTCAGCCGATGGGAACGTTCTGTGGCTATCGGGGCGCTACAACGCCGAAGTTTATGCGCTCGATACGTCGGATGGGCATCTGCTTGCGCGAATTCCCGTCGGCAAGGGCCCTCATGGTCTCTGCATCTACCCGCAGCCAGGACGCTACTCTCTCGGTCACACGGGAAATATGCGATAAGACATTCGCCTACTGGAGCACGCCAGTCGCGTTACGCTTCGGCACGAACCCGACTGGGATGCGCGCAACTTCCTTCAGAGACTTGATGTCGACGACGGAGACGTCGTTCGTCACGGGGTTCGCCACATACGCCGTCTTGCCATCGGGCGTGAGCGTGACCCAGCCCGCGCCTTTTCCTCCAAGCTCGGCGCCTCCAAGCGGCTTCAACTCGGGCAGCGAGTAGGCGTACAGAAAATTGTTCAACCGGCTGCAAACGACGAGTGTCTTGCCGTCCGACGTCACCGCCATCCCATGAGAGGGATCCGACCCGGCAGAGACGGTTGCCTTGCCAGGAGGCAAGTCCGGATTCTGGATCCGCTTGATCTCCTTGCGTGTCGCAAAGTCCACGACCGCAAATCCATTGAACCCGCTCAGCTGAACGAAGATCCACTTCGTGGAGCCGTCCGGATTGGAGTTGAAGGCCATTGGCCGGACACCCAAATCCATCTCGAGCGTCCAGGCGGGCTGTTCGGTTGCGGCGTCGATCACGTTGACCGTTTTTCCCTGAATGGAGCCGGCAACCACGTACTTGCCGTCGGGAGTCACGTAGGGATTATGGATCGTGCCCTGTGTTGGAATGGTCTTCACGTTCTGGAGCGAGGCGGTATCGATGACATCCACGCCGCCCGGCGCCTGAATGATCCCGACATACACGCGCCGGCCGTCAGGACTTACGGCGATGTTGTTTGGATGGCCGCTCAACGGGATGCGTTTGACGACCTTGAAGCTCTTGCCGTCGACGACGTCGAGCGAACTTTCCGCTTCGTCGCTAATGTAGATGCGGCTCCCGTCGGGAGCGACCGCCGCTCCGTGGTTCACCTCGATCCCCGAGATCACGCCCACCACCTTGTTGGTGACCGGATCGATCACATGGACGTTATCGCCCGCGCTGTTGGTTTGGATAATGCGGACCTTGTTCTGGGCAGAGATGAAGGTTGTGGACAGGACCAGCGCCGCCACGACGGTGAGATACGGACGAGTCGCGTGTGTAATCGTCATCAGTTCCTCCGCAACCGCTACTTCGCTGTTTGTCCCAACACCCAGGATTTCAACGTCTGCCATTCGGGATCGTCCTTCGAGGCCCAATGCTTGCCTCCGCTGTGGAAGAAATCGCCGCCCGCCGTTTCAGCCAGCGGGTGGATCAGGAGCCGGCTCTTGTCGCTGCCTGGTACGACGACGCGCCGCATGACCTCGAAATTCAGGCGGCTTTCCTCTTCGTTCCAGCTCGTGGCTCCTCGCGAGAGAGGCTGCAACCGAAACGGCGTGCCGGACGCGTGGCACGCAATGCACCGGGCGTGTCCAGCGCGCTTGGCGAGAAAGATGGGCTCTATCTTGGATTTGAAAAACTCGTAGTCGAGCGCGGCCGACGCCGTCGAAGACGCGGGACTCTGCGCACCGATCGGTGAGACAAACGCGAGAGACAGCACAACCGCAAAGGCGGCACGCATGAAACCCTCCTGAAATCTCGTGGGTTGCGCGGCGAGTATACACGCGATTACAAACCTCGTCGATCGTGTCGATTCTTGATATCGCCCTTGGCGCTCAGAACCCACGAGGCTCGGGATCATTCACGAAAATGGCCCGCCATAAGGGCACACGTCTTGAGTGATCCAACGGGTGACCCATTTTGCCATTCTCCTTCTCGTGCTCGGCGCCGCTGCCTGGTATTACATGACGGCCGACGAGCGGGCCCGCACGCGCCAGCGCCTCAAGACCGCATTCGACGAGGCAAGGGACGCGGTCACGCTGCAAGGCCTCGAGTGCGATGCCTTTTTTGCCGCGCTTCGCAAACGGACCCCTCGCGTCATCGTCACGCCCTCGCTCATCGTCTTCACGGCCGCGTTCACATTTGTGAGTTGGAGCGGCACGTCCGATGAATTGTGGCATCGAACGATCACCATGTTCGCGCACGCGCGCGTGCTCGATCTGCTCATCAGCTCTGTTTGTCTGCTGCAGCTTGGGTTCATTCTGGAGCGCCTTGTGGGGCCCCTGGTGTTCACCGCGATCTATGTTGCCACGGGCGCCGCCGCCGCCATCATCGGCCTCGCCCTCACGCCGAACGGCATCAGCATCGGGGCGCCGGCCTCCGTCCTTGGCCTGTATGGGCTACTGCTCGTCACCGCTATCTGGGGCGTGATTCGCCGTTCACGTCTTACGATCCCTTTGAAAGTCGCGCAGCGGCTTGCTCCGGTTGCCGCGGTTTTCATCGTGTATCACCTGGCCATGCGGGATTTCGGAAATGCCGCGTTCGTGACGGCATTCATCGGCGGCCTTATCGGCGGCATCGTCGTGGCGCGCGAGGTCAACAACGGTACGCCCTCGATGCGCCCAATTACCGCGGCGATGGCGGCCCTGCTCGTGATGTCCTCTGTGTACTCGTTAGTGGTTGTGCACCGCCCGGTCAATGCGACCGCAGACGTGCGCCCTGAACTCGAGCGGGTCATTGCCGTTGAATATCGCACCGCCGGTCTCTACGATGAGGCAGTCGCGCGCTTCAGGAAAGGACGACTGAACGCGCAGGCGCTCGCCCAGCTGATCGAGAAGACCATTGTGCCCGAGCTTCAAGCGGTGAATGCGCGCCTAACGGCGCTTCAGGATGTGGCGCCTAACGACCGGCCGTTGGTGGCGACGATCGAGGAGTTTCTGAAATTGCGCGACGAAAGCTGGAGACTGCGCGCCGCTGCGCTGATCCGAAGCGACATGGGCGCGCTGCGCCAAGCCGACAGTAAAGAACGCGATTCGCTGGAA
>JANMJM010000028.1:0-8059 GCA_031371345.1 Vicinamibacteria bacterium
CCGGGAGTATAGCCTAAAAAAAGGCCGCCGCGGATTTCTCCGCGACGGCCCCACCTGGACGATGGACGATGGACGATCGACGACGGCCTATTGCCCCCGTCCCGCGCCACCGCCGCGGCGTCCGGGCGCGGTCGCAGAGTCCGGCGTCTCCACACGCTTGCTGCCGCTTCTTCCATTTGTAGAACGTCTTCCGTGAAATCCCGAAATGGCGGCAGGTGTGGGCGACGGTCCAGCCGGCACCGGGCCTCTGCAACATCTTCGATCGCCATGTCACTAAGCGAACCTGCTCGGTCTTGGTCATAGGGCCTCCACTCTACGTTAGAGCAGAGAGCCGAAGCTGTTACCCTTGTCCTGGTATTTCACAGCGAAAAACTGGTCGGGGCGACTGGATTCGAACCAGCGACCCCCGGCGCCCAAGCCCGTCCTTCGATTCTACCGAATTGTGGGATACTAATTTGCGATTGTACGTGCAGCCTCGGACTTCTGAAGGATGTACCGTAAAATCCGGAATAGATTCCCCACCTGAACGTCCGATACTTCAATTAGCCTTGAGTTTCGCACGGCGTTAGCCCCATAGCGCCACGGAGAATGAATGATTTTTAGTGATTTTCTGACCGGGCTGATGTGCGCCGTTCTAATCCTCGTGTGTTCCTCCCCGAGCCCTCAATTGTCCGCGCAGCAGCCTGCGTTCAAGAGCTCCGCTGAGCGCGTAACCGTCGCCGTTGTGGCGCGCGATCGTCATCGTCGTCCATTGACAGGACTCTCCGCGGCGGATTTCGAAGTCTTGGATGATGGTCGGCCGCGGCCGATCCTCGACTTCCGCAACGAGACGAGCGCGATCACGGTGGCGCTGCTCGTGGATTCCAGCGGCAGTATGCAGATCGGTCCGAAACTGCAGCGGGCAAACGACATCGGTTACCTCTTGCTTGCATCGATGACCGAAGGCGTCGATGAGGCGGGTTTGTTTGTCTTCGACAAAACGGTTCGGGCGGCGCAATCATTCACCACCGAGTTCGATCCTGTTCGAGCAGCCTTGGGGTCCGTCCGGCCGTTCGGCTCCACGTCTCTTTACGACGCGATTGCGGAAACGGCGCAACGACTGGCGACCAGACCCGGCCGCCGCGCCCTTCTCGTGCTCACGGATGGTGTCGACACGAGCAGCGAGCTTACCGCAAGCGAAGTCTCGGGCATCGCGAGCGCGATCGATATGCCGGTATACGTCGTCGCTGTCGATCACTCGAACGCGGATCTGACAGCAGAACGCACGGACAGGGCCACGGATATCTCCGCAAACTTGTCGGACTTGGCCCAATGGAGCGGCGGCGCCTTCTACGCCGTGTCAAACGCCGCCGAGGGAAGTATCGTGGCCCGACAAATCGTCGCTGATCTCCGTACCCAGTATTTGCTCGCCTTTGAGCCGGACGCGGCACCAGGCTGGCATCGGATCGAGGTCCGCACTGCCAAGCGTCTGACGCTCCAGACGCGCAGTGGCTATTGGACGAAACCTTCCGTCCCTGAGCCATAATGAGTACCTCGTCAGAGGTGCTGCGTGTCGAACGTCGGTTGGACTCCACTTACATTGGTGACCGCCGCTGTCGCCGGAGGGATGATCCTCCACGCCGAACAGCGTCCGTTGTTCCGCTCTGACGTCGAGCTCATCTCGTGGACGGTCAGCGTCACTGGCCCAGGTGGCCGTCACGTGAGCGGCCTCAGAGCCGACGATTTCGATATTTTTGAAGACGGCCGACCTCAGGAGCTCGGCTATTTCGCACCGGCCACTACGGCGCTCTCGGTCTCACTGCTACTCGACAGCAGTTCGAGTATGGAAGAGAGCATGCCACTGGCCCAGAGGGCGGCGACAGAATTCGTAACGAAACTCCGGGCGAGTGACGTCGCACAGGTCGTGGACTTCGATAGCCGCGTGGAGGTCTTGCAGCCGTTTACGAATAATCGTGCCCTCTTGGAGACGGCGATTCAACGTACGCATGCGGGGGGATCGACAGCTCTGTATAACGCCGTCTACATCGCCCTTCGACAATTCGAAAAAATGAGAGGTCGCACGCCCGAGGAGGTTGGCCGCGAGGTGATCGTGTTGCTCTCAGATGGTGATGACACATCGAGCCTTGTCACGTTTGACGAACTGCTCGACACGGCCAAGCGATCACAAACAGTTATTTACACCATCGGACTGGGACTGGAAGATCCAGCGGGACGAGTGATGCCTGCCAACGGCGAGTTTGGGCTCCGGCGACTTGCGCAAGAGACCGGCGGCCGATTGTTTCTCGCGAAACGTCCCGAAGATCTGTCGAACGTATATACGCAGATCGCGGATGAGCTGACCAGCCAATATGTGCTCGGGTATCTGTCGCGTAATGAACGGCGTGATGGGGGCTGGCGAAGGGTCGCCGTCCGTGTGCACCAACCCCAACTTCAAGCG
Organism: Vicinamibacteria bacterium; assembly: GCA_031371345.1. Lineage (GTDB taxonomy): Bacteria > Acidobacteriota > Vicinamibacteria > Vicinamibacterales > JAMQPK01 > JAMQPK01. Next base: position 2,438 of record JANMJM010000028.1, read on the forward strand.
CGCACGCGGGCCGGATATTACGCAACCGCACGCAGCAATTCCGGCGAGCTGAGAGCTTATTGAATGCTATCGGCGACGAGCGTGAACAACGAAACGATGCGGCCTTCTTCAATGTCCTCTTTGACTTTGAATGTTCCCTTCACCAGCACCTCGACCGTCCCTCCCGCCGGGGCAGAGATATTGACCCTTCGGCCTCCACCCACATTGACGTAGATCCACTCGTTGATTCGAGGCATCGTCCCGAAGCCGCAAGGATCGGTCTGGTTCGCCAAAAAAAACTCTGATACGCCCGTCGCGTCAATGTTGGCTGGGGTCGCGTTTCCGCGGATCACGACTTTTTTGCCGTCGAGAGCTTTCACCCATGCCGGAAGAGCATTAGGAACGACGTGGGGAGAGGGCTCATACGGTTCTTTTGCGTTGTATGTGAAATCTGCAAGCTGCAGGAAATTGATTTCCTGGTACGCACCCTTCCCTTGGGCCACGGCAAGACTTGCGATTCCCGCGAACACGGCTGCCAGAGAAACAACCAGTGCGCACCTACCGTAGTGCTGCCTTGCGTCCATGGTATTCACCATTTAGGGTCCGATCAATTTCAGTATACACAAGGTGAGGGGTGCCTAAAAAAACGCCCGTGGAGGAGACCACCACGGGCGTTTTCGTCTAGCAAATCACCGACTTTGGCCCGTTCCTATGGAGTGCCGGGAGCCGCGCCGCCGCCGCGGCGACCGCGTCCGCCACCACCTGCGGGGGCTGGTGCGCCGCCTGCCGGAGTCATCGTATCCTCGGGCGCCGCCATCGTTCGACCGCCGCGGCCCGTAGGCACCCAGCCGTCATTGGACGGCCCGTTCTGTACGAAGACGGTGTCCGGGCCCAGTATAGTTGTGTTGAGATATTGCTGGCCTGCCGAGCCATAGAACTTGCCGGCCTTTAGTGTCGCATCGTGAACCTTGGTTCTCAGGTCCTGATAGCGATCTTCGCTGGGCGACCAGCCGGAGAAACTCGACAAGTCGCTGTTGCCCTCGATGACCACATCCACACTGGTTTGCGATGCGATCTCAAAGGCGTTGATGACGCCTTCCATCGTTTCGATCATGACCACAACCAGCATATTGTCATTGATCGTTTCGCGGTAATTGATCGACGGTGCAGCGGCAATCAGCGACGTGCCAGGCGCACGGTTTGCGTTACCTCCCCAGATGCTGGCCGCCTGCCCCGCTCCCTGGCTGCGCCGCCCGAGCGGCGGGTATCGTGAATACCTTCCGGCATCCCGCGCCTCGAGCGCATCATCAACAGTCGGAACGATCATGCCAAGCGCGCCAATATCGCCCGCCTTCTGCATGTTGGCTTCCTGAGCATCCGGCATCCGCACCATGGGCGCGGCAGCTCCTGGGGTGGTGCCGGGGCACGCGGCGATCATTTTTTCGATTTCAGCCCATGTGAGCGTGCTGTGCTGCATTTCGAACCAGATGTAGTCATAGTGCTTTCTGAGCTCGCAATACAGCTCTGCATCGTAGCGTGACACCGTGTAGCTGGTGACTTTTTTGCCTTCGAGCAAGTGCTGTTTCGCGATGTTGTAGAGCGGGAGGTGTTTGGGGTCGACACTCTCCTTGACCGCCCAGCCCCAACCTCGCGCGTCGGCCTTCATCGGCGTGAGCGTTCCCTTCGCCAAGCCGCCACCCGCGCCCTGGGCTCCGCCGCCTCGTCCACCTTGCGCTTGCACCTGCCTGCCGACGATGGCGAAACATGCGATCACTAAAAGGGCGGATAGAAAAACAAGTCGTCTTGCGGTCATCTTCCCTCCTGCTCGACGCGTGGCCGAGAGTGTCCGAACTTCAACTCAAAGTAATTTGGAGTGAGGAGTATTGCACTTCTCCCCGAGAAACGCTATGGCGCATTCCTTAGGAAATCGGCGTGAGGTTTGACGCCACGTCTGTGCGGTACGCTTTGAACGCGGGCACGAGCCCGGCCAAGGCGCCCAACGCGACCATCGCCATTGGGGTGACCCATAGGGCGGGATCGAGCCTGAAGGCGTCGAGCACGACGCCGGTTTGCGCCCTGACGATGACGAACGCCGCCGCGAGAATGCCGCCGTATACAAGATACCCGACAAGCGTGCCTAAAAAGGTAATAGAGGCGGCTTCCAGAACAATCGCCGAAAATATGGTGCCGCGTCGGGCGCCGAGGGCTCGAAGTATGGCAAATTCTCTTCGCAGCTCGTTCATGGTGTTGTAGACGCTCGCCAGAATCGAGCCGGCCGCCACCACGACCACGAGGTAAGCCACCATCGTCAAGATTCGGCTGACCCATCCGATCCGGTCGAATAGCTCGGCCATGACCCTGGCGACCGGCCAAGCGAGTGTCGCGACCTTTCCTTGGCGATTGATCTGTTGATCGAAAACGAAACCCGCTTGTGCGTTTCGAAACTTCAACATCACCGCGCTCACTTCTTTGGCGTCGTCCGGAATTTCCTGACCCTCCGTCGGGCGATAAATTTCTCCTGTGCCACGAAGCACATGGCCCGACATCCGATAGACCGCCTCGATAGGAATGAACAGAACGCGGTCCGACGGGCTGTTGGTCGGTTGCAGAATGCCGACGACCGTGAAGTGATCCTGATGCCGTTGCGACTCGCTGTATTGAAGGCCGTGATAAGGGCTGATCGAGTCACCGACTTTCAACCCGAGTTGTCGTGCAGCATAGGCGCCGACGACCGCATCTCTCGTATCGGGTTGAAATAATCGGCCGCCCGGCTGCACTGTGAAGCCCTGGCCCGAACGGTACCGGAATTTCGTAAAGAGCTCGGGAATCGTGCCGACGATTCGGTAGCCCTTGTAGTTGTCCCCGACAGCATAAGGGATGGCAAGTTCTACGCGAGGACTTGCGGAGATTTGCTTGTACATCGACCAGGGGATGTTGCCGGGGGAGGTCTCGAGATGAAAGACCGTGTTCAGTACCAACTGCAATTGGCTTCCCCTGGCGCCGAGCACCGCATCAAACCCCGCCTGTCCGCCGGTAAACGCCTCGTAGGTCTGGTTGTTGATGGCGAATACCGCCATCGTGAGACCGGCGGCAAGACCCACCGAGACGATCGTCACCGCGCACGACAGGGCGTGCTGGCGCATGCTGCGGCGAACGAGGACCATCAAGCCAAACCGCATCAAACTAACCGCCTGCCCGCGGGACCGCGTGTGCGGCCGAGGCTCGGTTCAACGTGCCAAGGTCTTCAACACGGCTAAATGCGGCGAGCTAACTCTGGTCTTGGCTCACCAACAGCAAAGCCGAATCGTTCTCGCGGCAGACTTAGTGAATGAGCGATAGCGCTTCGGAGGCATGCCGCTGATCGAGGTTCCCGGTGGGCTCGTCGGCCAATACCAGCTTGGGTCGGTTGGCGAGTGCGCGCGCAACGGCGATGCGCTGCTGCTGACCAATGGACAACTGCGACGGTCGATAATCCATCCGGTTCGAGAGGCCCACACGATTGAGCAAATCGCTCGCATGCTTTGTGTCGACGCCGGGACCGAACATCATCCCCAACAACACATTTTCGAGGGCCGTGTAACCGTGCAGTAGATTGAAGTTCTGGAAGACATAGCCAAGTGTTCGTGCGCGAAGGCGATCGCGGCCGCTCTCAGATAATGTCGTGAGTTCCTGACCGTCGAGCACAATCCGGCCCTTGTCGGCCCCTAAAATGCCGGCAAGTAGATTGAGAAAGGTTGTCTTCCCCGATCCGCTGGCGCCCCGAATGGCCACGTGCTCTCGCGCATCGAGTCGGAAGACCGGGATGTCAACAATGACAGTGTGGTCGCCGTCTGGCGCTGTAAAGCCTTTAACCAAATCGCTGACATCGAGAAGGGAAGGTGCGTCCACCTCGCTCATTATCGCTCCAATCCATCGCGTGCAGACTGGCCCATGCAGTACATGTCGTTGGCATCGCAGCCTTCGACTTCCACTTGCACGGTGGTGTGGGTGATACGGAAGCGGCGTTCGATGTCTTGCACGACTGCGCGCAGCACATGTTGGCCGTCCCGGATGCTCTGCTCGGCCACCACGATGTGGCAACTGCAGGCCACGACCCCGGGACCGACCGTCCATACATGGAGATCGTGGACGTCAAGCACACCGCTCACGCGCTTGATGGCTGAGATGACGGCAGGCATGTTTATGCCCGCTGGTGTGCCTTCGAGGAGCACCGTGGCGCTCTCACGGAGCACACCGTAGCTGCTGTAAAAAATAAGCCCGGCAATCAACAAAGACACGACGGGGTCGGCAAGGGGAGCGTTGGTTGTGGCCACCACCACGCCCGCGATGACGACCACGAACGCCGAAACGGCATCGCCGAGCATGTGGGCGTAGGCGCTGCGGATGTTTAAATCGTCCTTCGATGCCCTGTGCAGCCAGAGGCCGATCACGAGATTAACGACAATGGCGACGACGGCAACCACGATCATGACCGGTCCGTCGGCGATCTCAGGGTGACGGATCCTCACGATCGCTTCCCATCCGATGAACACCGCGATCAACGCGAGCGAAACCGCGTTTGCGAGTGCTGCGAAGATGCCTACGCGGTGGTACCCAAAGGTCATGCCCTCATGCGAGGGCTTGCCGGCGATCCAGAGTGCATACCAACTGAACCCAAGGGCCACCGCATCCGCCAAGTTGTGGCCAGCGTCCGACAGCAGCGCCAAGCTGTGAGCGAACCATCCAGCGAGCGCTTCGGCGACGACAAACACCAACGTCAACGAAACGGCGAGCCCCATCGTCGTGCCCGACGCATGTTGGTGCGAATGACCTCGGTGCTCGTGAGACATTGGCTGCCGCCAGAATACCACCCGCCGATTCGACGAAGCCGAGTGCACAACAAGGCCACCACAATATGACAAGAAGATGACGTTGTAGACAGCGCCGTGACGATAGGTTCGAAGCGCGCAGCGGTAGAATCGAAACCATGATCAAACTCGCCGCCGATCTCGCGCCTCTGATTCGAACCGGAGACTTTGCCGCTCTGCGCGACGAGCTCTTAGGACTCCGCCCTCCGGAGATCGCGACAGTTCTCGCGGACTTGCGCGCCGACGACCAGGTGATCGCGTTTCGGATCCTGCCACGGCGTCTCGCCGGCGCGGTCTTCGAATATATGCCGCCTGACGCCCAGCGGGCGTTGATTAAAGCGATGGGTCAGGAAGACGTCGCCGAACTGCTGAATCATGTGTCTCCCGATGACCGCACGCTTTTTCTGAGCGAGCTGCCGGCGAACGTCACGAAACAACTGCTCTCGCTGTTGACGCCAGAAGAGCGGCGGGAGGCCGTCACTCTTCTTGGCTACGCACCTGGCACGGTTGGACGCCTGATGACACCGCATTACATCGCGGTGAGAGAGGATTGGACCGTCCAACGAGTGCTGGACTACGTGCGCGATCACGGCCAGGACAGCGAGACGTTGAACGTGATTTACGTCGTCGATCACCAGGGCAAACTCATCGACGACATTCGGATTCGCGAGTTTTTGTTGGTTCCGCTCACGAAACTGGTCTCAGCGCTGATGGACCGCCGGTACGTCGCGTTGAAGGCGACCGATACGCAGCAGACCGCCGTCGAAGTGCTTAGGCGCGAAGATCGGACGGCACT
>JANMJM010000034.1:0-13315 GCA_031371345.1 Vicinamibacteria bacterium
GACGGCGTCGCCCGCTCCGAGGTGGCCGAGCCGCGTGCACGAGAGGGTCTCGGGAATTGCCTCGAAGGTGTGGAGGAGACCCTCGATGCGGGTCACGGTGAGACACACGCCCAGCACGGCGATGCTGTCCCCGAGCTTCACGCCCGAAGCGATCGGGCCGAGATCGATCCGGAACCGGGTGAGATCCGACAGGCGTTCGACGCCCTCGATCCGCCCCACGTGCTCGACGATGCCGGTGAACATCAGCCGCGGAATCGCCGGTCGATTTCGCGTTTCATGCGGTCGCGCACCTTCGCATAATCCGCGTCGAGCTCGATCGGCGGGTTCGGAACTTCGGAGATGATGCCCTCGAGCTGCATCGAGTGATAGCTTAGCTTCGAGTCGACGAATTTGAGGCCGTGGGCCGTCGAGATGACGACGACCTGGTCGCTGCTCTTCACGAGGCCCCGGGCCTGGAGCTTGCGCAGCGCGACCAGCGCGACGCCGGTATGCGGGCAGTTGAAGAGCCCCGTCCGGTCGGCCTTCGCGCACTCCTCCATGATCTCCGACTCGGAGGCCTGCTCGACGACGCCGTCGTAGCGGCGCAGGGCATCGACCGCCTTCTCGTAGGAGACGGGATTGCCGATCTGGATCGCCGAGGCCACGGTCGTTCTCGCCGCGATCGGTTCGAAGACCTCGAAGTTGCGCTGATAGGCGAGGTAGAGCGGGTTCGCCGCAGCCGCCTGGCCGACGCAGATGCGCGGGCGCTTCGTGATCAGCCCCAGCTCGAAGAGCATGTCGAGGCCCTTCGCGAGGGCCGAGACGTTTCCGAGATTGCCGCCGGGAATCACGACCCAGTCGGGCATGCTCCAGTCGAATTGTTGCGCGATCTCGATGCCGACCGTCTTCTGCCCTTCGACCCGCAGGCTGTTCATCGAATTCGCGAGATAGACCCCGTCCTGGGCCGAAACCTTCTTTACGATCTCCATGCAGCCGTCGAAATCGGTATCGAGGGCGAACACGATGGCGCCGTTCGCGACGGGCTGGATCAGCTGCGCCAGCGAGATCTTCCCGCGCGGCAGGAACACGATCGCCGGAATCCCAGCCGCCGCCGCGTAGGCCGAGAGCGCCGCCGAGGTATCCCCCGTCGACGCGCACGCCACCGCCGGAATCGACGCGCCGTTCGCGATCATCTGCTTGACCTGCGACACGAGCACCGTCATGCCGAGATCCTTGAACGATCCGGTATGCGACTGGCCGCACATTTTGATCCAGAGCTCGTCCATTCCGAGCTCGCGGCCAAAGCGCTCGGCCCACATCAAGTTGGTGCCGCCTTCGTCCATCGAGACGATGTTCTCGTTGCGGACGCCGGGCGCGACCCATTCCTTTTTTCCCCACACGGCGGAGCCGTACGGCCACTCGGTCCGTTTGTAGCGGCGATCGAACATGCGCTTCCACTCGTCGGCGCTATGCTCGCGAAGCGCTGCGAGATCGTGGACGACTTCCAACAGGTCGCCGCATTGCGGGCAGCGATAGATCGCCTGCTCGAGGTCGTACTCGCCGTGGCAACCGGCGATGCACTTAAAAACCGCTCGGTATTTCATTCATACATATACTAATTCAACTGAATAAGTGATGAGTGACAAGTGATGAGAAAACCAGTCGTCTTGATAACCGGCGCAAACGGCGAGATCGGCCACGCGCTTATCGCCAACCTCGCGCAGAAACGGAACTTGGCGGTGGTGGCGCTCGACGTGAATGCACTCGACCCGAAGATCGCCAGTCTCGTGCAGCGCCAGGTGACCGGGTCCATTCTGGACAGCAACCTGCTGGAGCGCCTGCTGGCTGAGTTTGAGGTCGATCTGGTGTTCCACCTCGCGGCCCTGTTGTCGAGCCGCGCCGAGTTCACGCCCATGGCCGGGCACCACGTGAACGTCGAAGGCACGTTGAACCTGCTCGAGTTCGCCGCCCACCAAGCCGAGTCGCACGGTCGAGAGGTGGTATTCGTGTATCCCTCGTCCATTGCGGCGTACGGCTTGCCGGATCTCGACACCCGCAAAAAGGCGGGGCGGGTGCGTGAAGACGACTGGAACAAGCCGATCACGATGTATGGCTGCAACAAACTGTACTGCGAGCACCTCGGACGGTATTACGCGAAGCACTACAAGCAGTTGTCGGAAGCGAGACCGCCGCGCGTCGATTTCCGCTGTGTGCGGTTTCCCGGCCTCATTTCGGCGGTGACCGTGCCGTCGGGCGGCACGTCCGACTACGCGTCGGAAATGATTCACGCCGCCGCGCGGGGCGAGCCGTATGCGTGCTTCGTGCGTCCCGATTCCCGCATTCCCTTCATGGCGATGCCCGACGCCATCGACGCGCTGTTGAAGTTGTCGGTCGCGCAGCCCGACCGCCTCTCGCGCTCTGCGTACAACGTGCGCGCATTCAACCCGTCAGCCGACGAGATTCGCGCGTCGGCCATGCGCGCGTTTCCGGACGCGACAATTACCTACCGTGTCGATTCGAAACGGCAGAGCATCATCGACTCGTGGCCCGAAGACGCCGACGACACAGTGGCGCGCCGCGACTGGGATTTCTCACCAAGCTACGATTTCGACCGCGCGTTTCACGAATATCTGATTCCGACGATTCGAGAGCAATACGGGGTGAAGGGGGAAGGGGCGAGGGGTAATGGGTAAGGGGCAAGGGGTAAACGATATGGACAGACGACAGTTGCTCTTGGGTTCGTTGGTTGGCGTCGCTGGACTCGCCGGTCGATCGGAATCGGCTCAAAAAACGCAGGGCGGACCGCAACCGCAGCGCGTCGCCGATGCGGAACGATCGTTTGCCGCGACGATGGCCAAACGCGACGCCAAGGCATTCGCCGCGCATATTTCCGAGGAGGCGATTTTCATGGGTTCGTCGGATACGCCGCGTGTGCTGCGCGGTCGCGCGGCGATCGTCGAGGGATGGAAACAGTTCTTCGATGGGCCCACCGCGCCGTTCTCCTGGGAACCCGACATCGCCGAAGTGATCGATTCGGGAACGATGGCGCTCACGAGCGGCCCTGTCTCCGACCCGGCAGGCAAGTTGATCGGCCGCTTCAACTCCATCTGGAGACTCGAGCCCGATGGCCGCTGGCGAGTGTTGTTCGATCGCGGTGCGCCGGTCTGCGGATGATCGTCGATCGTCCATCGTCCATCGTCGGAGGCCGGGCTCATAGCTGGTAGCTGGAATGATTGCCATTGAAATATCGAAGCCCGGCGGAGCGGAGGTGCTTGTCCCGGTCGAGCGGCCCATGCCGAAACCGGGCCCGCGCGACGTGCTCGTTCGTGTCGCCGCAGCGGGCGTCAACCGTCCAGACCTGATGCAGCGCGAAGGAAAGTATCCGCCGCCTCCCGGGGCGAGCGATATTCCCGGCCTCGAAGTGTCAGGCACGATTACCGAGTGCGGCGAGGCTGTCGAACGGTGGCGTCCCGGCGACGAGGTGTGCGCGCTGTTATCGGGCGGCGGCTACGCCGAGTATTGCGTCGCGCCCGACGTGCAGTGCCTGCCAGTACCGCGCGGACTCGATCTTGTCTCGGCCGGCGCGATCCCTGAGACATACTTCACCGTCTGGACCAATGTGTTCGAGCGCGGCCGTCTTCGCGCCGGCGAAACATTTCTCGTCCACGGCGGTGCGAGCGGCATCGGCACGACAGCCATTCAGATGGCGCATGCGTTCGGCGCTCGCGTCTTTGCCACCGCAGGGTCTGACGAGAAATGCGAGGCCTGCGAGAAGCTGGGCGCGCAGCGCGCGATCAACTACAAGCGGGACGATTTTGTGAAAGAGTTGACGACGATCACGGCCGGCCGCGGCATCGACGTCATTCTTGACATGGTGGGCGGGGACTATTTTTCGCGCAACGTCGACTTGCTCGCGCTCGAGGGACGGCTGGTGCAGATCGCCGTGCTCCACGGCATGAAGGGCGAAATCAATCTCAGGCGGGTGCTGCAACAGCGCCTGACGGTCACCGGCTCCACACTGCGGACGCGCACCGTTCAAGAAAAAGGCGCGATTGCGAGCGCGCTCGAAAGAGCGGTGTGGCCGCTCATCGAGGCCGGAACGGTGGCCCCCGTCATCCACGCGGTGTTTCCACTCGCACAAGCGGCCGAGGCCCACCGCGTGCTTGAGGCCGGCACGCATATTGGGAAGGTGATGCTGGAAACGGTAACCAGAAACTGGAAGCGAGAACCTGGAAAGTAAATTGTGAAGGTTACTTTCCAGTTTTTAGTTTTTAGTTTGAAGTTTTCGCGAGCGCCGCGTAAGTTCGCGAGTAACCATTGCGGCTGTTCGTCACCGTGAACGAGCCATCCGGCCTCGCCGACACCTTGATGTAGTTGGCTGGCGAGTGCGCCGGGTTGCCGCCCGGTCCGGCGGGGGGCGTCGTCGAGCCAGTCGCAATCGCCGCAATCTGCGCCGCATCATCAATATTGGCAATCTTCACGCCGGGCGCGTTGTGCTCGATGCCGCCTGCGTAGGACCAGTGCAGCTGCCAGAGGTCTTCCAAACCAGGCGACGCTTCGAGAATCTCATAGGTCTGTACTGCGCCACCCTTGCGCGTCCCGTTGTTCATGATTGCCACGCGCGGGTGAAGCGCGTGCACCAAGGCCGCCGATCCCGACTGATCGAGGCCATGGTGACTCGTGAGATACAAATCAACTGTGCCGATCGGATTGTTCGGGCACATGAGCGGAAATTCGCGGCTCCACGTGAGGTCGCCGAGATCGATCGTGCGGAACACACCGTACGTCATCACGAAGCCCGCCGAATAATGGTTGTCCGGATCGACCTTGCTCTCGTCGCGTGGTTTGAAGCTGGCGCACGCCGGGTTCGGCCTGCCGGCGCCCGGAGCTTTAGCGATGGGGGCCTTCAAGGCTTCGCTGTTGCTGGCGACGACGGTCACGTCGGTTCCTGCGAACGCGATCTTGTCGCCAGGTTTCACGACCGTGTGCGCCGACTTGCCGATGATCTCGGGATAGAGTTTCTGGAACGCGATGATGGCCGGCCGGTCGCCTTCAATCGACGGGCCGTGATCGTAAAAATGCCCGACTGGAATCCTTTTTACGATCTCCGCCATGCTGCCGTAGTGATCGCCGTGATAGTGGGTCAGCCACAGATTGTCGAGCTTGGTCACTCCCGCGGTTTTCAGGACGTCGAGAATGCGATTGAGGTCGCGTTCGCCGGCATTTCCGGTGTCGACGAGCAGTGTTTGTCCCTGTGGCGAGACGAAGAGCGTCGACTGTCCGCCTTCCGTGTCGATGTAATAAATGTCGAGCGTCTTGGCCTGGCCGGTCTGGGCCGAGAGCGTGGCGAACGCCGTCGCGAGCACCGCAACAGCCATCAGCGTCAACGTTCTGCGCATGGAAACAGCTCCTTCTTAGTGTGTGGGCTGCGATTCTAGGTCAAAAAGCGCTCGTACGCGGCGGGATTTGTGCAGATACGCATACCACGCGGCATTATGAATGATGAGTACGAGGGCTAACGGCAATCGCGTGCCGGGAGGGGTCTCAGACAGCCCGACGCGCGTCGACAGGCGGATCACCGCTTCCGCGCCAAAGAGCATGAGCGCAACTTTCGCCAGCCGCACCGCCCACGGCCGCCGCATGAACAGCGAGATTCCGGCCGCCACGCCAATGCTCGTGATGACGAGGCGCGCTGCCAGGAACAGCAGCGTCAATGTCGATGTTGATGAAAGATTCACGACGCTCGACGCAAGACGGAATGCCAGACTCGCGGGATTCCAGACCGTGAAAATCAGGCAGAGGAGATATAGCCACCCGTTCACGACGCTTCTAGAACCGCACCAGTTTCGTGACCTTGATGATGAACGCGCGATTGACGAGCGCTGGATAGCCGCGCCCGAGCGTGTCGCGCCCATCGCTGTAGACGACGAACAGTTCGCTCGCCGGGCGATACTCCCATCGCAGCCGCGCGTTCGTGCTGAACGTGTGGCTGCTCGACGAGTACTGTGTGAGCGCGCTCACAAACATCCGTGGCGTGAACGTAAAGGTGGTGCGCTCGGCGATGACCGATGTGGCGAATGAGCCGTACGGCAGATCAACCCAGTTGATCGACACGCTCGGCTCCAGCGAGAACTGCGGTGTCATCTCGGCTCGGCCGATTGCGAGGCCGACCGTTCGCTTCGTGCCGCCATAGAACTGTCCCTGCTGGAATGAGACCAGGCCCGACATCCGGCGCTGGTTCCCAAAGTAATAGGAGGTGAGTAAGTTGTTGTAGGTGTAGCCGCCAACCGGTACTGACACGTTCGTCGAAATCTCGAACTGGGTCGGAATGAACTCGAAGTCGCGCGTGTAGTCGATGTTTATCCGATCGCTGTTCAGGAGCTCGACTTCGAACTGCGCTTCCTGCTCGCGCCAGTCGAGCCGCGCGCGCTCCTTGGGCCGCGGATTGTTCTCGATGTACTCGACGTTCGCTAGATAGATGAAGCGGCGGACGGCTTTCATACGATTCCGCGGCCGCGGGCTGAATCGTGCCTGCACGAAGCTCCGGCGGAAATCGCTGCGGCGCAGGAACCCGACCTGAGGAACGAAGTTCGTGCCGACTTTCAGGCGCTGAATTTGAAGCCCGTAGCGGTCGGCGTTGTAATCGAACGAAACCAAGTGGCTGTCGTCGTGGCCTTTCAGATTCCGGTCGTGGGTTCTCGCGTAGTACCCGTTGATGTTGAGCGCGGGGGAGAGCGAAAACAGACTATCGAGGCCGAAGGTCTCGGCCGCCGGCGCGCGGCCGGCCGACGTCTCCGTGCGGCGCGTGTAGAGGACGCCGACGTTGCTCCTTCGCAGGATGTCGCGCTTCACCCTGACGACGGAGAAATTCGTGGCTCGACTCGCTGTCGTCACATCGGCGGGATTGGACGGAGGCGTTTCTTCCGCCTGAATATTCAGCAAGCCGACTGAATACGGGCCGACGCGTCCCGTCAACCGGCCGCCGCCGGCGATGGGAACGGGTCGGCCGTGGTTCAGGCCAATACGACGGCTGAAGAACAACACAGGCGTATTGGCGTTATTGGGTCCGAGACTGCCGCCCCCGCCGCCCCCTCCCCCGCCGCCACCTCCCCCGCCCGAGGGCTGGACACCGCCGAAGGCAAATATGCCCTGGCCTTCGAGAAAGAACTCGCGGCGTTCGGGAAACTGCAGATTGAAACGCGTGAGATTCACCTGCGCCGTGTCGTCTTCGACTTGCGCGAAGTCGGTGTTGTAGGTGAGATCGAGGGTCAGGCTCTTTGTGATGCCGTACTTCGCGTCGACTCCGACGTCTCTGTCTCGGCGGTTTCTGAACAAGGGCGTCGCGTTCAGATCGGTGCGGAGGCCGGTGATGCCGTATGGCTTCAGCTCGAGATTGATTTTGCTCGACGGCGTTTCAAGCCCGACAAGGTCCGCCGCCAGCGACACCGCCCAGATGCCGCGTTGTGAAAGATACGCAGGCACAGGCGCGAGATAGGTCATTTCGTTCTTCCATCGAATCGTCCGTCGGAACTGGACGCCCCAGATTTGCTCGGCGTCTGAGTTGTAGCGAAGCGACTTGAACGGAATCGCGAACTCCACCGTCCATCCCTGATCGAAGCGGCCCGTTTTCACTTCCCAGATGGTGTTCCAGTCCTGATTCTGTCCGTTCTCGTCGGTGATCAGCGCGTCGCGCTGGGCGCCGAGAATGTTCGCCTGGAAGTACATGCCGTTTCGCTTGTCGTGGAACGTGTCGAAGACGACGATGAAATGCTCGTTCTGAGTGATGCCGAACGCGTCGCGGCGCATCTCGTTCCCGATTTCGCGCTCGGGGTGCGAGTCCCAGCAGCGCGCCGAGACGTAGACGTTCTTGTCGTCGAAGAAAATCCACGCCTCCGTCTTTTCGGTCGTGGGCTCGCCTTCCTTCGGCTCCTGCTGAATGAAATCGCCGATAGGAGGTGTGTCCGCATAGGCACGCTCATCCAGACGTCCGTCGAGACGAAGCGGCTCTGTAATACGGACCGCACGAACGGTGGTGTCCCCGTCGGACGAGCGCGCGACGGTTGCCGGTGGCACGGGCACGACGGCTTGCGCCGCCGCGGCGCCCGGACGACAAAGCGCGCACAGAGCCACGCTTGCCAGGGTGGAGCGGATAGGTTTGATCACGAGAGGCCGTATTATAAGTGCGATGCTGGCTCCGTTGCGCATCGCGTTCGACATGGACGGCACGCTGGCCGACTTGAGCTCCGCGTACGCCGACGTTGAAGAGCGGCTGTTCGGCGCGGCCGATGAAGACGCGAAGCATCCCGCTCCCGAAGCGCGAGAAGCGGAGCAGCACGGCGACGAAAGCGGCGACACGGCGGCCGCCGACGAGATCGAACGCGCAGATCAGCGACGGATCGTCGCGCGCATGGCCTCGCGCAATCGCGATCGCGTCTGGCGTGCGATCGAAGCGACGCCCGATTTCTGGTCCGGACTAAAACCGCTCGAGGATGGTGCGGTGAAGCGGCTCTACGATCTGACGGACGAGCACAACTGGGAAGTGTTTTTTGTGACGCAGCGTCCGGCAACGGCCGGCCACACGGTGCAGTGGCAAACGCACAAATGGCTCGTCGAACACGGATTCCTCACCCCGAGTGTCATTCCGCTCTCTGGCGGCCGAGGCAAAGCCGCCTCCGCGCTCCGTCTCGACTATCTCATCGACGACACGCCGCAAAACTGCGTCGACGTGCTCTCCGACTCCTCGACGCGAGCCATTCTTCTTGTTGATCCAGACGATCCGCTCGCCGAGAGCAGCGCCCGGCGGCTCGGCATCGGCGTGGCGCAGTCGGTGCACGAGGCGCTTGATGTGCTCGTGCAAGCGACCCTGGCGCGCACGAACCCGTCGTTGTTTGAGAAGCTGAGAAAACTGGTCGGGTGGAAATAACTACAGCCGGAAGAAGCGTGTGACTTTGATGGTGAACGCGCGCGTCTCGAGCATCGAGAACCGGCCTGGTGCCTCCGTGTTGCGTCCGTCGCTATAGACGACGAACAGGTCGCTGCCCGGACGATATTCCCAGCGGAGGCGTGCATTGACGCCTAGCGTGTGGTTGTTCGAGTTGTACTGCGTTAACGCGGCGATGAATATCCGCGGCGTGAATGCGAACGACAGGCGGCTGCTGACGACCTTCGCAACGAATCGGCCCTGCGGGATGTCGATCCAATTCAAAGAAAAGCCCGGCTCGACGAAGAGGTTTGGCAAAGGCTCGGCGCGCGCAAAACCGAGCGACAGCGTTTTCTTCGTGCCGCCGTAGAAGCCTCCCTGATCGTAACCGACGTTGCCCGACAGGAAGTGCTGGCTGCCCAGCATGTAATCTCCATGGAAATTCCTGAAACGATACTCTCCGACAGGAATTTGGACCTTGCCGAAGACCTTGAACGGTTCGGCAAATCGTTCGAACTCATCGATGTATTGAACGTTGAGCCGATCGCTGCTCTGAAACTCGATGCCGAAGGTCGCATCGGCCAGCTGCGTTTCGAGCAGCCGATCGGTCGCGCGGGCGTATTGATCAAACGTAAGCGAGTAGTCGTACTTCCTGACCCTCTTGCTCGCCTTCGGCCGCGGGCTGAACCGAACGTCCGCCATGGTTCTCTCGAAATTCGGCCGCCGGACGTACCCCGCCTCCGGGTTGAAGTCTTTGCCGACGTACATGCGCTCGAGGATGACGCCGTATCGATCCGCGTTGTATTCCAACTGCGTGCGATAACTCCGTGCATCGCCGTGTAGCTCGGGCGTATGAGTGCCCGCAACGTACGTATTCAAGTTGACGTTCTGAAAGAACGAGAACACGCCATCAACACCCCACGTCTGGTTCGATCGCAGCCTGCTCCCGTATGCGGATCGATTGACGAAGATGGCGCCGACGTTGCTGCGGCGCAGAATGTCGCGGCGGAGGCGGAGCACGGAGAAGTTCGTCGATGCCTGATGCAGGTCCTTGGCCTCTTTCGTTTGAATGTTCACGATCCCGACGGAGTATTTGCCCACACGGCCGGTCAACCGGCCACCGCCCAGAATTGGGACGGCATGCCCGGCGTCGTCGATGCCGATGCGACGGCTGAAAAATGGCAACGGCACCTCGCCCGGATTGCCCATCCGGCGCTGGGCGAATCCGCCGAATGCGAAAATGCCCTGGCCTTCCAGGAAGAACTCTCGCTTCTCGGGGAAGAACAGGCTGAATCGCGTCAGGTTTACCTGCTGCTCGTCGTCCTCGACCTGCGCGAAGTCGGTGTTGTAGGTGAAGTCGGCCGTCAACCCCTTGGTGACGCCCACCTTCGTGTCAAAGCCAAGGTTGCCGGTGGCTCTGTTCAGCACAGGTGTCTCGGCCGTCATGTCGGTTTTTAACGACGAGATGCCGTAGGGCTTCACTTCGAATAAACGCGAGACCGGTGGCGTCGCCAGGCCGACCAATTTGGCGGCATAAGAAAACTTGAAGAGGCCGCCGATGGCAGAAAACTGCCCCCCGAGTGGGACTTGAGTCAAGTACGAGATCTCGTTTTTCCATTGGACGTTACGGCGAACGTTGATGCCCCAGATCTGTTCGCCCGGCGCATATCGGAGCGACTGAAAGGGAATCGCGAGCTCGACCGACCAGCCGCCGTTGAAGATCGCCGTCCGCGATTCCCAGATGGTGTTCCAATCGCGATTGCTGTCGCGTTCGTTTGTGATCGCTGAATCTGATATTCCCCCGTGAGGATTCATGCCGAAGGTGAAACCGTTGCGTCCGTCGTGGAACGTATCGAAAGCGACCGACACGCTTTCGCTCCGCACCATCCCCTGGCTGTCGCGACGCATGTCGAGGCTCGACCACCGGTCGGTGCCAGAATCGAAACACTTGATTCCCACATAGATCGCACTGTCGTCGTAGAACACCCAGACTTGCGTTTGCTCGGTCGCGGGCTCGTTGTAGTCTGGTTCGGCCTGCACGAACTCGCTGACGGGCAGGACCCGCGCGTAGATCGATTCGTCGAGCTTCCCGTCGATGACGAGCTTCTCCGGCAGGCGGATAGCGCGGACGACGAGATGGCCGTCGGGATCGCGCGAGCCCATCGATGACATGCCAGGAGGCAGCGCATCGTCCGTCAAAACGGCACGCGCTGCGTCCGACGTGCTGCCGGTCTGACCGGCTGCTGTTCCGGTGAACCCTATAACCGCAAGAATGACGAGGGCAGGGGCGAGCGTGTGCCCGCGACCGAAAAACATGAGGAGCGGTATGTTACAACGCACGCTTCAGGCGCGCCCACTATCTTCTATCGAATGCGCCATCGCGACAGCTGTTTCCGGCGACGGACTCGAGGTCTGTCCGGCCGCCTGCCCACGCGCCGCTGCCAGGCGCCGCTTCGACAATTTCACGCGCGCGCCTTCGATATACACGTAATACACGGGCGTGATGTAGAGCGTCAGCAACTGTGACACCAACAAGCCGCCGACGACCGTCAGGCCGAGCGGGCGGCGCGATTCAGCGCCGGCGCCCCACCCCAGCGCAATGGGCAGCGTGCCGACGAGCGCGCACATCGTCGTCATCATGATTGGGCGGAAGCGGACCAGGCACGCCTCGTGAATCGCTTCCATCGGCGTCTTGCCGTGCTCGCGCTCGGCGACCGCCGCGAAGTCCACCATCATGATGCCGTTCTTTTTCACAAGACCGACCAGCATGATGATGCCGACAAACGCGTACAGGCTGAGCTCGGTCTTGAAGATCAGCAGCGTCAGCAGCGCCCCGAATCCGGCCGCCGGAAGTCCAGAGAGAATCACCAGCGGCTGCGTGAAGCTTTCATACAGCACGCCGAGCACGATGTAGATCACCACGATGGCCATGATCAAGATCAGGCCCAGACCCTGCAGCGAATCCTGAAACGCCTGCGCGGCGCCTTGGAATCTGGTCGAGACCGTCGCGGGCAGCGTGGCGGTCGCTGTTTCCTGGATGCGCTCGACCGCGTCGCCCAGCGCGAACCCGGGCTTCAGGTTGAACGAAATATTTACGGAAGGCAGTTGTCCGGTATGGCTCACCGAGAGCGGGCCAGCCGTCGACGTGGCGGTCGCGACGGTGTTCAGCGGAATCAGGCGTCCCGACTGAGAGCGCACGTACAACATCTGCAGCGCGGCCGGATCCTGCTGGAACTGCGGATCCACCTGGAGGATCACTTGATACTGGTTGCTTGCCGCATAAATCTGGGAAACCTGCCGTGAGCCGTAGGCGTTGAACAGCGCCGTTTCCACCTGGTTCACCGTCAATCCGTGCGCGGCGATCTTGTCGCGGTCGAGCGTCAGCTGAATCTGCGGGCTGTTAAGCCGGAGATCGCTGTTGACATCCTCGATGCCCGGGATGTTTCGCATCGCCTCTTCCATCAACGGCGCCGATCGATAGAGCTCGGCGGTGTCGGTGTCCTGCAGCGTGTACTGGTAGCTGGCTCGGCCGGGTCCGCCGCCGCCGACGTTGATTGGCGGTGGGTTCGACATGAACACGCGCACACCGGGCACTTGTGAGAGCTTCGGCCGCATGTCGGCCATGATCTGATCGACCGAGCGCTTCCGCATGTTCCGTGGCTTCAGGTCAACGCTGATGCGACCTTGATTGGAGCTTTGGCCGCCGCCGCCCATATTTCCGCCAACGCCGATGCTGCTGCTGTAGCCGTTGACGTCCGGATCCTTGGCGACGATATCGGATACGGCCTGCTGATGCCGAACGAGCTCTTCAAAGCCGATTCCCTGACTGCCCTCGACCGTCATTTGAAAGCGGCCTTGATCCTCGCTCGGCAGGAAGCCTTTGGGGATGAGCGTGAACAGATACACCGTTCCTACGATGAGCGCCAAGGACAAGGCCATGACCACCGCGCGATGCCTCAGAGTGATGCGCAGCGTGCGATCGTAGCCGCGCAGCCACCCGTCGAACATGCGTTCGATCAGGTTGTACATGCGGCCGTGTTTCTGACCGTGCGGCGACTTCAGAAATCGGCTGCAGAGCATCGGCGTGAGACTGATGGACACGAACCCGGAGATCAAAATAGCGACCGCGATCGTGACGGCGAACTCATTCAGCAGTCGCCCGACGATGCCGCCCATGAACAGCACGGGAACGAACACCGCCACCAGCGACGCCGTCATCGCGACGATGGTGAAACCGACTTCCTGTGAGCCCTCGAGGGCCGCCTGCATGCGCGGCTTGCCCATCTCCATGTGCCGCGCGATATTTTCAAGCATGACGATTGCGTCGTCGACGATAAACCCGACGCTGAGCGTGAGTGCCATGAGCGACAGGTTGTCGAGGTTGAACTTCAAGAGGTACATCGCCGCAAATGTGGC
>JANMJM010000050.1:0-4827 GCA_031371345.1 Vicinamibacteria bacterium
CGGCGCGCACCCGAAAAAGACCTTCGGAAAGGACCTGCAGGCAGGCATCTCGATGGACCAGTACGCGGCGGCGAGAATCGGCTCCGCCACGCGGTTCGCGTCGCTCGAGCTCGGATGCGAAGAGGGCATTCAAGGCGGCAACTGCGACAACGGCTATAGCTGCGCGTACAGCAACAGCATCTCCTGGCGCACGCCGAACACGCCGAATCCTCCGGAAATTCGCCCGCGCGCCGTATTTGAGCGGCTGTTCGGTGTCGGAGATTTCGAGCGCGATCCGAAGGTGCGCGCCCGGCAGGAGAAGTACCAGAAGAGCGTGCTGGACGCTGTGATGGAGGATGCCAAGCGGCTGGCCGGCGCGTTGGGTGCCGACGACAAGAGAAAGCTGGACGAGTACATGTACGGGGTTCGCGACATCGAAACGCGCATTCAGAAGACAGAGCGCACCAACGCGGTGAATCCGACGATCGAAAAACCGATTGCGAGCGTCCCCGAGAACTACGACGAGCACACGGCGATCATGTTCGACCTGATGACTGCCGCGTTCCAGACCGACTCCACGCGCATCGTCACGTTCCTGATGGCGCTCGAGCAGAGCAACCGCGCGTATCGCGAGATCGGGATCCCGGATTCGCACCACGGTCTGACGCATCACGGCGGCGACAGGGAAAAAATCGAGAAGTGCATCAAGATCAACCAGTATCAGGTGCAGCAGCTCGCGTACTTCATCGACAAGATGAAGGCCACAAAGGACGGCGACGGCACTCTGTTCGACCACATCATGGTGACGTACGGCAGCGGCCTGGGGGCCGGGCACGATCACGACAATCTCCCGATGATTCTGACTGGCCGCGGCAACGGCCTGTTTACGCTGGGCAGGCACGTCACGCATCCGAACGAGACGCCGCTGTCGAACTTGCACGTCGCGATGATGGACAAGATGGGCGTCCCCGTCGAGAACTTCTCCGACAGCACCGGCAAGCTCGGATATCTGTCGGACCTCTAATGCGTCGCCTGCGTCTTCTGGCGATGAGCATCGCGGCGATCGCCATGCTGTATCCCTCTGTTGGATACAGCATGGAGCGCGCCGCCATGGATCGGCTGATGGCGATGGTGCGTTCGCGCGCCGATTCTCCCGAGTTCCGCGAGGCACTCGTCAAACAACTCGGAGAAGCTCCGATCAAAAATGGCGAGGCCTTCGACTCGAATGGCCCTGATTTCATCTGGGCCGTGGAATCAACCACGACACCAGTGCTGGTAATCGACGATCAACCGGCTGGGCCCATGCGCCGTCTTGAAGGAAGCAATCTGTGGTTTCACGCGGCGCAGCTGCGCGTGGGCACGGCCCATCGTTTCCATTACATGATCGGCGGCACTCGATTCGGCGGATCGTACGACGTGCCGGCGTACACGTCGGACTCATATGCGCGGCCGGGCGTGCCTCAGGGACGCCTTTCCGACAAGCTGGTCCATACGAGCAAGTTGTACGGCGGCATGCAGTCCAACTACTGGATCTACGTGCCTGCGCAATACGATCCGGCGGTGCCGGCTGCTCTGATGGTCTGGCAGGACGGCGAGCGGTACATCACGCGGAACGTGGAGGAGGCCTGTCGGCTTTGTCCCAGCCTGTACCGGCTGCAGGAAGTGACCGACAACCTGATTCACGACAAGAAAATTCCAGTGATGATCCACGTCTTCGTCTCGCCAGGGACGCTTGACGGGAAGCCCTTGCGTTCCATCCTTTACGACACGGTCTCCGACAAGTACTCGCAGTTCATTCGGGAGGAGCTTCTGCCCGAGGTCTACGCGAAATACAACATTCGGCGCGACGCCTATAGCCGCGCTATACAAGGCCAATCATCAGGCGGCATCGCCGCCTTCACTGTTGCCTACAATCATCCGGAGGATTTCAGCCGCGTCTACACCGTCGTGGGCAGCTTCACGGCGCTTCAATGGAAACCCGGCGAAGTTGACGGCGGCAACATCTATCCTTTCAAAGTGCGGCGCGAGCCAAAGCGCAATTTACGCGTGTGGATGGAAGACGGTTCGGAAGATCAGGAAGCCAATTCGGGGAGCTGGCCGCTGCAGAACATCCAATTGGCAAACTCCTTGAAGCTGAAAGGGTACGATTTTCACTTCAGCTTCGGTGGCCATACCCATAACGCGGCGCTCGCCGTCTCGGAGCTGCCGGAGTGCCTGACATGGCTCTGGCATGACTACGATCCCAAGAAAACCGAGCAAATCTTCGAGCAGAGCACAGAAGAAAAATCGAAACCGCCCTTCCGCGTCCGCATTTACAATCGCTAACCCCCATATACAGGTTCCGGCTCGAGAGCCGGTCTGTTAAACTGAATAAACAATGAAAAGTTGGGTTTTGGGGACGGTTGTGGCCGGCGCAGCCCTCGGGAGCGGCGCGTATTTTTCGGCTGTTTACGGGCAGGCGTTGCCGCAGCCGGATGCCGTGGCGGCGTCGTTCCAAGAGACCGTACTGCCCATACTCGAAAAGAACTGTTTCAGCTGCCATAGCGACCGGGTCCACTCCGGCAACCTCAGCCTGGAAGCCTTCCGCGACGCGGCGCTTGTGAACGAGAGACCCGAGGTTTGGACCAAGGTCCTCGATAAAGTGAAGGCCGGCACGATGCCGCCCCGCACGATGCCGCCCTTGTCGGCGACCGATGCGGCGGCGATTACGGGCTGGATTCAGCAGCTGCACGGCGCGCCAGCGCCCGCGGCGGCCGAGTCCACGACCATCGACCCAGGCCGCGTGACGGCGCGCCGCCTCAACCGCACCGAATACAACAACACCATCCGGGATTTGTTGGGTATCGCGCTGCGGCCGGCCGATGAATTCCCGACCGACGACTCCGGCTACGGCTTCGACAACATCGGCGACGTGTTGTCGGTGTCGCCGCTGCTGATGGAGAAGTACTTGAGCGCCGCGCGGTCGGTATCGAAGGTGGCCGTCTTCGGCGAGACGTATCCGCTGAAACCCACGCTGTTGGTGCGGCTGCTGCCCAAGAAGATTCAGGACGATGAGCCGGCGACGGGCAACGTCACGCCGTTCTCTGCCCGGGGATCGCTGTATGCAACCTACCGCGCGCCGGTCGACGCCGAGTACGAATTCCGATTCAGGTATCAGAACTTTCGCGGCGGCGAGCCTGTGGTCACGACTGACGGGCCTCGAGGTGCGGGAGGTGCGAGAGGTGCGGGAGGTGCGGGAGGTGCGACCGACGCGCCTGGTGCGGCAGGCCCGCAAGGCCGGGGCGCAGGCCGAGGCCGTGGAGCGTTCGTCCCAAGACCGGTCACCGACGAGGAGCGTAAGGCGCGCTACGAGAAGGCGCGAACCGCAGCGCCGCCCGAGCCGCTGGTCTTCACGATCGATGGCAAAGAGGTGTTTTCCTACGTCGTGCAGGGCACGACCGATTACGAGTACTCGCGCGGCGAAAGCGTTGTGCGCGTGAAGCTGCCGGCTGGCGATCACGCGCTGCGCGCGTCATTCCCGGGCCTGGCGAACATCGCCGACCCGCGCACGCAGTTCAACGCCGACGCGCGCCGAAAGCTCTACATGGAATACATGGACGTGCTGGGCCCGTACAACCCGTCCACCGAGCGTCCGGCAGGCTTCAAGAAGATTTTCGTCTGCGGCCCGGAAACATCGGGGCGCTACTCGGATGCCTGCACCAAACAAATCGTCGAGACATTTGTGACGCGCGCCTATCGCCGCCGAGCGACGGCGGCGGAAGTGGGACGACTGTTGAGTCTCGTGGCGCAGGTTCAGAAGCGCGATTCATTTGAAGAAGCGATTCGTGTCGCGGTTCAGGCTGTCCTCACGTCACCGAATGTCCTGTTCCGCATCGAGCAGGATCCGCCGGCAACGACAGGTGCGGGGAGTGCGGGGGGTGCGAGGAGTGCGGGGGGTGCGGGAGGTGCGGGAGGTGCGGGAGGTGCGGCGTACAAAGTCAGCGATTACGAGCTGGCCTCGCGTCTGTCGTACTTTCTCTGGAGCAGCATGCCGGACGAGGCGCTCTTCGAGGTGGCTGCGCAGAACACGCTGCACGAGAACGACAATCTCGACACGCAGATCCGGCGCATGTTGAAGGACCCGAAAGCGTCGGCGCTTGCGGAGAATTTTGGCGAGCAGTGGCTGAACCTGCGGCTCATGGATCGCAAGAAGCCGGACGCCGCGAAATTCCAGGTGGTTGACGACGAGCTCCTGGACGCGATGCGTCAGGAAACGCTGATGTTTGTCGGCGCCGTCATCAACGACGATCGCAGCATTCTGGATTTCATCGACGGCAAGTTCACGTTCGTCAACGGTCCGCTCTCCCGGTACTACGGTATTCCCGGAATCGACGGCGAACAGCTCCGCCGAGTGGAGCTCGACGGCGTGCAGCGCAGCGGCATCGTCACGCAGGGGTCGATTCTGTCGATCTCGTCGTACGCCACTCGCACGTCCCCCGTGTTGAGAGGGAAGTGGGTGCTGGACACGCTGCTCGGCGCCGCCCCACCGCCTCCGCCCGATGGCATTCCTGCTCTGGTTGAAAAAGATTTGGGCACCGCCGCCTCGATGCGTCAGCGGCTGGAACAGCACCGAGCCGATCCGAGTTGTGCCGCGTGCCACAACGCCATGGATCCGATCGGCTTTGGCCTCGAGAATTACGATGCGGCGGGCGCGTGGCGCACCAAGGACGGGAACTTCGATATCGACAGCTCGGGCACGCTGCCCGACGGGCGGTCGTTCAAGGGCGCGCAGGAACTGAAAGCGATCCTGAGGGCCAAAGCGGACGTCTTTGCGCGCAACTTCACCGAAAAGCTGCTCACCTACGCGCT
>JANMJM010000082.1:0-32773 GCA_031371345.1 Vicinamibacteria bacterium
TGAACTCTCCTCGCTGGAGTAGTTCACGCCCGCGTCCACCGCGGCTCGTCACTCCGTACTTCGCGGTGCTGATTGTCTGGGCCGCCCCCCGCGTCGTTTCCACTGTCAGCAAGTCTCGATCGCCGGTCGATGCGACAAAACCCAGGACTTTGTCCTCGTCGGTGCCGAGCTTTATAAGAATGACACCACGGCCCGGGCCCGAAAGGAAATTCACTTCGTTGAGTTTGCACAGCAGCGCGCGCGCCTGACGTGTCGCCACAATCAGCACTTCCCCGCCGCGCACCACCGACACGCCGACCACTTCGGCGCCCTGTCCGACTCGCGCGAACTTTCTGCCCGACCGCGTGCTGACGTCCACGAACTGGTCGAGGCTGAACCGCAAACTGTAGCCGTCGCTCGTGACCGCCACGGCGTGGCTGGGCGGCACGTCTCCTTCTTTTTTTGCTTTGATGCCAGATGCCACGCGCGGATCGAGGCTGGCGGCGGCGACGACCTTCTCGCCATCCTTCAACTTGAAGAGACTTTGAACCGGCTCTCCATAACCGGTCGACGCCGGCATATCGATGATGCGCGCCGTGTAGGCACTTCCGAAATTCGTGAAGAACACGACAGTCGCCCGCGTGCTTCCTGGTAACACTGCCAGCACCGAATCTCCTTCGCGCAGTCTCGTCGTCGACAAGTCTTTCACTTCCTTCTGCCGCTTCACCCAGCCGTCGTGCGAGACGATGACGATGTTGTCTTCCTCGACGATGAAATCGTCGGCCGTGAACTCGACGGCATCTTCCGCTTCGATGCGCGTGCGCCGTTTGTCGCCCTTTGCGTATACGTCTTGAATTTCTTCCAGCTCTTCGCGCACCAGCGTCCAACGGCTCTCTTCGTTCTTCAGCAGCGTGCCGATCTGGCGTGCGCGCTTGCGCTTGTCGTCGAGCTCCTGCTGAATCACCAGAATCTCGAGCCGGGCCAGGCGATAAATCTTCAGCTCGAGGATGGCATCGGTCTGGTCGGCGTCCAGATCGAACCGCTTCATGATCTTTTCGGCGGCGTCCTGCTTGCCGTCGGACTTGCGGACGATCCGCAACACCTCGTCGAGCACATCGAAGACCTTTTCGAAGCCCTCGAGAATGTGGATGCGTTTCTTCAGCGCCTCCAGCTCGTGCTCCAGCCGCGCGGTGACGACTTCAAGACGGAAATGGAGGAAGTGCCACAGGATCGACTTCAGGTCGAGACGCTCGGGCCGTCCAACTTCGGGATTCTCCGTGGGGATCAGACAGGTGAGGTTCACGGGAAAGGTGGTCTGCAGCGGCGTGTGCTTGTAGAGGTACGCCATCACCATCTTCTCGTCGGCGTCTTTCTTCAACTCCAGCGCAATGCGGACATCGTCTGTCGACACATCTTTCACATCCAGCAACTGCGGTAATTTGCGCGTCTCCGCAATCTGCCCGATGGCGGCGACGAGCACGCTCTTGTCGACCGCGTATGGAATGCTGTCGATGAAAATGGTTTTCGTCGAGCGGGTTTCTTCTCCGATGTCCCACGTCCCGCGCAGCCGAATGCTGCCGCTGCCTGTGCGATACAGCGCCTTAATCTCTTCGCTCGAATTCAGAATCTGGCCGCCGGTCGGAAAATCGGGGCCCTTGATGTATTTGCACAACTGCGCGTTGCCGAGCTCGTCGTTTTCGAGCAGGCGAATCAGGGCCGTGCACACTTCGCCAAGATTGTGCGGCGGGATGTTCGTGGCCATGCCCACGGCGATGCCGGTGGAGCCGTTGATGAGCAGGTTTGGCAGCTTCGCTGGCAGCACCACCGGCTCGGTCTTCGTCCCGTCGTAGTTGGGGCGATACGGAACGGTGTCTTGCTCGATCTCGGCCAGCATCTCGTCGCTGATACGCGTGAGCCGGCACTCGGTGTAGCGCATCGCCGCGGCGGGGTCGCCGTCGAGCGATCCGAAGTTCCCCGATCCATCGACCAGCGGATATCGCAGCGCGAAGGGCTGGGCCATGCGCACGAGTGTTTCGTAAATCGCGGCGTCACCGTGCGGGTGAAAACTTCCCATCACGTCGCCGACCACCTTGGCGCATTTGCGGTGCTTGGTATCGGCAGTCAACCCCTGCTGCCACATCGTGTAGAGGATGCGGCGCTGGACCGGCTTCAATCCATCGCGCACGTCGGGCAGCGCTCGTGAGGTGATGACCGAGAGCGCGTAATTGAGATAGCGTGACTGCGCCGCTTCGTGCAGCGGGACGTTGCCGACCGTGCCGGCGCCATTTCCGCCATTTCCGCCAGAGTCGGTCTCGGGCGCGTCGAAATCTAACTTACTGTCAGTGGGTTTCTTCCGCTTGGACATCTATATCGGCTTTGGACTTTGGTCTCTTAGACTCTAGGCCGCATGGCACGGCTCCAGATTTGCCTGACCATGAGGTGCAAAATGAGCCGTGATCATCGAAATCTCAAGGTTTTCGTTTCGGCTGATGAATTGGTCCTTGGCGTGTACGCAGTAACTGCCACATTCCCATCAGAGGAACGTTTCGGATTGTGCGCACAAGTTCGCCGCGCCGCTGTCTCCGTGGCTACAAACATCGTAGAGGGCTGTGCCCGCAGAAGTACTCGCGACTATTTGCACTTCGTCAACATTGCTACGGGCTCCGCCGCTGAAACCGCCTACCTACTGGATTTAAGCACCCGACTGGGATTTCTTGGCGTCGAAGTGTACCGAGAAATCGAGCCAAAGTACAGCCGGCTCATAAGTGGGTTGAAAAAATTGATCTCGTCGCTTGAAGCCTGCCCTTAAGCAGGCCTGCAGCCTAGAGCCTAGAGCCTAAAGCCCAGAGGCGAACGCCTAGTCACCAACCGTCACGACCGTCCGCATGCTGCGATGCGAGTCCAGCACTTCGGCGTTCAGCTTCTTGCTGAGGTAGACCTTCGACTCGCGATTGTCCGAGTGCGGCTCGTACTTCACCACATCGAAACGCAGATGATCGAGGGTGCCGCGCATTTCGTAGAACTTGTTCTTGGTCTTCACGAGAATCTCGTCGAAGCCGTTCGAGATGGCCCAGGCTTCCTGCTGCTCGGTCAGTGCGCGGAAATGTCCCTGCCCTCGCCAGTCGCGGCGTGTGCCGCCAATCCAGGTATAGAGAATCCGCCGGTCGTCGAACTTGACGTAGTCGCGCAGACGCAAGACCAAGTCGGCCAGCTTCGGCGTGTCTTCGTGTGCGCGGATCTCGTGAGCGACCTTATAGGAGACGGGCACCGCCGTGGCCGGGTCGTCAGGCAACGGCGAGGTCGCCATCAAAATCAGATGGTCGCGATCATGCAGCCGTTCGAGAATCTCCGCCGCCGTCTTGCGGCGCTGATACTCGCCGAAGCATTCTTCGATGTACTGAATTTCGAGGGCGCCTTGTTCGAGGGGGTACTGCGTAATCCGATACTCCAAATTTGCTCCCGTCCTCACTTCTTCCTTCTTACTTACTTCGCTAAGTCTAAATGAACCTCGCCTCCAAACACCATCATCCGATCGTTGTCGCGCGCGGCCCACTTCAACAGCGTGTCGATCTTGGGCTCGACCACCGCCTCGAAGACAGTGCGGCCGTTGGCCACCACCTTTATCGGCAACTTGAAATCGAATTTCGAGGGCGATAGCAGCAACGTGAACGCCCTCACGCCATGCGTTCGGGCGTCGACCAGGTTGCCGTGGCGCACCAGATCGACGCGGCCTGACGGCCGTTTCCGCGGAAAAATCGGCAGGGGCGCCTGCTCGACTTCCTCGGGCTGAAAAGTGCCCTCGAGCGCCAATCGCTGCCCTCCGCGCTCGACCATTATGCGGATGGGCGTCCCGAGCTCCCAGCGCATCATCACCTCGAAAATGTCGCGCGAGGTCTCAACCGTTGCGCCGCCAATCTGGAGAAAGAGATCATCGGCGCGAAGCCCCACGCGATACGCATTCGAGTTGGCGACGATGTCGATGGCGCGCCGCCCACGATCGATGTTGGCGTTGATGCGGAGGCCGAAGTCGTACTCCCGTCCGCGGTGCAGAAGGTTCGTGTCGGCCAAATCGGTCTGCCCCGACACATCGCCCAGTCGATCGATGACGAGCCAGTGCGCGCGGTTATAGCGATCGGTCCGCTCGGTCTCCCACGAGAGCCTATCGGGCAGCGGATCGCGCGGATGATCGGCGATGAACGTTTCGAACGCGCTCCGCTCGTCGGGCCACCACGCGGTGCTGTGCTCCGATTCGCGCTGCACATGGAACGTGACGTCGCCGCCGAGCTGCCCGAGATGCTCGACGTATGGCTGAACGAGGTGTGCCGGATAGAGATGATCGCGGCCCCCATTGACGACGAAGAACGGTTTATTGGCGGCGTTGCCCGGATACATCTCGCCGTCGACGCCGGCAGCCCTGTTGGCGAGCACCGTCATGCTGCCGATGAGCGGGAGAAAGCTCGCCCACGGCGTCGTGTCGCGCATCGCCATGAAAAATACGCCCGTGCCTCCGTCAGATGTGCCTGTGAGGTAGACGCGGTTTTCATCGACGTTGTAGCGCCGCTTTACCCTGTCGATGATTCTCGACAGATTCTCAACCTGCGTAGACTGCCACCAGGTCGATTGCTGCCACGCCGTAGGAAGCACTTTGATTTCCTCAATCGCGCTCGGCAGACGATCCACCGCTGCGCGTGCGGGATCGGGCGGCGCGAAACGGTTGGCGCCGCCGTGCAACTGCACGCCAACCTGATACGCGCGTGCGGCGTCGTAATTCTCCGGAATGATGACCGTGTACGCGTGGTCGAGGGTGGTCACACGGTGCATGAAGCGCTGCGCGCCGCGCGGGACGTCCGGCGAGTAGTCGCGGCCACGGCGGATGCGTGACACTGCGTCTTCGAAGGTCACGCCCGTTTTCAGAATATCGGCGATATGTTTAGCGGCGCCTGCCGGATCGCCGGCGTCCCAGAATTCCTTGAAGGCCTGGTCGATGGCCGCGCTGTCGGCAACTGGCCGGGCGACTACCAAGACCGCGCAGGCAAGCAGACAGAAAAACCGGCGCACCCGGTAATTATAAAGGTTCTCCCGGCCGCCGGGTCGGGCGTCGCGACCAGCGATCGTCCCGCTGGAATGATGCTGCCGGTCTTCGGTGCGACGCTGATGTTCGACTTGGGTGGGGTGTCGATCTGGGGGGAAATGGGTCTCGCAGCGCCGACCCCGCTTGTCGTTGCGGCGTCGGCGCTGTGTATTCTGGAATGTCGACCCGGTTATCCGAAGATTAAGCCTGCTCGCCGCTCGGGGCGACCGACGTCCGGCCGCAATCCTCGCACTGCAGATAGATGACCGGCAAGCTTTCGGACCGTCCGATGATCCGTGCGGCTAGCATCCCGCACCTCGGACAGACCACCCCGACTGCTGCATTCGTTCGTCGTGCCATAGTTCGCTCCTAGCGTCTTAGACGCCCGATCGGCCCTTGTGGTTTCCTACGCCGAGCGGCCAGGGCTCGGGCACGGCGGCCGCCAGCGGGGCCCCTCCCAGAAGGGCCAGGTTCTTCATGAAAATGTTCTGACAGAACACGCCCATTTTGGGCTCCAGCCCCCTCAGAACCGCAGTCTCGACCCGCCCCGCGGCGCTCGGGAAAACCGGGGGTTGGCTACGACGGTACGCTGCGATGGTCACTACCTGTGTCTCCCTGACCACAAAAGGCCTCAGAAACAGGCCTTTTCAAGCTCTTCCCAGCAAGGCGTGCAAGGCGCAGGCCCGGATCCACAGGAAGGCGACACTTTCGACGGTCCCGTTTTGGAAAATCCGACAACGGCGTAGATTCTCATATTCTCAATTTGGGCGTCTGTTCCCCATTGAACACCCAAAACGACATTCGTGTCGTATCTTCCAAAACGCTCGACGCGATTGTAGTCTTTGGCGTTCCACGCGATTTAGAGAACTACGCGATTTCCGTGAAAACAGGCCGGCAATTGCACGATTGCGCATGCTTGCACAAATGGTATGCCGCTTGCTCTGTGCATTGCGTGACGGGCTGACACGCTTTCCGAACCCACTCAGCCCCTGTCCTTTTTCAGTATGGAGTGCCGTCATGAGCCCAACAATCCATTTGGTTAACCGCGTGCGTAGCGAGTTCTTGGAAATGCCCGGCCTGCGGTTGCGAGTGGATCAGGCACAGCGGCTATGGAATCTGGATCGCTCGAGCTGCGAGTTTCTGCTCAGCTCGCTCGTCGAGGCAAAATTTCTGAGGCAGTATTCCGACCAGGCGTACGGGCTACCTTCAACTCTCTGACCTAACCTTCGCACAGGGGCAAAGGGTGAGGGCAAATGTCTCTTACCCCTCGCCCCTTACCCCTTACCCCTTCTCACTGGCACTCCTTCACCTCCGGCGCTATCGGCGCCAATGTCAGCGTCAGGCCGATCCCTCGGCCGTACCCGCCGCTGCGCGCCGATCGGATGAAGGTGCTATGCGCGTCGAGCGGCAGCGCCGCGACGTTGCGGCAGAAATCATCCCAGAGATTCTGCTGATTCAAGTACATCTCGACATTCGACAAATAGAACGCCGAGACGACCGCGCTGTGCTCCTTTAAGTACTGGGCGACGGCACGAACGGCCTTCGGGCCGCCGAAATTTCCGACGACCGGGACCAGCAGATTCTTCGTTTCAAGATCTTTCAGCACGCGGAAGCTCTGCTCGGTTGCGAGGTAGCTGCCCGGATGGCCGTCGACCTCGCCGGCCGTCATCAAGTCCGCGTAGCTCGGCTGATTGAATCCGCCGAATCCTCCACCGCCGCTCGAGGAATACCGAATCTCGGGGCCGAATGCCGTGAACGCGCCGTAGATCTTTTCGATCCGGTTCAGATCGCCTGGGGTGATGGCGAATCCATGCATCTCGATCAGCTCGTCGCCGATCGCCTTCAGGTTGGCGCGGTAGAGCTCGTCGCTCGACTCCACCATGGCGTAGGCGGCGAAAATCTGATCCGGCGACGACGCTGCGGTCAATCCGGGCGGACGCCGCCGCGCTAACAACAGCGACACAAAATCGGCACGATCGTTGGCGAGCTCGAAGAGTGCCTTATAGATCAAATGAAGACGGAGGTTGTCCTGCCTCACGTCAACGATGAACGCCATTTTCGGCTTGAGTGCCGCGATGTAATTGAAATTCTGCTCGGGGCCGACGCCCAGATACGCGCCAGAGGGTGGCGCAGTTTTCGAGAGCTCAGGAAGAATGTAGGGGTACGTCAGCTCGTTCGAGAGCAGGTTGTCAGATCGGAAGTATCCGTCTGGCTCGGAAAACTCGGTGCTGATCTTCCAGAACTGTTGGTCAGACAGCGAGTCGGGCAGCGACTCTGCGCCGCTCAGCCGGGGAATAACCTGCGGCGTCGCCAGACACGACGCGATAATGAGCGCGGCCGCGACGAATACCCGCGGCCGTATCACGGTTCTCCCCCAGGGGCGCTCGCGATTGCATTCCGCAGCTGGGTCATCGTGGCCTCCGAGCCGCTGAACAGTCCCTCTGGGAATTGTTTATACCGCAAAATGTCCCGATAGATCGCATCGCTTTGATAAAGATTTAAGCCGAGGCCGGCCAGATACTGCAGCCGCAGGTCGCGATCGTGATTAATCTGCGCGTCGGCCGTATAACCCTTCATATCTGAGGCCCGCCCGGCATAGTTGGCAAACAGCTCGAGGGCCGAATTGATGCCGATTTCGCCGAGCGACTTCTTCACCGCGGCGTAGTCCGGCCGGTCGAGTTTCGCCTGCCACTCGTCCACGTCGAAATGGGGCGTCTCGACCGTGCCCATCAGCACCGTGTCGTAGCCACGGCCCTGATGCGTATTCCCCCAGATGATGCCGTTTGGAAAGACCTCAAAGAAGGTAGCGACTTCACTTTTCACCGCTTCGGGGCTGCTTTCATACAACTGCACGAACAGCGTAATGGTCCCCCCCGGGTTCAGCTTCGATTTCGCCAGCTCGAAAAACTCCTTGGTGTACAGCGTGGCGGCGCCTTTCACCCACGGATCGAGCGGGTCGGACGTAATGCCGTCGAACTTCTCGTGCGTCGTCAGCAAATAGTGGCGCGCGTCATCGATGGTGACGTGCGTTTTCGGATTCTTGACGACGTGGAAATTGTGCTCGCCGAAATGCTCTGACACGACGCGCGGCACGAGCGGCTCGATCTCGGCGATGATGAGGCTCTTCACGTGTTCGTCGATGCTGACGGCGCCCGCCGTCACGCCCGCACCGCACCCAATGACGAGCACCTGCCTGGGCTCTTTCGGCGCCAGCGTGGTGAAGTGCCCGAGCATGCGCTGCAGGCGCATGTCCTGCGGCTGGCTCGACGCCTGTACTTTGCCGGCGTTGTGATAGTTCAGCACGCCGCTCGAGATGCGCGAGACGGCCACCGACGAGCTGAGGCCTTCGCCCACATAAAAGATGTCGCCTTCCTGCCCCAGCCATGTGGCCGCGTAACGTCCATACGCGACGAGAATGCCGGGAATGGTTGGAACGGTTCGTATCAGGAAGGCGGAAATACCGAGCGCGATAACGAGCGCAGCCGGTGCGACCCAGCGCAGCGTTTTTGTGGACGGCGCCGAGCTGAACTCGATCGGCGCGAGGAGGATCAGCCCCGAAATGCCGGAGACGACCATGATGACCTGCTGTGCGTGCTGCGATCCGAACCAGTACACAAGGATGAGGCTGGAGACGACCGAGCCAACGATCGCGCCCACCGTGTTGGCTGCGTACACACCACCGACGAGTCTGCCTGGGTCTTCCCCTTGTCGCGCCACCGCGGCGAGGGCGAGCGGAAAGCTCGCGCCCCACAAAATCGGGCCGGGCAGCACGGCCCAGAAGCCGCGCACGAAATCGAGCTGGAAGTTGAACCAGATGCTCGAGGTGATGGAGGTGTTGATCGGCCAGTACGGGAGCGAGCGCATCAGCATGTAAGCGCTCCACGCCACCGCGCCCACGTTCAAGATCTGACACCATCCCAGCGCGACGCGCGGGTTCCTGATGCTCTTCGCCATCAGCGACCCGATGCTGCTGCCGATGCCGAGCCCAACGAGAAACACGGCGAGAATGATCGAGAACGTGTAGGTCGATGCGCCGAAGACGAGGCTGAGCAAACGCGTCCAGATCACTTCGGCCGACAACGCGCAGAAGCCCGACAGTGCAATGGAGATGTAGACGGGAGTTCTCGTCCATCTTCCATCTTCCATCGTCGATCGTCGATCGTCGATCGTCGATCGCCGGGAGTCGTCTTCAGTCGAAGGAGTCGCCGTCGCGTTGGTTCGCGACGCCACGAGCAAGCCCAAACCACCCACCACGGCGTTCAGGGCCACAGCCACGAATGTGCTGGTCGTCATGTCGTAGACGCGCAGCAGATAAAAGCCGGCGAGCAAGCACCCCATCACCGCTCCGGCGATGTTGCCTGCGTAAAAGAACCCGAGCCACGACACGCCGCTTGGCGTGCTGTGCACCCATCGCGCAACCGCCGGCAACGTCGCGCCCATCGCGAGCGTCGGCGGCAATAGACAGATGCTCGCCACCAGTCCGCGTAATAGATATCCGGTGATGCCGTATCCGCCCCACGTCGTGTAGACGCGGCCAACGAGCGGCATGATGACGAGAAGCAGCAAGCCAATCGCGCCGATCGACAACTCGAGCAGCGCGTACACGCGCAACGGATGTTGGCGAGGCGAGATGATGCGCGGCAGCAGAAAGCTGCCAAGGCACATGCCTCCCATGAAGGTGCCGAGCAGCACGCCGATCGATACCGACGAGGAGCCCACGAACAGCTCCAGCATCTGGAACCAAACGATTTCATAAATCAGCGCGGCACAACCGCTGCCGACAAACAACAGCAGCAGCACGGGTAGCCACTGCTCGGGGGATCGGGAATCTTCTTCAGCCAATGCATTCATATGAGTAACCCGTAAGGGGTGAGGGGCAAGGGGCAGGGGCACAAGGTAATTACCCCTCTCCCCTTACGCCTTACCCCTATCTAATCTGTATATCTCCCCGCCAGCACTTCCGCCAGATGGACGGCGCGCCTGTCGGTGTTCTGCGCAATCTGTTCGCGACAACTGAATCCGTCCGTCACGATGAGCGTGCGCGCGTCGGCCGCGCGGACCGCCGGCAACAGCGCCCGTTCGCCGAGCGTCTGCGATACCGAAAAGCTTTTCTGTTCGAACCCGAAGGGACCGGCCATTCCGCAACAACCGCTGTCGAGCATCTTCACATCGCCGCCTGTGGCCGCCAACGCCGAGATCTCGTCTTTCACATCGAAGATCGCGCGCTGATGGCAATGCACGTGCAGCAGCATGTGCCGCTGCGTCTGCGCCGGCTCGAACCCGGGCGCCTTCCTCACCAGAAACTCGCTCAAAAGCATCGTCTGCTTTTTCAGCTTCGCCGTCCGCGGATCGTCGGGTAACAGGTTCGATGCCTCATCCCTGAAGACGCTCGCACAGCTTGGTTCGAGTACAACGATCGGTGTGCCTGCCGCAAGCTCCGCCGACAGCGCGTCCATGCAATCGATCAGATAACGTTTTGCGCTGTCGAGCATGCCGAAGTCGTACAACGGGCGGCCGCAACACACATGGCGCTGCAGCACCTTCACGCGGAACCCGGCGGCGGCCAGCACGTCGCACGCCGCTTCTGCAATCGAGGGCTGGAAGTAATTCGTGAAAGTATCGGCCCACAGTAACACATCGCCTTTCGTGCCTGTCTGTTGCCGTCTCTTCACGCGCGAGCGGAACGTCTCGTCGGCGAATTCAGGCAGCGTCCGTTCAGGTTGGAGGTGCAGCAACGTATTAGCGACTGCCCGAGTCGGTGGAAACCGGCCCAGTGCGTTGGCCAACTTCGGTGCCATCGACGCCATACGCGCCCAGCGATCGATCAAGCCGAACGCATAGGCGTAGAGCGGTCGCGCGCGACCTTCGTAATAATGCGCGAGAAATTCGGCTTTGTAAGTGGCCAGGTCCACGTTGGTCGGGCACTCGGTTTTGCAGGCCTTGCACGACAAGCACAGGTCTAGCGCCTCTTTCACTTCTTCGCTTTTCCAGCCGCTTTCGATGACCTCGCCCTGCAGCATCTCCCACAGAAGATGCGCGCGTCCTCGCGTGGAATGCTTTTCTTCGCGCGTCGCCATGTAGCTTGGGCACATGACGCCGCCTTCTTCCTTGCGGCACGCGCCCACACCCACACATCGGAGCGTGGCATTGGCGAGCGACCCGCCGTCGTTCGGAAAACGGAAATAGGTGGCGCCTTGCTGCGGATGATAATCGGCGCCCAGCCGCAGATCCTGATGGGGTTCGCGTGCGTCGATCAGCTTGCCCGGGTTCATCTTGTTCTCGGGATCCCACAGCCGCTTGAACTGGCGGAAACCGTCCATCAACTCTGGGCCGAACATTTTTGGCAGGAGGGCACCGCGCGATTGGCCATCGCCGTGCTCGCCCGAGAGCGAGCCGCCATGTTCGATGACGATGTCGGCTGCGCGATCGACGAACTCGCGCATTTTCAGGATGCCGGGCTCGGTCTCGAGATCGAAGTCGATCCGCATGTGCACGCAGCCCTCGCCGAAGTGGCCGTACATCGGACTGTCGTACCCGTATTCATTCATGAGTGTGAACAATCGGCGTAGATACGAGCCGAGACGATCGGGCGGCACGGCCGAATCTTCCCAGCCTTCCCATCCGTGTTTTTTCCCGGGCTGAATCGCAACAGCGCCGAGCGCGGACTCGCGCACGTGCCACACCTGCGCGGCTTCCTGCGCATTACAGACACGATAGGACGGTGCGGGCCTCAACGTCGACAGCCACGCACCAAAATCATCCGCCTGCGCGTCCGCATCTTCGCTGGTCCACGCACCGAACTCGACGAGCATCGTGCCTTTGCCCTCGGGCAGCAGCGCCAGCTCGTCGAGGCGCATCCCCTTCGCGCGGAGCGAATCGGGGATCGCTTGATCGAAGCCTTCGAGTCCAATCGGCTTGTGCGCGAGAATCGCGGGCACATGATCGGCCGAGATGAACGCATCGGGAAATCCGACCGCGACCAGACGCCGAAAGGGCGGGCTGGCGGTCAGACGAAGCCCGGCGCTCAGCACCGTTACGCACGTCCCCTCGCTGCCGACGAGCGCGCGAGCAACGTTGAAGCCGAACTCGGGCAGCAGCTCGTCGAGGTTGTAGCCCGACACGCGGCGCGGAATGCGCGGGAATTTCTGGCGAATCAGCGGCGCGTACTTGTCGCGAATCTCTTTCAGGCCGGCGTAGATCTGACCCTTCCGCCCACCGGCAGCGATGATGGCCGCGAGCTCGCCGTCTGAGGTCGCGCCTACGTTCATGCGCGTGCCGTCGTACAACAAGATGTCGAGATCGTTCACGTTGTCGACGGTCTTGCCGCCCATCAGGGCGTGCACACCGCACGAGTTGTTGCCGATCATGCCGCCAAGCGTGCAGCGGCTATGCGTGGCGGGATCGGGCGCAAACGTCAAATGGTGCACCTCGGCCGCATCGCGGAGCCGATCGAGCACGATGCCCGGCTCGACGCGGGCCCGTAACGCTTCCGGATTCAACTCGACGATCTTCGTGAGGTGCTTGGAGAAATCCATCACAACGGCGACATTGCAGCACTGGCCGGCGAGGCTCGTGCCAGCGCCGCGCGAGAGCACCGGCGCACCGAATGCTCGGCACGCGTTCACCGTCGCCACGACATCGGCTTCGTCGAGCGGAATCACCAACCCGATGGGAATTTGGCGGTAGTTCGATGCATCGGTCGCGTAGAGCGCGCGCGATCCATTATCGAAGCGCACCTCGCCGCGAACTGTCTGCTTCAGCGCGCGCTCGAGCGCGTCGCTCGCGGCAAAGCGGTCGCGGGCATACGCATGCGAGCTGGGCGCGGAATGAAACCGCAACTGCGACACCGACATTTCTATCTCCGGTACCTTTCACCACAGAGGACGCAGAGGAAATACAAAGCAGAACTTCTTTTTGAAAACATTTATCTGTATTTCTGCGAAGCGTTCCTCTCTGTTCTCTGTGGTGAAGGAAATTATTTCCAGACGGCTTCGATCGCGTCCCAGGGCGCCGTGCCGACATTGGTGATGATGTGCGTCTCGGGACCTGTGTGCCATTCGAAATCGCCCGCCTTCATCGCGACTTTCCTGGGCGGTAATCCTTGCGCTTCGATGGTGATGTTGCCGTTGTGGCCCGCAACCAAAATGCCCGACTTCGGCATCGTGTAGCGCCCCGTCGACTGCCCGGGCGCGAGGATCAGGCGCTCGACGCGCACGAGCTCGTTGTCGAGCGGCACTTCGGATTGATATCCCGTCGGTCTTGGCGTCGCCATGAACGAGGTTCCCGGCGAGATATCGTCCCGTGCCTGAATCTGCACGGTAATGTTCCGGAACGTCGTCGCCACGATGTTGCCAACGCGATGGGTCACCACCGGCGAGTAGCGCACCTGGCCGTCGGTCGCATCCAGTTCGACCACATCCTTCGAGCCGAGGTTGACGGCGCGAAGCGTCGCCGGACCGATCGAGATCCAGAAGTAGGGGTTCTCGTGAATGTGAAAGAGCGTGCCGTCGAAGCCGGGCACGGTGACGTCGAGCACACGCACGTATTTGTTGTCGAGCTTCACGAAGTGATGCGGCTCGCGAATCGCCGGGATCTGATATTCCGGGGTCGCCACGCCCTGCGCATACAAACTGCAGGCGAGCGTGGCTATGGCTGCGGGAATGAACCCGAACGCTCTCATTGTATGGACCTCAAAGGGGTTAGGAGTGATCGTGTGAGGTAAATGATATGCGAAGGTGGCGCGTACGGCTATCATGACCGACGGTTATGGCGTACGTCTTAGTCGTGGACGATGAGGAATCCATCAGGAAACTGCTTATGCGGTGGCTGACCGGATGGGGCTACGAGTCGAAGGGAGCGGGCAACGCCAATGACGCGCTCGCGCTCATGGCCGAAAGCCCCGCCGCGATCATGCTGTGCGACGTCATGATGCCAGAGCATGACGGCATCTGGCTGGCGGAACAGGTGCGCAACCGCTGGCCGGAAACCGCGGTGGTGATGGCCAGCAGTGCGCAGGATATGGAAACCGTGATGCGCATGCGCACGCAGGGCGCCGTCGACTACGTCACCAAACCGTTCGGCCGCGAAATGTTGCGGCAGGCCCTTCTGCGCGCGTCAGAAAAGCTCTCGAGCTAAGCGAAAGACTTCCGGCGCTGCCGATTCGCGGCAGCCGTTCTCAGCTTCGGAATCTGCTCGTCCGAATGCTTTGCGCCGCGCACACTCGGCGGAGCCTTCCGATGCTTCTTCCCGGGCGCGTGCGCGAGATCGAGGTTCGCCTTGGCAGATTTCGCGCGGCCGGTTGTCTTCTTACTGGACGGTTTCGCGGCCGCCCGACCAGTCTTCCCTGCCGAAGATGCAAGAGAAGAGACGGCCGAGGAGGCAGCCGTGACGGCTTTGGTGGCGGCGTCGCGCACTGGTCCGCTCATTGACTGCGCGCTGGTGACGGCAGCTTGACGGCCTTTGGCGGCGCTCCCAGCCAGGCTGTCGATGAGCTGCGACGCGCTATCGCGCACACGGGCAAGCTGTTCGGCAATCGACTGACGATTCAGCCACTGCTCGGCTGTGCCCTCGATGGTGCCGGCAATGCGGCCGAGTTGCTCGGCAATCGCCACCGCCTGATTCTCGAACGCGTTCGACGTGGGGTCTTTCGAGTTGTCTCTCGCCATGAGGCATTTTCCTCCGCATTTCTCGCGAGCAAAAATCCGGCCAACTCGCGTAAAATACCCCTTCCCCATTCTTTCTCGAGGTGAGCATGCGAAAGATTTGTCTCCTTCTCGCTCTTCTTAGCGTTCAGCGCGCCGGCGCGCAAGCGCCGCAGGCGCTGACGCTTGAAATCAAAGATTTCGCGACGATGCCGGTGACTGGTGTCACCCAGGGCACAGGCTCTAACGAAGTGTTACTGGCTCGCGTCAACGTCATCCGCGAAGAACCTGGCGGCGCTTCGCGGTTGTTCGTCACCGACATGAACGGTCCGCTCTACATTCTTGATAAGAAAACGAAGCAGCTGACCACCTACCTGAATTTCGACGGACGCGACACCCGGCCCGGGATCTTCAAGCGGTTCTTCATCACCAGCGGATACGGAAATGGGCTGAACGGCTTCAATTTCGATCCCGACTACCGGCGAAATGGAAAGTTCTACACGGTGCATTCGGAAGACCCGGCCAGCACGGCGTCCAATCTGCCCGACAAGTCGGGCGTTCCCGGTTTGAACGTCGCCGGCTACACAACAACACCGACCATCCAGACGCCGGGCGAGACGATCAATGAAGGTGTGCTCGTCGAGTGGACCGACACCAATCCGTCAAATTCCACGTTTGAAGGAACGGCGCGCGAGCTGATGCGCGTTCGGCTCAACACGCGCAGCCATCCGATGGGCGACCTGCTCTTCAACCCTGCGGCTCGTCCGGGCGATGCGGACTGGCGCGTCATGTACGGCGAGGTCGGGGATGGCGCATCCGGCGAGTCTCGCATCGTCGCCATCCGGCCGAATCCGCAGCGCCTCGATAATCTCGTCGGCAAGATCTACCGCATCATTCCCGATTTAAATGAGCACGTCGCGACGAGCAAGGTGAGCGAGAACGGCCGCTATCGGATTCCCAACGACAACCCGTTTGTCTCGACACCCGGCGCGCGTCCGGAGATCTGGGCCTATGGGCTACGCAACCCGCATCGGTTGACGTGGGCGGTGGATCCGAACAATCCGGCCAATAACCGATTAATCGCCGACTCGGTTGGGTTTCATACGTGGGAGACCGTGAACATTATCGAGAAGGGCAGCAACCATGGCTGGCCGTTGCGCGAAGGCATTCAGGTGTTGAACGGCGAGCAGAAACTTGGACCCGTGCCGACCGTCGACAAGATTCCCATGCAAATTGGCGAGCAGGTCACCGACCAGCCGGTCACACCGAAATATCCCGTGATTCAATACGGGCACGTGCCGACCGGTGGTGATGCGATCGGCAGCGGCTACCTCTACAACGGCAAGTTGGTTCCCGAGCTGCGCGGCAAGTACATCTTCGGCGACATCACGACCGGCCGCATGTGGTACGCCGACTACAAGGACATGCTCGCCGCCGACGACAACAAGCCCGACACGCTCGCCAAATTGCACGAGGTGAAATTTCTCTGGAACGGGACGGTCTACGACACCATGTGGGCGATCAACGAAACGACCTATCACCAGCGAGGCGGAAAAGAAGAGCATCTTGCCAGCCGGCAGGCGATTGCCAACCAGGGCCGCGCCGACGCTCGGCTCGCGATGGACGGCAGCGGCGAGCTTTACATCTACAGCAAGAGCGACGGGATGATTCGCCAGGTGATCGGCGCAGCGGCGAAATGATCGGCGATCGGCGATCGTCCATGGTCGCGCTGGTGTTGTGCAGCGTGCTGCCGGCGCCCGCGTCCGCTCAGCAGCTGACGATCGAGCTGAAGGATTTCGTTCTCATGCCGATCACCGGCCAGGTCGATGGCACGGGGCAAACCGATGGCTTGCTCTCGCGCGTAAACGGTCTTCGCGAGGAACCAGGCGGCGGGAAGCGCGTGTTCGTGAATGACATGAACGGGCCGCTGTACATCGTTGACAAGGATACGAAGACCTTTACCACCTACCTCGATTTCAACGGACGCGACACAAAACCTGGACTGTTTCACCGATTCACCTACGAAGCCGGATACGGCACCGGCTTGGCGCATTTCCAGTTCGATCCGGACTACGCACGAAATGGCCGGTTCTATACGGTGCACGTTGAGAACCCGGCGATCGATGCGTTGAATTTGCCCGACGGCAGACATTTCCCAGGCTTCAAGACGGAGGGGTACACGCCGTCGGCAACCATTGCCACGCCGGGTCCGGTGTTTCAGGAAGCGGTACTCATCGAATGGGCCGATACCAACATCAAGAACGACACATTTGAGGGAACAGCGCGCGAGCTCATGCGTGTGACGTTGAACACGCGCATTCACCCGATGGGCGAAATGACGTTCAACCCAGCAGCTCGCCGCGGGAATTCCGAATGGCGCGTGATGTATATGGGCATGGGCGACGGTGGTGCGGGTGAGGCGAAGACAGAAATTCGCCAGCATCCTCAGCGTCTCGATACCGTCGTGGGAAAGATTCTGCGAATCATTCCCGACCTGAACGAGCAGACGTCGAAGAGCACGGTGAGCGAGAACGGTCGCTACCGGATTCCGAACGACAACCCGTTCGTGTCGACTGCCGGCGCGCGCAAGGAGATCTGGGCATACGGACTTCGCAATCCGCACCGGCTCAGCTGGGCCGACAATCACCTCGTCGCCACGTCGATTGGTCTGCGCACATGGGAAACGGTGAACATTATTAAGAAGGGCGCCAACTACGGCTACTCGCAGCGCGAAGGCACCGAACTGCTGCAGGCCGACAACGTCACCACGAGGCTGCCGGCTGTCGATAAAATCGCCACGAAAATTGGCGGCGAGGTGACCGATACCGTCGTGCTGCCGACTTATCCGGTCGTCGAATATCCGCACAAGCCAGGTGGAGGCGATGCCATCGGCAGCGGATATTTGTATACCGGAAAAGCCGTGCCCGCGCTCCGCGGTAAATACCTGCTCACCGATATCTCGACGGGCCGCATCTGGTGGGTCGATTACAAAGAAATGCTGTCGGCCGACGACGGCGATCCGAAGACGCTGGCGGCGATGCACGAGGTGAAGATCTCGTGGAACGGTGAGACGTACGACACGATGTTCCCGATTACCATGGCGGCGTACCACACGCGAGGCGGCAAGGATCCCGATCTGCCGGGCCGGGGCACGGTATCCGGATCGGGCCGCGCAGACGCGCGATTTGGCGTGGACGCCAACGGCGAGTTGTATCTGTTCAGCAAGACCGACGGCGTGATTCGCGCCGTCGTTGGGGTGAACTAACAAGGAGACTGACATGCGCGCACGTCACGGACTGATCTCGGTTGCGGCTCTGCTCATGCTGGCCTGGGCGATGCTGGCGCAGGCGCAACGCGGTGGTGGGGCGCCGACGATGCCACCGGTGCCTGGATCACTACCGGCACACAAGTTTGAGAAGGTCGCCGAGGGGGTCTACTACGCAACCGGCACAGGGTCGATGAACACCGTCAGCAACGGCGTCGTCATTGTGAATGCGGACGACGTTCTGATTGTCGATCCCGGCATCACGCCCGCCGCTGCGCGGGCGTTCATCGCCGACGTAAAGACCCTTACTCCGAAACCGATCAAATACGTCGTCGACAGCCACTATCACTACGATCACGCCTTCGGCAATCAGGTGTTCGGCCCCGACGTCACGATCATCGGCCACGATATGACGCGGCGCCATCTCATGTCGAACGTGTTGCAGCAACGTACCTACCAGACAAACAGCGTTCAGGCGATCGCCAACCGGTTCACGCAGCTGAAGGATCAAATTTCTAAGGCCACCGATCCCCGGGAGATTGCCGTGTTGGAGAGGCAGCTTGCGATTCATCAGCAGTACGCCGATCAACAGAAATTGATTAAGCCCACTCCTCCGAATACGACGCTCGCGAGCGAATTGACCTTGCATCGCGGAAGCCGCGAGATTCAGATTCGCTTTCTAGGCCGTGCGCACACCGACGGCGATGTCGTCGTGTTCCTGCCGCAGGAGAGAATTGTGGCGACTGGCGACATGATCACCAGCGCGCTGTCGTATACGGGTGATGCGTTCGTGCAGGAATGGCCGGCGACAATCGAGAAGGTGATGGCGCTCGACTTCGATACGGTCATGCCGGGACACGGCAGCGTGTTCAAAGGCAAAGATCACATGAAGAACCTGCAGGCGTACTGGCGCGACTTCTACGCGCAGGCCTCCGATTTTTGCAAGCGCGGCGTTCCGCCCGAAGAGGCGGCCAAGCAAATCGATTTGAGTAAGCACTCGGCAGCGATTCCCGCCGTACCAAAGACACCAGGCGTCGACGTGCGCGGGGTGGACCGCGTGTGCGATCTGATGAAGAACCCGAATAGTCCCGTGCGTTAGTTGTTGGTTGTTAGTTGGTTAGTTGGGGGCGTACCAACAACCAACAACCAATCAACTACGCTCTGCGGATTTCGATCGGTCCGATGAGCGGCTTCCCCGCCGGATCGAGTCTCGTAATGTCGGCGGGACGATCGTCCGGGTTCTCAATCTCGCCGATGGCCCGGACGAGCATCCGATGACCTTCGATGCGCCCCAGCAGGAAGTGACAGGCGGTCGCCCACGAGACGGTGTGCGCCTCCTCGAAACGGTCGGGCGGCGTGCGGCGCAATTTGCCGGCGGCCCCTGTCACGAAGTAATCGATCCCGTCGGCCCGCGAGTGCTGGAAATTGTGCTCGTGGCCACTGAACATCACTTTCACTCCCGCGCGCTGCCATAACGCCATCAGCCGATCCATCCCCTTCGTGTTGTGATGAAGCGGCCCGGCGCTGTAGGGTGGATGATGCGCAAACGGAATCCGCCACAGCGCTGCCTGGCGATCGTCTGGGAACGAGAGCTCGAGAAAGTCCCAGTGCTTCGCGTACTCGTACAGGCGCCGCCCCTTGAAAAAATCTTCCTTTGACGTGTCGATGCAGCAGAACTCGATATCTGATCCATAACGAAAGCGATAGAACAATCCCGGACAGAACGACGCGCGGCCGGCCGCCTCTTCACCGAGAATGCGTTCCTTGATGTAGAAGTTGTCTTCGACCTGAGCACGATCGTCGCGCTCTTCGGTTTCCTCGGCGTCGTGATTGCCGATGCTCGGATACACCGGCACGCGATTGATGATGTAGCGGTACGGCTGAAAATACGTAAAGAACCAGTCGTCGTCTTCGTCGCCGGTGCCGCCGATCGGAATCCCGAGAATTCTCGCGCCAGCATAGATATTGTCGCCCGTCGTCAGCACGAGGCGCACGTCCTCGCTGTCGACGCATTTCTTCAGCGCGTCGGCGACATGCTGCTGGCGACGGGTCGATGTTTCCTTTCTCACGCCGACGCCGAAATCGCCGATGACGGCAAACCTCAGCTCGCGCGCCGGGACGTTCGGATCGGGATTCGTGCAGAATCGGTTGTCGTAGCGGCCCCCCTTCTGTATGAGGGCGCTATCCTGCGCCGACCAGTCCCAGCGCTCACCGGCCGCCCACTCCTGATCTTTCACGAAGACCTTATAGGTGTACTCCGTGCTGGGCGCCAGATTCGCCACCCAGCAGTGGTTCGAGACTTCGGTCTTGGCCACCGCCACTAACGCGCCGCTACTGTCGAAGACCTCGACGCGCGCGGGCCCATAGGGCGCCGACTGCGATCCGATGGAATCCTTCCGTGGCGGATGGACATACTTCAAATCTGAGTCATCGACGATCTTCCATGTGCCACGAGAGGTGGTCCGGAAATAGAACGCGCCCCAGGCGACGAGCGCCGATTTGTGACTAACTGAAGGAAGATAGATGTAGGGTTCAGCATGAAACTCAGGCATACGAGCACTCTAGTCCGCACACAATGACACCGTCAAAACTCTTCCTCATCGTGTTCTGGGTGGCGGTCGGGATGTTCGTGGGGAGCTGGCTGATTCGCCTGTTCTGGCGCTTACGGTCGGAGATGAAGCGACGAGCGGCTGGCGAAGCGCCCCTGCAATCGTCGCGGGCCCTCATCTGGCGCGATCCGGGTCCCGCCGACCACCGCGATCTCGCCGCCGGCCATGGCGGCCGGGATGGCGCGCCTGTTCCGCCGTTTCACTTCATCGAAGAACATACAGCCGGCTCGCAGCCGTGCGTGTCGGTGCGCGACGCGCGTGCACGGGTGTGGCGCGTGAAATGGGGGGCCGAAGTGCACACCGAGGTCTTCGGGACGCGGTTCGCGTGGGCCGCGGGCTATTTCGCCGAAGCGACGTACTTCATGCCCGACGGAATCATCCTCGGCGCCGGCGCGCTTCAGCGTGCCCGTCCATCGGTCGATGCCGATGGGCGCTTCCGCGAGGCCCGGTTCGAGCTCGACGAGCAGGGCGTCGTGAAACATTTCGACGAGCACAGTTGGGCGTGGAACGACAACCCGTTTGTCGGCACGCACGAGTTGAATGGCTTGAAGATTGTGATGATGCTGCTCTCGAACTGGGACAACAAGGACGTGCGCGATGTGGCGCGCGGATCGAACACGGCGATCTTCGAATATGCCGTCGACCATGCCCGCGAGG
This sequence comes from Vicinamibacteria bacterium, assembly GCA_031371345.1. GTDB lineage: Bacteria > Acidobacteriota > Vicinamibacteria > Vicinamibacterales > JAMQPK01 > JAMQPK01. The sequence goes on from JANMJM010000082.1 coordinate 21,223, forward strand.
CGCGATACCTCATCATCGATTGGGGCGCGGCCCTCGGCACATGGGGCAGCAACGTGTTGAGCCGCGGCCGGTGGAACGCCGAAGCGTTCGCGAGTCAGAACGATCAGTTCATTTCCGGCACCGATGGCGACCTCGTCTTGTGGGGATACACAGGACAGCGGACAGCCGACGCCGTGCAGAACATCACGAAAGCCGACGTGCGCTGGCTCTACAAATATCTGGGGCCTGTCACCAACGACCAGATAGCGGCGGCTCTGCGAGCAAGCGGAGGGACCGAGACGGAAATTGCTGATTTTACGAACGCGCTTCGCGCGAGACTTGATCGCCTGCGAGAGATTGCCGAGAGTTCACCCCCCGCACCCATTACTTCGGCGTCTGCTCGTAGTTAATCAGAATCACCAACTCTTCATTACCAACCTGCTTCAGCCCGTGCGAGCTGCCTGGGCGCGTCAACACCGCGTCGCCAGCCACGACGTCGAATGCGTTGCCATCGACGGTCATTCTGCCGCGACCGCTCAGCACGTAGTAGATCTCATCTTCGGTTTGCAGGTGATAGCCGATCGCCGAGCCTGGTTTGAATGCGCGCTTTCGGAAGACGAGTCCGAGCTTTGGCGTTTTACTGAAGAAGGAGTAGCCGGTTGTCTGGCCGCCGCCGTTGTGCGTGCCGGGTTCCTGCCTGGCAACCTGTGCATCGCGCTCGAGGACGTAACCGCCCGGCGCCATCTTCCCGCGCGCGGGCTTTTCCTGAGCCGAGACGGCCGACCCTCCCGACGCCACGAGCACGGCCAATCCGAGGAAGGCATATGTCCTGATCATGAAGACCTCCTGCTAAGCGTGTGTGAACGGGAAGGATAACCCGACTACAAATAGGACGCGAGTTGCCATCTGCAGCGCATCTGGTTCCCGTCACACCTTGACGGCAAGCCCCGCTCTGTTGTAACCTTTAATCCGGATTTACGGATTAACAATTGCCTGCCGTTCGAACCACTGCGTCACCCGCGATTCTCGACCATCTGTCTGCCTTGGCCGACACGACGAGGAGCCGCATTCTGCTGCTCCTCGATCGGCGCGAGCTGACGGTCACGGAGCTCTGCTCCGTCATGCAGCTTCCTCAGTCGACGGTGAGCCGCCATTTGAAAGCGCTCGCCGACAGCGGCTGGGTGGCGGCGCGAGCCGAGGGCACGAGCAACCTGTATTCAATGACCCGCGACGAGCTCGATCCATCGGCGCGACGGCTGTGGCTGCTCGTCCGCGAGCAAGTGGGCTCGTCATCGGCGGCGGTACAAGATCTGCGGCGCTTGCAGTCTGTGCTCACCGAACGGCGCACCAAGTCACAGGAATTTTTTTCGTCGTCGGCCGGCCAATGGGATCGTCTTCGCGACGACATGTTCGGCGACCGGTTTCATCTCGCCGCATTGCCCGCCTTTGCCGATCCATCGTGGACCGTCGGCGATCTCGGCTGCGGAACCGGCCAGGCAAGCGCGGCGTTGGCGCCATTTGTCGCGCACGTGATCGCGGTCGATGCATCGGCGGCCATGCTGCATGCGGCGAAGAAGCGGCTCAGCACATTTGAGAATGTCGACCTGCGGCGCGGCGACCTCGAAAACCTGCCGATAGACGACGGCAGGCTCGACGCGGCAACGCTCATGCTCGTGCTCCATCACGTGCCGGAACCGGAGATCGCGCTCGCGGAAGTGGCCAGGGTCGTGAAGCCCGGCGGCCGGCTGCTTGTCGTCGATATGCTGCCGCACGATCGCGAAAGCTATCGGCAGCAGATGGGTCACGTATGGCTCGGATTTTCTGATGAACACCTGCGGCGAATCCTGCGCGAGAGCGGATTCGACGAGATCCGGATCGTACCGCTCTCGCCGGATGCCAAATCAAAAGGCCCAGGATTATTTGTTGCGACCGCCAGACAATTGCGCTGAGTAGGAAATCGAGACAACCAATGCCGAGCGGCCCAAGCCGCGAAGGCACGAAGAAAAGAGAGCACACATGACGACTGCCGTTGAGAAGCTTCATCCGTTCGATGCCGCGAAAGCCGCAGGCCGCGAGCCCTTCAAGGTGCGCGATTTATCGCTCGCCGAGTTCGGCCGCAAGGAAATGCGCTTGGCTGAGCAGGAAATGCCTGGCTTGATGGCCCTGAGAAAACAGCACGGCAGCAAGAAGCCGCTCGCGGGCGCCCGCATTATGGGCAGCCTGCATATGACGATTCAGACGGCCGTGCTCATCGAAACGCTCACCGAGCTCGGCGCCGACGTTCGCTGGGTCTCGTGCAATATTTTCTCGACGCAGGATCACGCGGCGGCAGCCGTCGTCGTTGGCCGCCCGGAAACCGGCGGCACAACGACAGCGCCGAAAGGCACTCCGGTGTTCGCGTGGAAGGGTGAAACGCTCGACGAATACTGGTGGTGCACGAGCGAAGCGCTCGAGTGGCCGGATGGCAGCGGTCCTACGCTGATCGTTGACGATGGCGGCGACGCGACGCTGGTGGTGCACAAGGGCGCCGAGTTCGAGAAGGCCGGGAAAGTGCCCGTGTTCAATCCAGACAAGGATCCCGAAGAGTGGGGTGTCATTCTCGACTACGTCAACAAGTCGATCGCCAAGGACAAGGGCCGGTGGACGCGTCTCGCCTCATCCATCCGCGGCGTGAGCGAAGAAACCACCACCGGCGTGCACCGCCTCTATCAAATGATGGAAGCCGGCACGCTGCTCTTCCCCGCGATTAACGTGAACGACTCGGTCACCAAGAGCAAGTTCGATAACATCTACGGATGCCGTCACTCGCTGCCGGACGGTCTCGCGCGCGCGACCGACGTCATGCTCGGCGGCAAGGTGGCGGTGGTCTTTGGATACGGAGAAGTCGGCAAGGGCTGCGCGCAGGCGCTGCGGGGCCAGGGCGCACGCGTCATCGTGACGGAAATCGATCCGATCTGCGCCTTGCAAGCGGCGATGGAAGGCTACCAGGTCGCCACGATCGAGGACGTCGTGAGCAAGGCCGACATCTTCATTACGGCGACAGGCAACCACAACATCATTACCGTCGATCACATGAGCCGGATGAAGGACAAGGCCATCGTCGGCAACATCGGTCACTTCGATAACGAGATCGACATGGCGGGACTGAAGAAGTTTCCCGGCGTCCAGCGCATCGAGATCAAACCGCAGTACGACGAGTTCCGGTTCCCGGATGGTCACAGTGTGATGATCCTTGCGGAGGGCCGCCTGCTGAATCTCGGTTGCGCGACCGGACATCCGAGTTTCGTCATGTCGGCGTCCTTTACCAATCAGGTGATCGCGCAGCTCGAGCTGCACGCCAATACGGGCAAATACGAGAAGAAGGTCTACATGCTGCCGAAGCACCTCGACGAGCAGGTGGCGCGGCTCCACCTCGATCATCTCGGCGTGAAGCTGACGACGCTGTCAAAAGATCAGGCGGATTACATCGGCGTGCCGGTCGAAGGGCCCTACAAGCCCAATCATTACCGGTACTAAGGGGTAACGGGGCGAGGGGCAAGGGTGTGAGGGATTCTTTCCTCCCACCTCTTCCCTCTTCCCTGACAGCGAAGGGATCCCTGCTATACTCATCATGACCCGCTTTCCTGAGCACTGCCGCCGAGCCCTTCGTCCCCGGGCGACGCGTCCCCAGCCCTCACCAAAGCTTTTGGAGTTGACATCATGTTCATGTGGGCCGGAGTCGCTGTCGTTGTCGCTGGCTTCGCGATTTCAGTGATTTCATCGCTGTCGCGGCGTCCGGGCGGGCTTCTGGAACTTGGCGCTGTGAGCAACCAATGGCTGGCCGAGCACCGTCAGTATCAGGAAGGTGATCGGTCCCGCTGATGTCGCAACAACAACAACCTTCGACGCCCGTCACCCCGACGGCCTGTCCCACCTGTCATTCGGACCTGATTAAGGGGCCGGACCAGATGGCCAAAGGGCTCTCGTACTGGCGCTGCCTGAAATGCGGCGGCGTCTGGAATCCCGAGCGCCCGCCAGACAGTGTCTCCGCCAACCGGCAGTCGAACCAGCGGCCCAGCAACCGTCGGTCCGACCTCGACGATTACTTCAAGAACCGATAACGCGCTGCCTGCGCTCGCCCCGTCCTCTGCTATAGTCTTGTCATTAATATCTGTTAGATATATCTTATAGATATGTCTACGACGCCGTTCGCGATTCTCGGGCTCCTCAGCATTGAGCCCATGTCGGGCTACGACATCCGGCGGAACCTCGACGAAAGCCTGTCGCACTTCTGGAGCGAGAGCTACGGCCAGATTTACCCGTCGCTGAGGCGCCTCGAGACCGACGGCCTGATTGCCCCGGTGAAACAGACCGCGGCCGGATCGCGCCGCAAACGCTCGTTCACCCTCACGCCCCGGGGCCGCGCCAAACTTCGCAGCTGGCTTGCCGAGGCCCCGAAGCCTCAACCGCCTCGCAACGAGCTGATGCTGAAGATTTTCTTCGGCCGCCTCGCGCCGCCCGGGGCCGTCACCGCGCACCTCCGGCGACTGCAGGTGCAGCAGGAGCGGTTCCTCGCGACGCTCGAATCCATCGAACGGCAACTCCGCATCGAACGCGCGGGCCATCCGGATCTGCGCTACTGGCTTCTCACGCTCAAGGCCGGCGTCGAGCGGGGCAAGGCGCTGCTCGACTGGAGCGATGACGCGCTGGCCGACCTGAAAGGCGCGCCATGACGGCCGTGCCCTCGCCCGTCGCCACGAAACGCCACACCGCTGTGCTGGTCCTCATCTTCGCGCTCTTGGGAGTCGCAGGATATTACGCCGATCGCTCCGGAGCCGTGGAACACGCCGCCCCGGCCGCGCGACAGGCGTTGCAGCTCTATGTGTCGGCGCTCGTCATCGAGTGGGCCTCGGTGTTTTACGTGTGGAAAGGCACGCGCCGGCATGTCCGTCTTCGCGATCTGAGTGGCGGACGCTGGCAGCGCCCTCGTGATGTGGCCGTGGATCTGCTGCTGGCGGGCACCCTCTGGATCGTGTGGCTCGGGATTGAATCCGGACTCCCCGGCACCGATAGCGTGCGCACGCTGCTGCCGCAGCACGCGCTCGAAACCGCCGTATGGATTCTTCTCGCCGTCTCGGCGGGATTCTGCGAAGAGCTGGTCTTTCGTGGATACTTTCAGCGGCAGTTCCACGCGTTCACCGGCAGCCTTCCAGCCGCGATCGCCCTGCAGGGGTTCGTGTTCGGTATCGGCCACTTCTACGAAGGCACGTGGGCGGTGGGGAAGATCGTGCTGTACGGTGCATTGTTTGGTGCGCTCGCCGCGTGGCGGCGGAGCCTGCGGCCGGGAATGATCGCCCACGCGTGGTCCGACCTGTATGGCGTGGTGATCTTCCGATGATCATCGACGATGGACGATGGACGATGACTAGGACGTCAACGTGCGCGTCAGCTCGCGAATGTCTTTCAGCGTCTCCACCGCTTCGATCTGACCGAGCGCCTGTTGAATGCGGTCTTTCGATAGCAGCGGCGAGGCGCAGTCGGTGAATCGGTCGTGAAGCTCGGCTTGCGTGAATGGCCACGCCGGCGATCCTCGATAGCGATCGTCCGACGCCTGCACGAGCGTGCGCCCGTCAGTGAGGTCGACCTCCACAATGCTTCTGATCTTGTCGAACCCCATCGCTTCAATTTTTGGGTCGAAGACCGAGGTCACTTTCGTCATCATCTGCTGAATCGGCGCACTCGCCACGAACTCGTCGGTGAATTCCTGAATGCCCGCCTTGCGTCGGAGCGCGATCACACCCAGCAGAAACGGCACGCAGAACTTGGCCTCAAGCTCCGTCTTGGCGGTCTTGTACCGCAGCGGCTCGAGAATATTCGAGCCGGCGCGTAGTCGAACGGCTTTGATTTGCGCGGGCTTGATGTCGTGCTCGGTCACGAGCTTCAACATCGCGTCCATGCTGGGATGGCTCAGACTGCCACAGGCGTACGGCTTCACCGACACTCCAGGATTGACGATCGCGTACGGGCGGCCGAGCGCGCCAATCAAACGCTGCAGGTCGGCACCGCCGCCAAACACTTGAAAATAGCCCCATTGCCCGTCCAGGCCATCATCGCCGGCCGTGAAGCCATTGGAGGCCAGCGTCGCGGCGAAGATGCCACTTTCGGCTGCGCGCGCCGCGTGCAACGGTTTGGTCATCGAGCCGAAGTTCACGCGAAGACCGGCTGCCAGACTGGCGGCGATGCCGATCGCATGCGCCGTGCGGCCCGCGTCGAGTTTGAGCAGCCTTGCGGCGCCCGCAGCGCCTGCAAAGGTGCCGGCGGTGCCGGTGCTGTGAAATCCTCGCTTGTAGTGATCGGGATCGATCGCTTCCGCAATCTTGCATTCGACTTCGAACCCCGTGAGAAAAGCCTCGAGAAACGCCGCGCCGCTCGCATGCTGCTGCTCGGCGACCGCGAGCGTCGATGCCAGCGCGGGAACCGTCGGATGCGTCAGCAACCCATACGTGCGATCGGGCGTCGTCGAAAGCTGCGTGTCGTCGAAGTCCATGGCATGGCCGGACGCGCCGTTGGCGAGCGCCGCCTGCGGCGCGGGCGCCGTCATCCGCTCGGGTCCAAGAATTGATGCGCCCGGCTTGTCGGTGATCGACCGGATGTATTGCCTGACAATCGCGCTACCCTTCACGGTCGATCCTGCGAGGATGACAGCAAACCCGTCGACGAGACACCGCTTGCCCTGCGCAACCACGTCTGGCGGAAAGTGATCGAGCGTCGCGCTCGTCACGAAATCAACGACGGCTCGCGTGGAGCCTTTCACCGCGTCGTTGGTGACCTTCCTCGAGGCAGCGGTTACGGACGCCTGCGCCGCGTTCGCGCGGCGTGCGGTCGCCACCGTTCCTGCCGCCCCGCTCGCGACTGTGCGGAGAAATTCTTTGCGGTTCATCACATCCTCCGTTCGCGCTCAGCCAGGCTGCGCGCGGCCAGGTTCTTCATCAATGCCACAACGCCGAACGTCCACGGCGCGATTTTGTCGCTGTGGTTTACGCGGTTCACCAGCGTGCCGAGTCTCGCAGACTTCACGGTAACGACATCGCCCACCACATGCGTAAAACCTTTGCCCGGCTCGAATCGATCTTTCGTTGGCGCGAACATGGTGCCCAAAAACAGCATGGCCCCGTCAGGATACTGATGGTTCGGGCCCATGGCATGCGACACCAGATCCAGCGGATCCCGACTAATCATAGACATCGAGCTGCGTCCCCTCAACGAGAAACCTTCCGGCCCGTCGATCTGCAGCTCGAGCTCGCAGGCCCGCACGTCGTCTATTCCGAAATGACCGTCGAAGAGTCGGATGAATGGGCCGATCGCGCACGAGGCGTTGTTGTCTTTGGCTTTGCCGAGCAGCAGCGCGCTGCGGCCTTCGAAGTCGCGCAGATTCACGTCGTTCCCGAGCGTCGCGCCTACCGTCTCGCCGCGGCTGTTGACGGCGAGTACGACTTCAGGCTCGGGGTTGCTCCACTCCGACTTCGGATGGACGCCGACTTCAGCGCCTGTGCCAACGGCCGACATCGGCTGCGCTTTGGTAAAAACCTCGGCGTCTGGACCGATGCCCACTTCGAGGTATTGCGACCACAGTCCCTTGGCGATGAGCACCTCTTTCACTCGTTCGGCGTCGGCTGATCCTGGCTTGATGCGGCCGAGATCTTCTCCGATGATCGCCGCGACCGAGGTGCGCAGCCCATCAGCTTTCGCAGCGTCGCCTCTCGCCTGCTCCTCGATCACGCGCTCGAGCATGCTCGCAACAAAAGTGACGCCACAGGCCTTAATCGCTTGAAGATCGCAGGGCGCGAGAAACCACGGTTCGTCTGCAGAACGGGCGTCGAAGGCCGGATGGTCGAGAATAGCATCGAGCGATCCGAGACGCCTCAGCCCGGTGGCGTCGCGCACGGCGTCGGTTGGATTCGAGAGATCGAGCAGCTCGCTCGCGGTTGATGCGACGGGAGAAAGATCGTACACGCCGTCGGCCTGCACTCGCACGAGAACGGGCCCTTTGAAGGCCGGCAGCCAGACGCGCCCAACGAGGAGCGCGCGCGCGTGATCGACGGGAAGACTCTCCGCCGGCGTCACACGACCGCTGAGCGTGTGGGGTTGATACGCGTCGCGAGGAGCGCGGCCAGCACGCAAAAACCGCTGGCAACGATGAAGCAGGCGGTCCAACCGAAAAAGGTCGCGATATAGGCGACGGCGACGGCAGAGGTCGCGCCGCCGAGATTGCCGATGGTATTCATCACGCCGGAGACCGAGCCGCTGCAGCTTTCACCGATGTCGATGCAGATGGCCCACGACACCGCGACCGTCATTTCGAGGCCCGCGAGCGCAATCACCAACCACATCATCGCGGTATAAGGATCGCGCGCCAGTACGCCGGGCACGAGGCCGATTGCGGCAATGAGGAAGCCTGTGATCGACACGGTCATCCGGCCGCGCCGCAGCCCCCAGAGATCGGTCAGCTTGTCCGATAACCATCCGCCCAAACCGTTGGTGATGGTCGCCGCCAGCAGCGGCAGGCTCGTAAAGATGCCGACTTTCAACTGCGCGAAGCCGCGCGCTTCGATCAGATACGTCGGCAGCCAGGTGAGATACATCCACAGAACCCAGCCATAGCAGAAATACAGAACGCTCAAGTACCAAAGATCGCGGCTGTGGAGAATCAAACGCCAGGGAACACGCCGCTTTGCCGCCACGGCCGAAACGTCGGCGAGCAGGCGCCGTTCTCCAGCGTTGACGCCAGGATGATCGAGCGGCGAGTCGCGATAGTACCAATACCAAACGCCTGCCCATAGCACGCCGACAACACCGAGAATGTAGAACGCCGTTCGCCAGTCGAAACGCGCCATCATCAACACGACGAGCGCGGGCGCGACCGCGGCGCCGAACCGAGCGCCGGAATGCTGAAAGCCCTGCCCGAAGGCGCGGCGATTCTTCGGAAGCCAGGCGACGAGCGCACGAGAGCTCGATGGAAACGCCGCCGACTCGCCCGCGCCGAATAGTCCCCGCGTGATCGTCAGCGACACCGCACCTGTGGACAATCCTGTTGCGGCCGTGAAGACCGACCACCAGACCATCGCGGCGGCCAGCACCACTCGCGGGCCGTAGCGATCGGCGAGCCACCCGCCGGGCACCTGGAGCAGCGCGTAGGTCCAGTTGAACGCCGAGGCGCTCCATCCCATCGCGATTTTCGATAGACCGAATTCCTTCATGATCATCGGCGCCGCAGTGCCAATCACCGCGCGGTCGATGTACATGATGAACGCGATGATGAAGGTGATACCGAGCACGGTATGGCGCGCGGTCGTTGGACGCGCGACGTCCGCGATGGCGGCTGGTTCGGCAACCGTCAGGCTGGCTGTTCGGCCCGCAGCGGGAACGTTGACAGGATCCATAAGTAGCGGTGAGTGTGAGAGTCTACCGTACAAAAGCCTTCAGCTCGCGCGTCAACCACGCGATATCACGGTCGCGATGACACAACAAACAGGCGTTAGGACTGTCGTCGCGGCCGAAGCGCGCCGTCATCTCCGCGTCCGGAACCTCGTCGATCTGGTGGGATCGCGCCGGGAACAGCAGCGCATCCATGATGCGCGGCATATGACACGACACGCACCGGCTCGCCTCGGAGCCAGCGGCGTGGCGCGTATGACGGTCGGGGCGATCCCGCAGCGCCGTGTGGCATTGGACGCACATCTGATCGGCGTCTGTCCTGTATTTCAGCGACGTCGGATTGTCCATCGCATCGGCCGGATGCGGATCGTGGCACGACACGCACGTGGCCCCGCCCTTGCGAAAACATTGCGAGCGTGCGAACGCCTCGCTGATGAACGTGGTCGCACGATACCGGCCATCCCGGTAGAACGCCGTTCGCGAAAAATTTGACGGCAAATGGACGGAGTACGTTCGATAAAACGGCGACGCGCCATCCGAATAATTCACCGCCCCTCCCGGCATCGCGTCGTGAACGGCCGACTGCGCATGACACTGCGCGCAAATCGCCGTCGATTGCGCCGCTGGCACGCTCCCAAACCTGATGGGCGTGTCGCCAGCAGGCCGGCCTGCCGGACCGTCCTTCCTCGACTGCGCGTGGGTCAGCGACGGTCCGTGGCACATCTCACAATTCACGCCGCCTTCCCGGAATGCTCCAATCTTCAGTTGGCTCGTATGGCACGACGCGCAGGTGTTTTGGTACACCGCTTCTTCCGGAACCTCGCGAAACCGTGAAATATCGGCGCGCACAGACCCTGGACCATCGACGACGCTCCAGTAGTTCAACCATTTCGACGCGAGCCGGCTGTATTGGATGGGAAACACCAGCACGCGCGAATCCGGCAGCCGCGTCGCGTACGCCTGCTGCCACTTGGAGCCGATGATGTAATCCACTGGATAGCGACGCCATCGATCGCTGTCCCCTTCCCTGATTTCGATGAAGTGCCGTCCCTCGTCTGTCATCGCGCGTGCGCGGTCTGACACGTTTTGCGCGCCCGAAAAGTCTCCGAGAACATCCTCGGGACGATACGCGCGGAACATCTTCGACATCCCGGTCGAGCGCCAACTCGCGTATTCGCGCGCGTGACAGTCGCGGCACGCGGCCGATCCGGCATACTGGCCGGGCGCGGGAAGGACCGGTGCACGAGCCACGGTCGGCGTCGGCGGGATCCACGCGAACGACCGCGCATATTCCTCAAAGCTTGCCTTTGACGGCTGCGGGCGTCTGTCGTACAACACGCGCAGCCAACGCGCGGCCGGCTCAGCGAACGCGCTCTTCGCTTGGATAACGCGCGCCAGTGCCGCAGCAGCCCCCGCGTCATCCTTTTTGTCCATCCTGGTGATGCCGAGCACGAAAAGCGCCTGCTGATCGTCAGCGCGCAATCGCAATACTTCGAGAAGTGCGGCTTCCGCCTCCGCGAATCGTCCTTTGACCGCGGCTGTGCGGCCCAGCACAAACTGCGACGTCGCGCGAAGATCGTCGCGCACCTGGGGCCACTGCTCGGGCGTCAGGGGAGCCGGCGTCTCGGCATTGGCGAGATATCCAAGCGCGTCGCGTGCGCTCGTCTCGGCGAGATCAAAGTCCTTTTGCCTGGCCGCCAGGTCCGCAATCATCACGAGCAGGAACGGATTCTCGGGCATCAGCCGCAGCGAACGCCTCGCCCACTCCAAGCCTGCCGCGTCGTCACCAAGCTGCACGAACGCACGCGCGGCTAGTTCGTACGCCTCGCGCAGCACAATCGATTGCGGATAGTGTTCCACGAACGCGAGGACCAGCTCTTTTTGTTTTTGCGGATCGCGCGTGTTCCAGACGTCCTGGAACGCCGTTCGCTCGTGCGTGTCGCGAATCTCGTCGAAGATAGTCAGCTTGGCACGCGGCGCCTGGCTCGTGAGCGTCCCGTCGATTCCCTGCGCGAGGGCCAGGGTCGCAGCCAGGAAAAGCAGCGGCGGAAGCCACGCTACTCGACGCATTTGTACCACACGATGGTATCGCCGTTGTCTTTCCGGTTCGAGTACTGCAGCGTGGTGCGGCGCCGCGAGAACTCGGAGTACGGGAAGA
>JANMJM010000104.1:0-4305 GCA_031371345.1 Vicinamibacteria bacterium
TGCCGATGAACTTCAGTCGCGAGACCAAAGGGTTCGGCGGATGGCAAAACCACGTCTACATCGTGCTGGACAGCGCGACAGGGGAAAAGATCGCCGAGATCTCGCGGCCCGGCCGGCCGCACAACTCGTGGTGCGGCGAGGCAGGCCAGTACATGTATTTGGGTGGACGCAGCGATCAAACGCTGGTCGTGGCCGATCAGAAAACCTACAAGACCGTCAAAACGATCGGCCCCTTCAATTGGCCGATTCGCATGTTCGTCACCGATCCGAGAGAGCGGTACTTTTATACGACCCTGACGCGGACCGTCGGGTTCGGCGTCGCCGACATCCCCGCCGGCAAGGTGCTCCCGGACGTGGGGGTGGACACGCCGAAGGCACGCACGAAGTATTGGACCGCCAGCTCTGCCGGCGGCGGCGCGGGCAGCCTGCCCCACGGCGACAATCCGTGGAGCCACGGCTTGGGCATGCGGCCCGGCGGGTCGGAGGAAGTCTGGGTGTTGAACGATGAATGGGGATACCTGCACGTGTTCGACACCAAGGCGAACCCGGCACAGCCGAAGTTCAAGGGCCACGTCGAATTGTTCGACAAAATCGACGAGCCGTGGAATTCGGAAACGGGATTACGGTGGGTCGCTTTCAGCATCGACGGGAAGTATTGCTATCCGTCCGACGGATCCGTCGTCGATTGCGAAACCGGGAAAAAAACATCGATGAAGATCTCACCGAGCGAGAAACTTCTCGAGGTCGAGTTCCGCAACGGCAAGGCCGTGCGGAATACAGGTCAGCAGGGCGGCGTGTACGGGCGCACCTAAGATGAAGCTGTTCCTGGCATGCACGCTCGCGGCGGCGATGGCGGGTTCGGTGTTTCCCCTGTCCGCCGCGCGGCAGGAAAAAGCGGCTCCTTCGGCGCTTCCGGGACACGCGATCTACGACGACACCTGCAGCCGGTGTCATGGCCCGGAAGGTCAGGGAGGAAAAGCACCTTGGCTCACGCCCTTCCGCTGGAATTATGCGCAGGCGATCGAGATCGTCCGGCGCGCCGGTCCATGTGGCATGCCGGCCTTCTCTGAGTCGGAGTTGAGTGACCAGGACATCCGGGACATCGTCGACTACTTGAAATCGTTCAAGTAGTTGTTTAGTTGTTAGTTGTTGGTTGGTTAAGCTAGTGTTCGCGCCAACTAACAACTAAAACGAACAACTAATGCTCACGTTCTCCGCACCCCGGACGATGGGTGAAATTAGAAGCTATACCTCATCCCCAGCCGCGCCACGCGTGCCGCGACAATCCCGCCTTCTGCAGCGTTTCCCGCGCCGGACACGCCATACCAACCGAACGTCGGCCCGGATAGGAATGTCATAGTCGTCGGGGCACTCGAGTTCAACAGGTTGAACGCATCGAGATTCACGTCCAAGCGCGCATGCCCCATGCGGAACTGCTTGCTCGCCCGTAAATTCAGGATGGAGATGGCCGGTCCCTGCTGCGCACCGAACGGCTCGGTTCGCACCGTGATCGTCGTCAGTTGCCGCAGCGGAGTTCCTCCGTCGGGATCGGTTGCGCGGAGCGTGAGCGTCCGCTGTCCCTGAACGCCAACCTTGCTTTGCAGAAACGCACCGAAGTTGACGTCCCATGGAAGCCGATAGTTCCCGCTGAGGTTCGCCGCCCAGGTCCAGTTCTCGGCCAGAGGGAAATAATCCTCGTTGGGATTTTCGCCGAACTGCTGGATCCAGCGATGGTGCTTCGTTACCCAATATGACGCCATCCCGAACCAGCGTCCCGGTCCTGCGCTTCGCTTGGTGACCGTCCATTCGATCGACTGATAGTGATCGGTCCGCGGACTGTTCTGCCGCTGGTTCGACACGAACGCGGTGCCGCGATATGCGGCATCGTAATCCCAGATGGTCAGCTTCCCGGCATCGTCCGCATTGTTCAGCACTCCATCGGGGCCCGGATCGCGCCGGGTGATTGGAATGCTGTACGCGCTTCGCGGACGTTTGAGGTTCGCCGTAACGATGTTGTTGCTGAAGTCCTTGTAAACGTACATTGTGCGGAATCCCAGGTTGGTCATCAGCTCGCGCTCGAATCCGGCGGTCGCCTCGTTCGTCATCGGTTGCTTCAAGTCGGGATTGAGCACGTTGTTGCTCGAACCAGTGATATCGACAAAGTCTGGTCCGCTAGCGCTCGTATCGAGATTGACCTCGCCGGGAGTGTAATCGCCGTTCCGATCGGGATCGGTCCATCGAAACCGCGCCGTAATCGGCGCGTTCGTGTTGTAAATTCCGGAAAATCCGCTGCCCATTCCGCCGTTGAAGCGACCGTAGCTGGCCTTCACGACGTTCTTGGTTCCCAGACTCCACGCCAAGCCGACGCGCGGCGTGATGCTGTTCCACCTCTGCGCGTCCACATACGGGAATTTTCCGGCTGGGAAGAGCGCAGGAAATCCGGGAGACACGGGCTTCTCCTGCGCCGGCACAAATGCGTGCTGATACTCGTATCGCACGCCCAGATTCACCGTCAGGCTCTCTGTGACGCGCCAGGTATCCTTCAGGTAGCCGGCGTACTTGTAGTTCCAATTGATCGGCTGGTTCGGCGCATTGAAAATCTGGATTTCCACCGGCTGGCCGGACACGCCGTTGACTTTGTCGTACAGGAGAACGTAGTCGCCGGCAGGATTCAGCGTTTTTCCCTCGCCACCTCTCTCCCAATACAGCGTGGCGCCTGTTTTCATCTCGTGCTGCCCGCCAAGAAACTTCTCTGGAAAGAAACTGATCCCACCGTCGGTTTGCCAACGATCGCTGTACCCTTTGTTGTTGTGTTCGCTGGATCCCGTGCGGAGGCCAGTTTCTTTATCCATCCTGCTGGGGTTACCGGGCACCGCTCTGCCGACGGCCGATCGGACCACCGAGTAGTCTGACCGGTTGCCGCCGTAACCTGCGGCAATGTTGGCGACGATCCGCGTCGACAGCGTGCTCTGCAGCTCCCCTTTGTAGATACCGCCAGGATTCCGGTAATCGGTTGTCGATTCCAGCGGACGGAAGCGCTCGCCGTCTCGCTGCGGCTGATATTTCAGCATCGGCTGCCAGACGGCAATCAGGCGGTGCTTTTGAGTGGCCTGATAGGACACTTTCATCGCCCGGTTGGTTAAATTGTTGTGATAGTCGGCAAGCGGCTCATCTCCGGTGAGGTACTTGCCGTCGGGGCCCGGTCCGGACGCAAAGCCCAGCAAGCCGCTGACGCGTTGCTGCTTGTTCGCGCCGATAAAAAACCAGAGCTTGTCTTTAATGATTTTTCCCCCAAGGTCGCCGGCCGCCTCGTAGTAGTAGCGCAGCGGCGAGGTGGCCGAGAGCCCCTGTGCGCGCAGCCTGGCGGTCATGTTGCTGCCCTCGAACTCCGGCCGCTGGAACGCAAAGCTGTACGATCCGTGAAACTGATTCGATCCCGACTTCAACACCGACACCATCGAGATACCGGGCGTCGAGACTTCGGCGTCGTTTCCGGACGTTTTGATCTGCACTTCCTCGAACGAGAACGTCGTGAAGTACACGCCCGAGCTCTCTCCAATACTGATGTTCATGCCCTCGACGTCCATCCTGGCCGTCGACGCCACGCCGTAGCTCTGGATCGGATTGCGGCTCGCGAGACTGCTGTCGCCGACATCGGGCGCTCCACCGGTGGTGACGCCAGGTGTCATGGCAAAGAGATGTTGATACCCGTGGCCGCTCGGTACCGTCTCGAGCGTGTCGCGCGTGATGTTCACGCTCGTCGTCGTGGTCGTGAGATCGACCACCGGGCTTTGTCCGCTCACCGTGACCGTTTCCTCGAGCCCGCCAATCGCCATCGTCGCATCGACGCGCGCGATGAAGCCGACCGGAAGCCGCAGCTCGTCGCGGACGAATGTTTTGAAACCTGGGAGCTCGAAGGAAACTTTGTACACGCCGACTGGAAGATCGCCGAGACGATACGATCCGTCCGGCGCTGTCACGATCGACTGCTTTCCTACTTGCAGCGCAGGACTCGTCAACGTGACGATCACGCCGGGCAGGGCGGCATTGCTCTCGTCGCTCACAATCCCGTGGATCGTGCTCAACGAACCAGTCTGTGCCCACGCGGGCAGAGCGATCATGGCAACGCTTAGAGCGAATAACGCGACGGCGAAACGCTTCATCATCGGCTCCTTCGTGCGCGGTTTGTGTGCGAACGGCGGAGAAAGCATACGGCAAGTAGGATCGTCGATCGTCCACCGTCGATCGTCCACCGATGCGGACGATGGACGTGGACGAATGACTGCCTAGAACGTGAAGCGCGCG
>JANMJM010000112.1:0-23233 GCA_031371345.1 Vicinamibacteria bacterium
CAGCAGGGTCAGGGCCAGCAAGGCCAGCAAGGTCAGCAGGGGCAACAAGGCCAGCAAGGGCAGAACGGCCAACAAGGACAGAACGGCCAGGGCCAGGGCGGCAATAACCAAGGCCAGGGTCAGGGGCGTCAGAACGGCGACGGCAATCGCGGCGGCGGAATGCGCGACGGCAACTACGGCGCCGGCGGCCCGAATTACAACGGCGACAACTGGGGCGGATGGGGTCAGCGAGTCTACACGCCGCAGGAAGTGCGCGACTTCCGCAACCAAGCTCGATATTGGGCGGGCGAAGCCCAGCAACTGCGGGACCAGTTGCGCAACGATGGCGTGAATGCAGGTCCCGAGCTCGACGAGATACTCCGCGCGATGCGGCAGCTGGACGACGATCGCGTCTACAAAGATGCCAAAGAGCTCGAGCGGCTGCAGACGCTCGTCGGCGAGGGCCTGAAACGCTTCGAGTTTGGCCTGCGCCGCAAAGTGGAAGACGCACAAGTGGATCAGCCGACGCTCGCGATCAGCGACGAAGTGCCGCCCGGGTTCCGTGATCAGGTTGAGGAGTACTTCCGCTCGCTGTCGAAGCAGACGAAATAGTTGCTTCGTTGGTTAGTTGTTGGTTCGTGTTGCTGGAACATAGAACCAACAACTGACAACGAAACAACCAACCACCACTCTCCAGAACGCGCATGCCCCGCCGCATCCTTTGTCTCGTGTCGGCGTTAGTGGTCGTCATCGCTGCGGCCGCTTCCGCACAGATCTGGCGCGATCAGCGGATGTGGGGCGGTTGGCGAGGCGAGCCGCCGCGCTTGCCGACGCGTGCGCTGCGGGACGGCCAATTTCATTTCTGCCGGCTGGCCTACACCAGCGTGCGTCGCGAGGATGGCGGCCAGGGCTGGCGCACCGACTACCCCGGCGCCGACATTAATTTCAGCATCAGATTTTCTGAGCTGACGAAGGCGGCCGTTGGAAAAGACCACGACGCCGAGCCCGAGTATTTCGTCGTCCGTCCAGAGGATGACGCGCTGTTCAGTTGCCCCTTCGTTCACATGGAAGACGCGGGCACCGCAGCGTTGAGCGATCGCGACGTGAAGAGACTGCGAGAATATCTGCTGAAAGGCGGCTTCATCTGGAATGACGACTTCTGGGGCACATCCGCCTGGGAGAACTGGGAGAACGAGATTTCGAAAGTATTGCCCGAGTCGCGCTACGCCATCGAGGACATTCCCGCCACGCATCCGATGTTCCAAACCGTCTTCAACGTAAAGCGCATTCTGCAGGTGCCCTCAATTCAGCGTTGGCGGTACCTGGGCGGCGGTACTTCCGAGCGAGGAGTCGACAGCGACGTGGTGCACACGCGCGCGATCCTCGGTGACAACGGCCGGGTGATGGTGTTGATGACGCACAACACTGATCTGTCAGATACGTGGGAACGCGAAGGTGAGGATGCGGAGTACTTCTACCGTTTTTCGCCGGAAGGTTACGCCATCGCAATCAACGTCATGCTGTACCAGATGACCCACTGACAGCATCGGCGATTGAGCGATAGGTGATAGATCGATAGGAATTTACTATCACCCAATCACCAATCCCCCAATCGCGCGATTACTTGTCTTTTCCAAACAGATTCAGCCCGTACTTCGGATCCTTCCGTGTGCCCGTGATCTTGATTGGCAGCACGGTGCCGGAGCCCCGTTTTTTGAAAAACGGATCGAACGCTTTCAGGAAAAATCCCTTCACGCCGCCGCCCATGGCCTCTGATATTGTGGCCTCGAGCCGCAGCTCACCTTTGAAGTCGAGTTGTTCGCTGCGCATGCCGTAGGTGCCCGCCAGTTTGACCACCGCGCCCGGCACGCCGAACGTGAGTTCCGTGAACGTCACAACGGCGTGATCGACGATGAATCGTCCCCGAAGATCTGACACGACCTCACCCATCGCTTCGTCGCTGTCTTTGCCCTGGCCGTGCCGGCTCAAGCCGGTCAGCTTTTCCTGAACGGTCGCGTCGGTGAACTTCGCCTGCGTGAGCCCGAACTCGCCGCGCAGCTTCATCTTATCGATCACCTTCCGGCCTTTCTCGGCCGGAATCAGAATGTTCGCCCGCACGTGCGCGGGACCCACCAGGAGAGGCTTGCTGGAATCCATCGCAAGCCGCAGCAGATCCTCGACGCGGCCTTTGTCGATCGTTGTGTCGATCTGCACCTCTCGGCCGTGAACGCCTTCGATGCCCACGACTTTGCCGCTCGCGACAAGATGCGTGTTCAGGAATTTGCCGTCAACGCGGGTCAGATAGGTGTCGCCGTCGGAACCGTCGACCACGGCCTGGAATCGTGTGCTGAGCGGCACCGCCTTACCTCCGGCGTCGATCTGGAAGTCCGGCGTTTCGGTCGTCCCTTCGATGTCGATGCGGTTGAGCGGACCCTTGAAGTTGCCGACCGACGACAGGATTCCCGCAAGCCCATTAATGGTGTCGAGATTCGCGTGGGCGAAGGAATATTTCCCGCTCAGCGGCGTGCGCGCTGGATGCAGGACGTCCCATGGCCCAAACGTCCCGGACGCTTCGATCTCCCCTTTCGGGACCGGGTTGGTGAGCGTCGCGATGTAGGGAATGGTCTGTTTCGACCCAACGTCATTCATCACGAGATGATGAATGACGAATTCCTTTGGCGGTTTGTTCGGCTTGCTCGAATAAACCTTCAGAATCGTGTCGGGCGCCTCGAACCGATCGATGATGATCTCCTCGAACTTCCGCGCGGCGGCCATGTGTTCCGCGTCGCTTTTCTCCGGTTCGTTCTTGGCGGCATCGTCATGATTGTCTGGCGGAATCTGCACCAACAGGCCCTTCAGGCGGACATCCGACACGTGCCTCGGTGTGCTCATCATGAGGTCGCGATACGAACCAGCAATCTCGAACCCTTCAATCGTCAACAGAGGCGGCGCGTCGGTGCGTCCGCGTTGACGGACGACAAGGCCGCCGCCGCTGACCGCGACACGCGGAAACAGCCTCCCGTCGAGCGTGTCGATCGTGACGTCGCCGTCAAGCTCCTCGCTCAGGTACGTTTCGATTTTTTCCTTCAGCCCCGTCGTACTGATGGCGCGTCGGATCCACCAACCCGACGTCACGAGGGCGACGATGAGGATGCCGCCGATCCATAGGAAGATGCGATGTCGTCGCGTAGGTTTTTGATACATAGTCGCCATGCCAAAGCTCCTAAAAGCAAGGGCGAGGCCAGCCGCCTTCACGCGTTGGGTTTTAGTATGTGACGGGACGGATCGTCGACTCGGACAGAAAACGGCGGAAATTCGTGAGGGTCTGCGTACTCCGCAAGCTGGACGCTCCTCGGATGACGGCCAGCGTGTCGATGGATTCCGGCAGCAGGACAATCTCGTCTGGCTTCTCGAACGGAACGCGATCGAAGTGAACCGTCATTTCCCATCGCTCGACGCGAATGCTCCTCTGAACGTTGATCGGGTTGGACAGCTTCACCTCGAGCTGCAGCACGTCGAATGTCGCCGGGTCGAACCACACGCGCCCTTGCTCCCCGCCGCCCTCTGCATTGAAGCAGTTGCCTGCCCACGTGACCTTCACGCGGTCCGGCGGCCACTGCACGAAGGTGAGCGTGCGTGTGCCTGTGGGACCACCGGCGGCCTGCTCGTCGAGCTCGAAGCGATATCGCGGCTGGTTCCGCGCAAGGAGAAATCCGAGCGGCTCCGGCGACCCGGTCTTAGGATCGGTGCAGCCCGGCTCTTGGTTTTTTCTGGCTGCCTTCCCATTCATCGAGAGAAGCGTACGGCCGACGCGGAAATCGTCCTCGTGCCTGGGTTCCGAATTTCGCGAGACGCTCAGCTCGAACACGGTGACGCGCGGCTTGCCGGACGGCGCGAGTGTGAACCTGAGATCCTGCGAGCGCACCGTTTCGGTGCAGATGATGCTGATGAAACGATCGTAGTACTGCTGTGTCCTATTGGCGAGGCCGTTGAGCACCGCCACAAGCTCCGACTGGGCCGGCACCGATGTCTGAGCGGCGCTCGCGCTCAGGATCGCCGCGATCGGCAGCGCAACAATCGAAAGGGCGCGTGTCATTGCGTCATCGCAGAACGTGCGGCCTCGGCCGCCGCTTCAATATCCTGCCGCGTCACGTCCAGGTGCGTCACCATCCGAATGCGCTCGCCGTCCACGGGCACGGCGAGAACCTTTCGCTCGGCGAGCCGACGCAGCAGCTCGGCAGACGACACGCCGCTGCCTCTCAGACTGAAAATGACGATATTGGTGTGGACCTTTTGCGGATTCAATATGATGCCCGGAACCTGCGCCAGGAGATCGGCGAGCGCCCGGGCATTGTCGTGATCGTCTTGCAGACGGGCGGGCCCCTTCTCAAGGGCCACGAGCCCGGCAGCCGCAAGGACACCGGCTTGCCGCATCCCGCCGCCGAGCATCTTGCGAAACGAGCGGCATCGCTCGATGAATTCGCGCGTACCCACGATCATGGATCCAACAGGCGCGCCTAATCCTTTGCTCAGGCAGAACTGCACCGAGTCGAATTTCTTGGTCATGTCGGCGACTTTTTCTCGGAGATACGTCGCGGCGTTGAACACGCGCGCGCCATCCAGGTGCACGTGAATCTCCTGTTCGTGCGCGCGATCGCAAATCTCACCGGCCATCGACGTCGGCAGCACCGTGCCGCCAGCCATGTTCACCGTGTTCTCGAGACAAATCAACGCCGTCTGAGGCCGGTAGTAAACCTTCGGGCGAATCGCCTTCGAGATCGTCTCCCACGACAGCAGACCGTCTTCGCCTTCAATAATGCGAGGCAGCACGCCCGCGACAGCCGACAGCGCGCCCATCTCGTAGTTGTAGACGTGGCCGTTGGTCTCGCAGATGACTTCCTGACCAGGGCGCGTCTGGGCCAGCACGCAGGCGAGATTCCCCATCGATCCGGACGGCACGAAGAGGCCAGCCTCTCTGCCGAACACCTCAGCGGCCCGCGCCTGCAGTTTGTTCAGCGTCGGATCTTCCATGAACACGTCGTCGCCGACAAGGGCCTCGGCCATCGCGCGGCGCATGTCGGGAGAAGGTTTCGTGACCGTATCGGATCGCAAATCAATCGCGAAAGGTTGCGGCATGTAGAGATTCTAGAACGTAAGCCCGGCTCCGAAGTGGACCCGATTGCCTTCGCCGATTCCATGGGCCACCATCAGGCTGATTCGGAAGAGCGCGGCGCTGCCCCACAGGCCGGCCCCGGCCCCCTTCCGGAGGCGTTGATCGCGAAATTTCTGACCCTTGTCGTAGGCCGTTGCCGCGTCGACGAACACGCTTGTCCCAAAGCGCGCGATGTTCAGCGGAGAGGTCAACGGCATCCGCAGTTCGACCGACCCGCCCACCAGCGTGTCGCCGACGCCGTATCCCGCGCGAAACCCGCGCAGACTGCGCGAGCCGCCAAGAATCGATTTGAAGTAGGGCGGCGCAGGCCGGTTCATGTCCTCGCGAAGCACGCGCATCGCCAGCACGTTTCCGCGAAAGAGACCGATGTAACCGTTCCCCTCGAGCTCTGTCTTCACAATCGCTCTATCACCAATCGCTCTATCACCAAATGCAAGGCGCTCAACGGCCGCCCGCGCATAAACCGCGTTTCGGGGCATTACAGGATCCAGCCTCGTGTCGAGAACCAGATCGCCGCCGATCGATCGGGACGTGTCGTCGCGATCGAGAAGGCTCGATTTCTGCCACGCGAGGGTGCTGCCTGCTCGCAGCGGTTTGACGAGCTGCCATTCGGCTCTGCCCCACACACGTTTTCTGTCCGCGCGTTCCTTGAAGAACGGATGCGTGCGGCGCTGCACGAGCGCACCGGCTTTCAGCTGTGGAGCGAACCGCGGCGCGAACTCTTTCTGGAATTCGGCCGCTGCGCGCTTGTCGCCGCCCCAGCTGAGCGGTACAACGAGCCGGCTCGACGTGTTGCGATGTCCGGTGATCGCCATCTGCGCGCCGTAGGTGAGACCATAGCCGTCTTCGGCGTCGAGCAATGGAACGAACATGATGTTCGCAGGGCGGCGCTTCACCGCGCGAGGCGACTGTCCAGGCACCGCAATTCGGACGGGCCCTTCATCCACCTGAATCACGATCACGATCTGCGTGGCGTCTGAAATCGACGCGTAGCGCTTCAGCACCTCGATCCGATCGAAGCGCCTCGCCGTCTTGAGGCGGGTGGTGGCTTGCGCAAGCAGGTCGTCGGAGACGACTGCACCCTCCGACAATCCTGATGCAAGAATGATCTCGGCGTCGGGCGTGAGCGTATTGCCGTGGACCTGGATGGCGACGATTCGTTCCTGCTGCGCCACGATCACCGGACTGCTCAAGAGAATAATCGTGCACACCAACACGGCGATACAGGGACGCGCGTCAGCGCCCACCGGCACCGCGATACTTCGTTGATGTGGCGGCTTCGCGATACCCGGAGTACTGAATTTCATAGGTCATCGAAAGCGGGCCCGGGGCCATGAGGATGCCAGCCGACATATCGATTCGCTTGGGCAGCCACACGCCAGGAAACGCTTCGCTCATCAGCATGTTTGCTTTCAGGTCGGTCACGCGCACCAGCCACGCCGCCGGAAGAAAATCGAGGCCGATGTTGTCGAACGTATATTTCACGATCTGTTTCTGCGCCGGCTCGACCCACAGCGTGACCAGCGACACTTTGTTCATCAGGCGCTGAACTTCGTCGCCGTATGCGTCTTCCTTCGACTTGCGCCCGGTCGCCTGATTGGTGCGCGCCTCTGCCCGGGTCTCCGGCTCCTCGGAGAATAGTTTGGTGGGGTAGTACTCGATGCGGAGCACGTCGCGGCCATCGATCTGTTCTCGACCGACGAGCGCATACTTTCCCGCTTCGAACTTGAACTGAAGAAAGTAGGCCGACGAGACGAATTGGGGGGCGCGGGTCTGTTGAATCAGGCTCTGCACATCGGTGGGAGGCGCCGGGGTGTCGTCTTTCGGGTTTTTCTCGGCATTCGTCTCGCGCTCCCTCGCCCTGTTCAGAAAATCCTGCTCGTATTTCTCGCGATCCGCCTGACCGATGGCGACACCGTTGGCGCGTACCGGGCTGCGCACAAAGTAGCCGTCGCGCAGGTACCAGACGTACTCGCGTTTATCACCCCAGAGCAGCATGGCGCCCGGGCCGCGGAGCTCTGCGTGTTCCTGCTCGTCGAGAATGTATTGCTGAAGCTTCTTCCAGTTGTCGTCGCGCCGCGCGAGCACTTGCGCCATGAACGCGTCGAGCTCGTTCGGCCGGGCGGCCGCCGTTTGAGCCCACGACGGCGTGGCCAGCCCGAAGGCCGCGAACGCAGCGAGCATGCAGACAAGACGTCGCATCGGAGCGCTCCTTTGCGCTGGTGTGAAGGGCATTCTAGCGGGTCAGCGCGGGAATTGTCCGTCCAGCTGCAGAGCATGAGATGAGGAGCGCCAGGCGCCTTCCCCTTGTCTCTTCGCGCTTCGCGCTCATCACAAAGAACACCGTGATTCGCCGATACCAAGGCGGCTGCGCCTGAAAGAATGACCAGGCGCTGGCGTTGGCCTTCAACAATGCCGCCGACGTCCGATCGAGCGTCGCCGGTTTGGTTTCGAACGAATATGGTTTCGCGTGCTTATCGCGGGCGCGGTAGGCGGCGTGTCCGGCGCGATGCACGCGTCGCGCGGCCGTCAGTCTCTTGAACTTCCGCAGGTTCACCGTGCTCCACTTGCTCTTCGCTTTGCGTGGCGTGAACCTCACAACGAACGTATCGGCGTCGAAGCTGCGGCGCACGCCGTCGATCCATCCGAAGCAGAGCGCCTCGTCAAGAGCTTGCAGGTACGTCACGCCCTTGGCGCGTGCGTGGGTTTTGAAACAGCGAAGCATCAGCTCCGGGGCCTTCGCGTGGTTCTTCTTCAGCCAATGGCGGAAAGCAGCAGGAGTGCCAAATCCAACCGGCTTCGAGATCATCGCTTCAATATAATTGGACCATCAGCATCGAAGCGGCCAGAAAAATCTGCCGCCCGTATGTCGCGCGGGCGAAGTCGGTGCAGGAAACGGAACGTGGAGAGAGGTTCGACGTGCGGGAGGCGGAATTACTGCGGTCGGCCTACCAGATTGTGGCGGCGAAACTGCCGAAGGCGCGCCGGCCCGGGCCAGCCGGGCCGGCGAAAAAGCGTTAGGCGACCCTCGCCAATTTCCGGACGACAATTCGGGCCGGCTGTTCGTCGTTGCACTCGTGCCACCAGAGGCCCTTTTCAATCCACCAGCCGTTCTCTCCCTGATCGTCGAACAAAATCCCGCATTTCGCGCAGACATCGTATTCGAGTTTTATCTGTAAGTTCTTCTTCGGCATTGTCTTCAGAGATAAATCCATAAGGGTTCTCAGCTATTTAGACTTCAGAGGCCTGCCTTTGGTTCCATGCTTTTTTGGCCCTCTTGACTTGTTCTATTTAACTAGTACAATAGGACACACGATGGCCCCCCATCCCGTCCGCCTCGACAGCGCCGATCCGGCGCCGATTTATGTCCAAATCGAGCGGGCCATCAGGGCCGGCGTGGCCACCGGCCGCCTGCCCAAGGGCACCCAGCTTCCCACAGTCCGCCAGTTAGCCGTTGAGTTAAAAGTGAACGCAAACACCGTCGCCAAAGTCTATTCCGACCTCGAGCGCGACGGTGTCGTCGAGACCCGACGCGGCGTGGGCACCTTCATCGGAGAACCGTCACCGGCATCCTTGCGGCAGCGGGGCAACAAACAAGCCCTGCGCGAGTTTGCTACGCGCGTGCTTCAAGACGCCGCGGCTCGCGGCTTTTCACGCGACGAATTCATTGCGGAGCTTCAGCTTCAGCTGAAGGAGGAACAGGATGGCTAGCATCACCAGCACGGATCGCAAGTCGAAGCTGCAATTCGCGCCGGACATCAGGGTGAACGTCATTGCCGTGCTCATTCTCGCGACGGGCGTTGGACTCGGGTGGTGGCTGTCGGTCCGAACCGGCCAGATCCTCTGGCTGGCCGCCGGGGTCGCGCTTGGATGCATCGCCGGAATGGCACCCCGAATCGCCGACCAATGGGAGCGCGCCATCGTGCTGCGGCTCGGGCGCTATACCGGTTCGCGTGGCCCCGGGCTGTTTTGGATCGTGCCGTTCATCGATACCGTGACCGCCTGGATCGATCAGCGCACGATCACGACGTCGTTCGACGCCGAGCAGACGCTCACGTCCGACACGGTGCCGGTAAACGTCGACGCTGTGCTCTTCTGGGTCGTCCACGATCCAGAGAAGGCCGCGCTCGAAGTTCAACATTATGACAACGCGGTCAGCTGGGCCGCGCAGACGGCGCTTCGCGACATTATCGGCCGCACCTCGCTCACCGATCTGCTGCGCGGACGCGAGCGCATTGAAGCCGAGCTTCAACAGCTGATCGATCAGCGGTCGAACCCATGGGGCGTCACCGTCCAATCGGTAGAGATGCGCGATGTGATTATCCCCGGCTCACTGCAGGACGCCATGTCTCGCGAGGCGCAGGCTGCGCGTGAGAAACAGGCGCGCGTCATCCTGGCACAAGCGGAAACGGAAATCGCCACGCTGTTCGAGCAGGCGTCGTTGTCGTATCAGAACAACCCCACGGCACTGCATCTGCGGGCGATGAACATGTTGTATGAAGGCTTGAAGGAAAAGGGCGCCTTGATGCTCGTGCCCAGCAGCGCCGTGGAATCGATGGGGATGGGCGGGTTGATGGGCGCCGCTGCCCTCGCGCAACAGCACCTCACCACGATGACGAAGGCGGACACGCCAACGGCATGAGCGGAGATGTTATGACGACACAGGCACCCGATCGCCAAGCGCAGTTCGTGCGGCTTCTGCTGCTGATTGTCGGCGCCTGGCTACTTGCGGTCGGCTGGTTTCGCTGGCTCGAAGGCTAGCGATACGCCATTCATGCAGTAGCGCAGGCCAGTCGGCGGCGGACCATCTTCGAAGACATGGCCGAGGTGTCCTTTGCATTTTGCACAGTGCACCTCGGTCCGCTGCATGCCGAACTTCCCATCCGTGGTCGTTTCGATGGCGTTCTCGAGCGGCGTGAAAAAGCTGGGCCAGCCCGTCCCGCTCTCAAATTTGCTGTCCGACTCGAAGAGCTCCTGGCCGCAAGCTGCGCACTTGAACACGCCCGGGCGGTGCTCCTTATTTAATGGGCTTGTGCCCGCTCGTTCGGTGCCGTGGCCTCTGAGCACCTGAAACTGTTCCGGTGTCAGTGCCGCCCGCCATTCGTCTTCGTTCTTCGGGATGTCCATCTTTTAAGTGTATCGCCAACTCCAGCGCGTTCCCAGCCGCAGAACCGGATCCCGTATTGTCGAAAATGCACCAGGTCTCGGCCGAGCGCCGGCCAACCGCCTCGGCCAATCGCGACAAATCGCCGCTCGTGTAGCACGAGAAATATGCGCGGGGCGATCCGTGCCAGCGGTAGTACGTCAACTGCGTCCATCCACCCGGATCACAGAGGCCCGCCGCTCGAGGTGGATCGGCGGCGACACGCGCGACCTCGAAACCGATCAGCAAGTCGTTTGCCTCCGCAGCGGTCCACGTCGCGTGGCGCGGCTCGCACACAACCGGACCGGTGTAACCCTTTCGCAGGAGCTCGAAAAATCGTCCAACGCGGCGCGTCTCGAACTCGAATGATGGTGGCAGTTGCAGCAACAGCGGCCCGCGCTTACGGCCAAGGCCGCTCGTCTCGTCGAGAAATCGCGTCAACGGCTCTCGCGCGCGTGCAAGCAGCCGCTCGTGCGAGATCAGCTTGGGCATCTTCACAGCGAACCGAAAGCCGGCGGGCACCGACGCCGCCCAGCGCTCGTAGGTCGCCGGCGCGTGCGGCCTGTAGAACGACGTGTTGATTTCGGCCGCGTTCAGGCAGGACCCGTAGCGCGCGATTTGTGAGCCGACAACCGGGAAGCGCTCTTTGTGAGCGCGCGGAATGTTCCAGCCGGCGGTTCCGATATACACGTGATCGCGCGACACGACGCACCAAGGGCCGAGAGTCCGGTACTAAGTATGCTACTGAACACGGCATGGAAGGTCCATCCATCCACCTCGCCGCTGAGCAACTCTCTCCGTTCGTTGGGAAGCAGATCGCAAGCGTCAGTGGAAACAGCCGGATAGGCATCGACCGGCTTCGAGGTCAGCAGGTGAAGGATATTTTCGCCTGGGGCAAACATCTTGTGTTTCAATTCGACACATTTGCCCTGCGCGTCCACTTCATGCTGTGGGGCACATTCGCTTCCACTGTGAATGGCAAGTCCGTTACGGGCGACTATCGCCGCACTGGCCCACCGCGGCTGGTCATGAATTTTCCCAACGGCGAAATCACCATCTGGGCCGCATCGGTGAAGTGGGTGGAAGAAGCCGACCCGAAGGCCGCCTACGATTTCACGGCCGATATCATGTCTGAACGGTGGAATCCGAGAGCCGCGCTAAAAAAAGTCCGCGCCTTTCGGCGCGCCGAAGTTGCCGACGTGCTCCTCGACCAGGCGATTTTCGCGGGCGTCGGCAACATTATTAAGAACGAGGTGCTGTTCCGCACGCGAACCAGCCCGTTCCTAAGGATTGAAAAAATTCCGCCGAAAACGCTCAGGGCGATTGTCGCCGATGCAAAGGTGTTCTCGCATCGCTTCCTCGAGCTGCGCCGAGTGTTCGCGCTCAGGACAAATCTCGAGGTGTACCGCAAGAGCGTTTGTCCTGTCTGCGCAGGGAAGATCACTCGGATGAATCATGGCCAGCGCGCGCGCCGCAGCTTCTTCTGCACTAGATGCCAGAAAGTTTCTCCCGCCGCCGTTCGAGCTCGTCGAGCGACTTCGGCCAGTCGTCCTTCAACAGCTTCGAAAGGGCACGGTCTGCGAGCAGTCGCCCCTCGGTCTGGCACATCGGACAGTAGTTCACCTCGTGCTCGCCGTGCACAATCCGCTGCACCGGCGTCCCGCAGCGCGGGCACGGCTTCCCGAACCGGCCGTGCACAGCCATCCCCTCGCGGAACGCGGTGACTTTTTCGGGAAACTATCCCCCCGCTTCCTGCTGAAGCCGCGTCGTCCAGTCCGCCAGTGTCTCTTGTGTCGCCGCATGAAGGACACGCATGTCGTTATCGCTCAGCTGCCGTGTCAGCTTGAACGGTGAGAGCTTCGCGCGATGCAGGATCTCGTCGGAGTACGCGTTGCCGATACCGCCGAAGAGGTGGGGGTCGGTCAGCGCTCGCTTTAATGTATGGCTTTCCTTTCGAAGGGCGCCGGCGAATTGGTCTGCGGTCGCCGATATCACATCGATACCGCCGGGGTCATGCCGTGCAAGCGCTTCTTCACCGCGAACCACGTGAAGAGAGGCGCGTTTGTGACTGGCCGCTTCCGTCATCAGCAACGTGCCGTCGGAAAAATCAAATGCCGCCAGTCCGAGTCTCTTCGGAATCGCGACGCCGCGATCGCGCCAGCGAAATCTTCCGGCAATCATCAAGTGAAATACGAGAAACAGTTCCTCGCCAGACGAGGCCTCGTCGAACTGCCAGACGATGCGCTTGCCAAGGCGTCGCAGCGCAATGACTTTTCTACCGAACACGGCGTCGAGCGGCGGCTCGACCGATCGCAGGAGAAACGGCGAGCCAAGACGCGCGCGCTCCAGCGTCTTCCCGAGAAGACGCGGCCTGAGCGCCGCGAGATACAGCTCGACGTCCGGCAGCTCAGGCATGGCGTGGAGGCCTCCGCCCTGTCATCGTTTGATAGATTTCTCGAACGGTCTCGATCGTATCGGCCTGCGCGGCCGTCTTGTCGGGACGGTAACCCTTGACGCGCGCGAATCGCAACGCCAGGCCGCCGGGGTAATGCGGGCTCTCTTGAAGATCGTTGAACGCGATCTCGACGACGAGCTCCGGTCGCAGACGCACGATATGTCCGTCCCGGCCGGTCTCGCGCTCGAGAAATGCTGCCGTCTGCCATTCCAATATCTCGTCGGTCATTCCTTTGAACGTTTTGCCGAGCATGATGTAGCCACCACTCTCTGGATCGCGCGCGCCGAGGTGGAGATTGCTCAGCCATCCGCGCCGACGTCCGCTTCCCCATTCGGCAGCCAGCACGACAAGATCGAGCGTTCGCGCGTGCTTGATCTTCAGCCACGAGCGGCCTCGGCTTCCGGCGGTGTAGGGCGCGTCGAGCGCTTTCGCCATCAGCCCTTCGTGGCCCGCGGCAAGGGCCTCGCGCAGAAAATCTTCCGCCTGCTCATGATTCGATAGCGTGCGATGTTCCACGGCGAGAGACGGGACCGCCTCGAGCAGTGCCGCGAAACGAATCCGCTGAGGTTCCAACGTCAGCGGTCGGCCGTCAAGGTACAGGCAGTCGAAGAAGAACGGCATCAGCGGCAACGTCTTGCGCAGTGAGTCGATGTCGAGACGGCGGCCGAACCTGCGCATCGTCTCTTGGAATGGATGAGGTCTGCCGTCTTCGCGAAGCGCGATCACTTCGCCGTCAAGGATGAGGTCGCGCACGGCCACGGTGTGCATCTGCTCGACCACTTCGGGGACGGCCGGCGTCACGTCGCGCAATCCGCGGGAAAACACCCGTACATCATCACCAGATTTATGAACCTGAATCCGTGCGCCGTCGAGCTTCAGCTCGAACGCCGCTTCGCCGAGCCATTCCAACGCTTCGGCGACATTGGCGGCGGGGGACGCGAGCATCGGCTCAACGGGTCTGAAGAGCTCGATCGCGTAGCGCGACAGCGCGGCGGCGCCTTCAGTGAAGGCCGCGTGAGCCACTTCACCGAGGTTGCCGCACATCATGGCCGCCTGCCGCACGGCGTCGGCGGGCGCGGATGCGGCCTTTGCGACGGCTTCCGCCAGGACGCCGTCGAGCGCGCCCTGCCGCAAATCGCCGGAGATGAGACGAAGCAGAAAATCCTGTTCGTCCCGGGTCGCGCGCGTAAAAAGTCCCGCCAACAACTGTGTGCGCTTTCGCACGGCACCAGCACCCGACGTGCGAGCAATCTGTTCGAAGATCGCGTCCGCGTCGAGCAGCTCGAGGGAAGGCGTATCGGAAGCGCCGGTCGTTTGCGCCTCCGAGGTGGCCGACCACCCGAGGCCGATACGACCCTGCGGCAACGAGCCAGAGAGATAGCTCACACCGATCGGAATCTCTCGGCCTTGCAACTGTTTCAGCAAGACCGCGAGCGTCGCCGTTTTCTCGAGCCGGCTGCGGGTACGGGCCACGGCGTTCGCCACATCCACCAGCCCCTGGAGGCGCATTTCTTCATGCTACATTTGTTTCATGAAGCGCGCTGCACGCGTGAGCGACGCGTTCAGATCGTTTGTGCTCGATCAGCTGTTCGGACTGGGCGACGTCGTGCCTCGGTCCATGTTCGGAGGAGTGGGGCTGTACGTGTCTGGCGTGTTTTTCGGGATCATCGCGAGAGACGTGCTCTATCTGAAAGTCGACGGCCAGAACCGTCAGGATTACACGCGCCTCAGGATGAAACCATTCAAGCCGTTCCCGGATCGCCCGTCCTCAATGAAGTATTACCAGGTTCCGATCCACGTGCTCGAGAGCACCGATGAACTCGTGTCCTGGGCCCGCAAGTCGGTTGCCGCCGCGGAACGAGCGGCGGCGACATGATCAAGATCGCCACGTGGAACGTCAACGGCATTCGCGCCCGCGACGCGCAACTTCAGGAATTTCTCGAGACGGAACAGCCAGACGTGCTGTGCCTGCAGGAAATCAAAGCCTCCACAGAGCAACTGCCGGTTTGGCTCTGCGACCTCGAGGGTTACTGGTGCTACTGGCACGGTGGGAAAGGCTACTCAGGGGTTGGTTTGCACCTGCGCAAGGCGAGCTTTCCCAATCGGCCGGCTTTCCACCACCCCGAGTTCGACTACGAACATCGCATCGTGACGGCGCACATGCCGGCATTCACCGTGGCGTCGATTTACGTCCCGAATGGCGGCAAGGATTTCGCCGCGAAAATGCGGTTTCTGGAATCCTTGGCGGCGTTCGCCGCCGAGTACCAGGCATCTGGCCGGCCGTTGATCCTGTGCGGCGATATGAACGTGGCGCGGACGGACATGGACGTGCATCCCAAGGAACGAAAGCCCAACGGCATTGGCCAGCGGCCAGACGAGCGAGCGCTCTTCGAACGACTGATCGGTCATGGGTTGGTGGATGTGCACCGCAGAATGGAGCCGGAAAATGCCGATTTGTTTACGTGGTGGGCGCCGTGGAGAAACATGCGGCAGCGGAACATCGGGTGGCGCCTCGACATGGTGCTCGCGAGCAACCTTATCGCCGACAGGACGGTGTCGTGCGTGGTGCAGCGGGAGTTCGGCACGAGCGATCACGGAGCGGTGATCGCGGAGTTCGATCTTTAAATAAACCGCGTGGAAACATCGACGGGCGTTCAGATGCCCTGAAAGGCAGCCTTCTTGCCTGTTTGAAATCAGGGGGGACAGATGTCAAATCACGCAGGCGAGACTTTGGTCCAGTTGACGTCGGAAGTGAGGAGTCCCGAGGGGACTAGATATCTAGCGCGCGCGTGTGGGGGGCCAATGCCTGACGGTTCGTGGCAGGGTTGGATTGAATTTGTACCAATCGACGCGGGAGTGCCCGTGCGAACGCCCCGAGAGACAACCCAACCGAATCGAACAGATACGCAATACTGGGCGACCGGCCTGACGCCCGTATATTTGGAAGGAGCCCTTGCGCGGGCCCTGAAGAAGCCCTCTGCGCCGGCGGAGGTGGCAAGCGCGCGCCCGTCAATCTTCCCCGCTCCAGGACCGGTCACCAGGCCTACGGGAGCTCGCGAGAGCCTCATTAACCCGTTCTCAGTCTACGAACATGGCGAAGCGCATTTGAGGAAGCAACTCGGCGCGTTCGCGGCATGGCATCTGGTCAACATCGCCCGAAAGTTCGAGTTGACCGATCTCGACGTAGTTACGCTCGATCACATGCCGTCAGTGGAACTCGTCGAGTTGATCGTGAGCGCGGTGAGGAATGGCGTGGAGTCGTCGCGAGCCAGCAACGGAGGGTGATCGGAACACTTCGAGGCCGGCGGGTTCCTGGAGCGTCCGTCCGCAGTCCGTTTACTCGCACAGCGACACGAGGCAAGGCTCCCCCTGGATAGCCAACAAAAAGCCTGAGACGGTTTCTCATCCGTGTTATGGTCTGACACCACAATCTCACCCTCTGAGAAGGAGACTCACTATGCGCACCGTTCTGGCATTTGCGCTCAGCTTCTCGTTGTTGTCAGGCCTTCCGCTCGCCGCTCAGGAAACCAGAGGCACTATTTCTGGGACCGTCCAAGATCAACAAGGCGTCATCCCCGGAGCTGCGGTCAAAATCACCAACGTTGACACAGCTGTATCGCAACAGGTGACGACGAACAACAGCGGGTACTTCGAGGCGTCCCTGTTGAGGGCTGGGAATTATGAAATCGCCGTCGAAATAGCTGGCTTCAAGACCTTGCGGCGAACCGGCATTACGCTCGCCGGCGGCCAGCAGTTAACCCTACCGCTGCAACTTGAAATCGGAACGCTTGCCGAAACGGTCACGGTCACGGGCGAGGCGCCGCTGCTTGAAACCAACACTGTGCGGACTGGCATGGCCTTGACTCAGCAACAGATCGAGGACTTGCCCGTGCAGTCGAACATGCCGGTCATGTTTACGCGTTTCGCGCCGGGCCTTATGGCGAGTGCAACGGTCGTGTATGCCGGCCAGGGGTATGTCGGGGGCCCTTCAGCGTCGGCGATACCGCTAGGCGGTATCGGGGGCAATGAATGGACGATCGATGGCGCCACGAACAATGGCGTCAACCGCCAGATGGCCACGTCGCCCAATTCCGACATGCTCCAGGAAATGCGCGTCGAGACGACGAACTTCGCCGCGACCGTTGGGCACGGCACAGGCGTAGGAATTTCCATGATGACGCGCGCCGGCACGAATACATCGCGCGGGACGACGAACTGGCAGTACTGGTCCAACAAGATCAACAGAGCCAACACGTTTCAGAAGGCGGTCTTTAACGCGGATCCGAAAGCCAAGGCTGCGTTCGAAGCCGGTTTTTCGCACAACTTTGCCGCAACGTACGGCGGACCGGTTCAGATCCCGAAAATTGTCGATGGCCGGAACAAGCTCTTCATGTTCCTGAATTACGCGTACGGTAACGATAACTACTTTGGCAAAGCTGCGAGCACACGGACAATTCCCGCGAACGCCAAACACCTGGCCGGTGACTTCTCCGATCTGCTCGGTTTGCCAAACGGCACCCAGTATCAGATCTACGATCCGTTGACGACGCGGCTCGATCCGGCGCGCCCGGGACACGTCATTCGCGATCCGTTCCCGGGAAACGTTATCCCTGCGAATCGGATCACCAACCCCCTTTACAAGTTTTACAAAGATACGTTGCCGGATCCGAACCAGAATCCCACGTCGTCTTCGGTGGCACCGGTAAACAACTACTTCGACGCCGCGGAGCCAGATCCGCTTCGAAGTCATGTGTGGGGCGCACGGTTCGATTACAACTTGTCGGAGAAGAACCGCTTCTTCTTCCGTACGAGCGGCAGCCATTTTACGGAAGACGCCAATGATTGGACGTACATAAACATCCCGACCAATCTGAACGGATTCAGCAGGCTACGGACGACTTGGACCGATACCGGCACCTGGACGCATGTGACGGGCGAAACCGTCATCGATGCACAGATCAGCGGGAACCAATTTTTGGAGAGCGACCGGCGGTTCGGGTTGAAGAAATACACGCCGAGCTCGGTCGGACTGCCGGCCTATATGGACGACTTTTGTCTCGCACGCGGAACGTTCGGAGGCACGACATCGTGTCAGTTGCCGGCGATGACGATCACGGGGTACGGCGCCGGGACTAACCCGCTCTTCTCGAACAATTCTGGTACCTACGATCAATCCACCAACTACCAGGCTCAGTTCAACGTGTCGCAGGTCCGCGGCTCGCACACGTTGAAAGGTGGAGTGGATATACGACAGGCCCAGCGCGTTCGAAACGATCCGGGCTTCGCTTCGGGGAATTTCACGTTCAACAACCTGTACACGCGCAAGGCTGATGACACCACCGTCTACCCAGCTGCCGATCTCGGCCTGAGCTGGGCGGCGTTCATGCTGGGTATGCCGTCAACTATCGCGGCAGAGAGCACAGCGCAATATCACGTGAAGTCGCCCTGGGCAGGCACGTACGTTCAGGATACGTGGCGTGTGTCGAACACGATCACCCTGACGGGCGGCCTGCGCTACGAATACGAAGTTGGCAACGCCGAAATCGGCGACAAGATGCTGGTTGGATTCGATCCGAACGCCACACTGGCTATCACACAACTCGCGCAGGCGGCCTACGCGGCCAACCCGATCCCGGAGCTACCGGCGAGCAACTTCAAAGTGATTGGAGGCGCTCTCTATGCGGACAGCCCTGGCCAAACTGGAAGGAGCTATAAGCCGCAGTCGATGTTCATGCCGCGCGCATACGGAGCCTGGACCATCAATGAGAAGACGGTGCTGAAGTCCGGGTACGGCATGTACTACGACACATTGAATGCGACGGCGTTCGCTCCCAATCAGAACGGATTCGCTCAAACGACGACGAGCACTCTCAGCACGGACTTCGGACAGACCTGGCTCCTCGGCGACCCGAAGAATGGCATCTCGCCGATGCTGAATCCGTTCCCGGCAGTCAATGGCGCACGATTTCAGTCGGTCCTCGGCAGCGCACTGGGCGTCGACTCAATTTTGGGGACGGCGTTCAATTCGCTCGACAATCCGAATCGCGTACGCGCACGTGTGCAGCGGACACGCACCAGCCTGCAGCGCGAGATTAGCCGCAACATGAGCGTCGAGGTCGCGTTCAACACGAGCTACGGCGATCACCTGAGCGCGAACATCCGACAGGACTATTTGCCCGAGAGTTGGTGGAACGGCAGCGATGTGCGAGACCTCACGCAGCAGAATCTCTTGAACGCCAACGTCCAAAATCCGTTCTACATCGGCAACTTCGAATCGTTGCGGACAAGCAATCCCGCGCTCTACGTCAAGATGGCGGGCAACTCATTCTTTACGAGTCAGACGATCCAGAAAAACCGGCTGCTGCGTCCCTACCCGCAGATGTCATCGGGCGGTGGTCTCAACATCAACAACCTCCCGCTCGGAAAGAACCGCGTGCAGGCGATCGAACTGACACTGAGTCGCCGGTTTTCCAACGGCTTCTCCGGAAACCTCGTCTACACCGGCATGCACGCGCAGGAGTTGACGACCGTCAACGAATACGATCGCGTGCCCGGGCTGTGGCAGACGCAGGACAACGCCAGGCCACACCGGTTAACGGCCACGTTCCTCGCCCAGTTCCCGTTCGGCAAGTCACGGCCGTTTCTGAACAGGGGAGGGGTTCTCAGCGCGATCGTCGGCGGCTGGCAGACCGGTGGCACGTTCGAGTATCAGCCAGGGCCATTACTCCAGTGGTCGGGCAATGCCATCAACAACGTCAGCAACATCTTTTTTTACGGAGACCTCAAGGACATTGCGGTTGACAAACCGACAATCGATCGGTGGTTCAACGTCGACGCCGGCTTCGAGCGGGATCCGGCGAAGGCGGCAGCCGCTTTCCAGAAACGGACCTTCCCCTTCCGCATCGACGGCGTACGCGGTCCGAATCTCATGTTATTGAACATGAATTTCGTGCGGAACATCGGGCTTCCCGCACAAAAGACGCTTCAATTCCGTGTCGATATGCTCAATGCGCTGAACCGGATGCATTACGGGAATCCGGACCTGAATCCGACGTCAACGCAGTTTGGAAAAATCACGACGGCGCCAGGCACGATCATGCGCTTCGTGACGTTCGTGACGAAGTTGAACTTCTAAGTCGTCTGCGACATCCGGATAGGAGGACATGTGAACATCGACCGACGAACGTTCGCCAAATCGTTAACCATGGGGACGCTTGGAGGAGTCTTTCGTCCCTGGGGTGGTGCCGAGTGGGCTCAAGCTGCGCAGGCGCGCACGCCCGCCCCTCTCGCGCGCGCGGCGGCGACCCTGCCGAAGGCGATCGTCACGAAGATTCGGGTGCTGACGCCGAAAACAGGGTCGAATCGAACCAGCATCACGGCGTCGTTCAACCAGAGCAACATGATCATCCTGGTCGACACGGATGCCGGCATCACGGGAGTCGGCGAAGGCGGATCGCCAGATCTCGTCGCAAGTCTCGCTCCGAGCGTGATCGGCAGGAACGCGTTCGACACCGAGTTGATCTGGCAGCACATGTACATGGATCCGTTTTATTCGCCGGGGCGCGAGAAAATTCATGCCCTTGGCGGGATCGATATGGCGCTGTGGGACATCAAGGCTAAGGCGCTGAATGTGCCGCTCTATATGCTTTGCGGCGGCAAGGTCCGCGAACATGTCGAACTGTACGCGACGGGCGGTTTGCCGGCGGGCGTCCAGTCCGGTCCGACGCTCAAGGAGCGGGCTGCGGCCACGATGGCTGCCGGATATTACGCGTATCGTGTCGACGGAAGTATTCAGCCCAACCCGGGATTTGACGGCGTCGTCCGGGGCGGAGGTCCTCCGGGCGCGGGCCGGGGAGCGGGCGCCGGGGGGGGTGCCGGTGGACGCGGAGGTGGTTCGCGCGAGGGGCAGTTGTTCGACTCGCGCGCGCGCATCCTGGCGGTAGCCAAAGCGGCCGAACAGATCCGCGAGGGGATTGGTCAGGACGGCAATTGGACGATCGACGTCCACCAGAAATTCGACTTCCATGAAGCGGTCGAGATCTGCCGGCTGATCGAGCCGTTTCGACCGTACCTCGTTGAGGATCCCGTGCGAGAGGAAGAGTTCCGCACGCAGATCCCGAAGCTTCGGATGCTGACAACTGTGCCACTTGCACCTGGAGAGGAATGGGGGCAACGCTCGGAGTTCCAGACACTCGTCGAGAATCGCGACATCGATTACGCGCGCGTGACGCTCCCGAACGTCGGCGGCATCACCGAGATGCTGAAGATCATGGCCATGTGCGACGCGCACAAAGTCGGCATCGTGCCGCACTTTACCGGCCCGGTCGGCACGGCCGCGCACATCCACTTCCTCACGTCGTTCTCCGGACAGGTCGTCATGGAGTACAACAACGGCGCGATCATGCCAGCGCATCTGACGGAGTTCCTCGATTTCCGCGACGGGAAGTGCTGGCCGAATGACCGGCCAGGAATCGGCGTCACCCTCGACATGGCGCAGCTCGATGCCGTGGCGGAGTACTCGACGCCAGGCGGCGGGAACAACATCTACCACCGTCGCGATGGCTCGCCGTCGCACTGGTAAACAAGCCCTTGGCGCTTGGGCCCGCCGACGGGCCCGGCCCCGGCTGGGCCATCGGCGGTGGCAGTTTTTTCAATATTGACGCGCGGCGCGTCACGCAGTTATTGCCGCGAATTGGTGCGGAGATGACAAAACTCCAGGAAATTCGTTGGGGCTGGTTCTTGCACAACTTGGCGACATGAGTAGTTCCTTTGAACGGTACCTTCGACGCCTTCATGATCCGCGCTGGATCCCTCACATCAGCAGTTACTGCGATGTCCGATGCCATCGATGCGCATTCAGCACGCGCTGTTGGTCGTTTGCGGTTCAGCAAGGTCTCGAGCCCGACTCACCTGAAGACGTTGAACCGGCCGAGCCCGAGTTCGAATCTCACACTCCGCCCCGGCCCCGATGGGCGGAAACTCATGACATTGATATCGACGACTCCGCAATGACGCCCGCCGAGGAAAAAGAGTACGACGCGCGCGCCCACCGCATCGACAACGATCCGCTGTCGAAGCATGCGGGCTCGTACGCCTCTGCTGTGTCCGAGATCCTGAGGCCGATGCTAAACGACTGCTCTGCCACCGAGGCCATGCACGATGTGGATTCATGGTCGATGACGATCGCCGCCAAGACACATCGCGCCATTAGCTCGTTCGAGTTCAATGAGGATGAAGAGCTTGAAGTCGATCCCGTGCAGAACGATGCGAATGGTTCGGCGAAGGTTGTGCTCGTGGCCATTGAACAGTCCGCGGCGGCGTGGAGCACGATTGCTCAGGCCGGACTGTTGGATCCAGGACTGGTGACATATTTGGCAGATGAGCTGACGTTCCTCGAAAACGAATTGCATGAACGATTCCCGTTCGCGATGGCGTTTGTGCGTCCGGGGTTTGATGAAGAAATTGCCGGCGTGGTAAGGCCATGGAAGTTAGATCCGCATGAAGATGAGGAGGATGACGGCGATTCTGAGGATTAGTCGCGAGAACAATCGCGCCAACTAGGTCCGGACCGAGTCGATCGTCGACTTTGTCCTACAAACGTCCAGATACCGGACGAACGATCAATGCGCAGCGTTGGAGCCTCGGTGGACAGCTGAAACCGGCAATTGCACGTGGGCGCGATGCAGCAAGCGATCGAGCGAGGCGGCGACCGCGGCCGTATCGCCGAGCAGCTTGCTTTTGAGATTTTAGATAACAAAAAAGCCGCTCTGATTTCTCAAAGCGGCTTTTTCTCACTAATACTCCCGGCAGCGACCTACTCTCCCATGGAGTTGCCCCCACAGTACCATCGGCGGTATCAGGCTTAACTTCCGTGTTCGGAATGGGAACGGGTGTGACCCTGATCCTATGACCACCGGGAACTTGCTTACGCTTGGCTTCAGGCTCCGGTCTCCAGGCGTCTGGCCTGGCGGAACGTGTCACCATCTTGCGCGTAAAAATTGTGCAAAGAACAAAACCTTCAGATCTCGAGATCGCGAGATCTTCAGATCATCAGATCCTTGATAACTCAATATTCTGCAAACGGTTGTTTTTCCGATCCACATTGCACGCAATGCTTCGTGCATTTCTCAGCTTCGAGCTGCCAGCCGCCAGCTACCAGTCGCTTCCATTGCTGGAAGCTGATAGCTGAAAGCTGGACGCTGTCAGCGTAAGAAGAAAAGAAATATGGTCAAGCCTCACGACTAATTAGTACCAGTAAGCTAAAAGCATCACTGCCCTTACACATCTGGCCTATTAACCTGGTCATCTTCCAGGAGTCTTTAGGAGTCTTATGACTCGGGAAATCTCATCTTGTGGAGGGTTTCACGCTTAGATGCATTCAGCGTTTCTCCCTTCCGGACGTAGCTACTCGGCACTGCCGCTGGCGCGACAACCGATACACTAGAGGTCCGTCCAACCCGGTCCTCTCGTACTAAGGTCAGCC
>JANMJM010000136.1:0-5562 GCA_031371345.1 Vicinamibacteria bacterium
GATGACGCGCCCGACTCGCGATCGAGCTCCTGATCGCTCACGCGACGAATCGGAATCCGCGACTGCTCCGCCTGCGCGATTAACTCGAGCAGACGCCGATCGCTGCGCTTGCCTGTACGCAACGACACCACACGTCCGGCGCGCAGCGCTTCCGTCACCGCATTGATCCCGTAAATCAACATGTCCGCCCGCGATTGTACATAATAGAAGGCTCCCGCCCGGAGCGGCCGATACCTAAAGCAGTGAATTTCAAAGCAGTTCTAGTACTCGGCGTGAGCACGGCGGCGGCGATCTGCTGCGGAGGCAAACGTCCCGGCCCAGGCCCCACGCCCCTTCCAAAGCCACCAACGCTGAGCTGCCCGGCCGACATCACGCTGGCCTCCCATCAGGGGCAGCCCCAACCGACCGCGAACTTCGACGCGCCGGTCGCCACTGATGGACAAGCGCCCGTCAACGTCACCTGCCATCCGGGATCGGGAAACGAATTTCCCAACGGCACGACGGCGGTGACGTGCGAAGCGGTTGACGCGGCGGCGCAAAAAGGGAGCTGCACGTTTTCGGTGGTGGTCGCGCTTGTGCCACGGATCGAGAAGACGAAGTTTCTCGCGTTCGGCGACAGCATCACGGAAGGCAAACGGTCGCTCGGGCCGCGCACGATCTTCACCGTGCCGCCCAACATTTATTACGAGCCGGGTGGCTATCCTGATTTGCTCGAAACAAAGCTCACCACGCGCTACGCCGACCAAACCATTACGCTGATTGCCGATGGGCTGGGTTCCGAGAAAGCCGGGGCCGGTAAACTCCGCCTCGAAGAAACCTGGCCAATGTTTAATCCTGACGCGTTGCTCGTCATGGAAGGCGTCAACGATCTGCTGTCGCCGGACACGGCGACGCCCGCAGGCATGGAAGACGCGATGAAGAGCATCAGCGACGCGCTGCGCCGTATGACACGGTTCGCGAAAGGCCGAGGCGCACGCGTCTATGTGGCCACGCTTCTTCCCATGAAGCCGCCCAAGCCGTCCAACGTGATTGCGGCCATCCCCACGTTGAACGCGAAAATACGGACGCTCGTCGCGGAAGAACACGCCACGCTTGTGGATTTGTATAACGCGGTGCCGCCGGACCTGATCGGCAGCGATGGGCTCCATCCGAAGGTCGCCACGTACGACGTGATCGCCGAGGAATGGCTGAAAGCCATCATCGCCACGCTCGAAATTACTCCCCAATCGTCTGCGACAATACCTCGACAAAACCCCTGACCCGCTCACGTGCGCCCATCATCGGCCTCACGCCCGACGAGGTGTCGAGCTCGGCGCCTTGTTCCATCGCCGGCACGAGCAGATCGAGTTCCGGCCCGTCGCCGGCACCGGTGAGCGCGATGCGAATCGGATGAAACAGCGCCCTGCCCTTCTGTCCGCTTTTTTGCTTCACACGTTCGGCGAGCCCGCGAAACAGCTGCTTGTCGACAAGCCGCGGCGCGTGCTCGAGCTCGGCCGCGAGCGCATCGATCACTCGACGAGCGGCATCCGCTTCTACTTCAGCGCGGATGTCCGACGGCTTCAGCGCCGCCTCGGCTGAATACTCAAACAACTGCTTCAACCGCTCGGAGACCTGATCGAGCCGATCCACCGAAACATTAATCAGGGGCATGAGCGCGATCAGATACGCCATACCTTGCGGTGAGAGCGTGTCGGTGATGTATCCCGCACGCCGGAGATACGGAGCCGACAGCTCGGCGAGACGGTCGTGCGGCGCGTCTTTTAAGTAGTGGCGATTCACCCACGACAGCTTTTCTTCGTCGAAGATGCTTGCGCTGTGCCCGACGTCGCTCAAGGAAAAGCGCTTCGCCATTTCGGCGAGCGGGACAATCTCCTGGCCTTCGCCCGGCGACCAGCTGAGCAGCGCGAGGTAATTGAGCAACGCCTCCGGCAGATACCCCTTCTCTCTGAACTCGTCGACCGATGTTGCACCGTGCCGCTTGGAGAGCCGGGTGTGATCGGGCCCGAGCACCATCGCCACGTGTCCGAACTGCGGCGGCGTGAACTCGAGCGCCTCGTAAATCAGCAACTGCCTCGGCGTATTCGAAATGTGGTCCTCGCCCCGCACCACGTGCGTGACCCCCATCAACCCATCGTCAACCACCACGGCAAAATTGTAGGCGGGGGACGCATCGGCGCGCAGCAGCACGTGGTCGCCGATGACATCGGTGTGAAAACTAATGGGCCCGCGCACGAGATCGTTGAACGCAATCTCGCGATTTTCGGGCGTGCGAAAACGGATGGCCGCCGGCTCGCCCGATTGCACGCGCCGCTTGGCCTCCTCCGGATCGATTCGGGCGCAACGACCCGAGTATTTCGCTGGAAGGCCGTTGGCCAGCTGATCTTTCCGCTCGGCCTCGAGCTGCCCCGGGGTGCAGAAGCAGTAGTACGCGCGCCCTTGTTCGACGAGCACGCGCGCACGCGACTGATATTTACCGAGCCGCTCCGACTGCCGGTAGGGCCCGACTGGTCCGCCGCTGTCGGGGCCTTCGTCCCAATTCAGCCCGAGCCACTTCAGGTC
This sequence comes from Vicinamibacteria bacterium, assembly GCA_031371345.1. Taxonomy (GTDB): domain Bacteria; phylum Acidobacteriota; class Vicinamibacteria; order Vicinamibacterales; family JAMQPK01; genus JAMQPK01. The sequence continues at coordinate 2,560 of JANMJM010000136.1, forward strand.
TTCGAGAATCGTCGTTTCAGATTCCACTGTCGATCGCTCGGCGTCGGTGTCTTCGATGCGAAGAATCAACGTGCCGTCGTGCCCGCGTGCGAGCAGCCAATTGAAGAGCGCTGTGCGGACGTTGCCGATGTGCAGGTGGCCAGTTGGGCTCGGCGCAAATCTGACTCGCATGATTGCCTTCAGGCTCCGGGCTCCAGACTTCGGACCAGCATGGCAACGGCGTGTACCGCAATGGCTTCGTTGCGGCCGAGGGCGCCGACCTTCTCGTTCGTCTTTCCCTTCACGCTAACGGCCGCAACGTCGACGCCCATCGCCTCAGCAAGCTGCCGGCGCATTGCCTCGACATGCGGCGACAATTTTGGCCGTTCGGCGATGACAACCGCATCCACATTCGAGATTGAGAAACCCGCCGCGCGCACAATGTCGGTCGCGCGCTTGAGCAGATCGATGCTGTCGGCACCCTTCCATTTCGGATCGGTGTCGGGAAAATGACGGCCGATGTCGCCTTGCGCCGCGGCGCCGAGAATCGCATCGGTAACGGCATGACACAACACGTCGGCGTCTGAATGGCCGATCAATCCCATCTCGTGCGGAATTTCGACGCCGCCGATAATGAGTTTGCGTCCGGGTTCCAAGCGGTGCAGATCGTATCCTGTGCCTACTCTCATCAGTCCCTCCCGACGTCCAGCCATAGCCTGGGACAGACGGAGATCGTGTTCTGTGGTGATCTTGATATTCGCGGCTTCGCCGTCGACAAGGCGGACGGGATGTCCCGCACGCTCGGCAAGCGTCGCCTCGTCGGTGGCAGCCGTCAGCGCATTGCTTTGCGCGATGGCCTCGACCAGCACCTGCCGCGTGAACGCCTGAGGCGTTTGGGCCAAATACACTGCCTCGCGCGCCATCGTTCTGGCGACGACGTGAATGCCGGCCGCCGTAGTCGCTTCCTTTATCGTGTCCTGTGCCTGAATCGCCGCGATCGCCGCGCCGCCCATCGACGCCGCGGCAATGACGCGGCTGAACAAATCGGCCGACGCAAACGGGCGCGCCGCGTCGTGAATCACGATGACGTCGGCGTGCGCCGCCGTGCGTGCGAACGCCTTGGCGACAGAATCCTGCCGGCGCGCGCCGCCATCGACGACGCGGACAGGTTTTTTGCTCGAGACGAGAAACGACGGTGGCACCGCCGCGAGGTCGGCCGGCAGCGCCACGATGATTTCGTGAATGTTGTCGTGAGCGTCGAGTGTGTCGAAGCTGCGCTGAAGGATCGACCGGTCGCCAATGGTGAGCAACTGCTTGGGTGTCGCCGCCCCCAGCCGCGTGCCACGGCCGCCTGCAGCAAGGATCGCGGAGACGAACATCGAGGGATTATATTCGCATCGTCCATCGTCGATCGTCGATCGTCGGGCGGTGATTAGCGTTGGGCGCCGGTCTGAATCTGAATGCCGAAATCGCGTGGGGCGTTGACAGTGTTTGTCCTCGACGCGAGAACGCTTGCTCGGGCGGCAGTTCACGAAGCGCACGTTCAATCGTCAGCCGTTCATCGATGCGATCGTTGTCAGCGGGCACGGCATCCAAAAGCAGCTGGCAATCGATCGCCAGACGATCGCGACGCCGGCTGCGCAGGATACTAAAGCATTGGTTGCGGACCGCTCGCTTCAAGTAATTCTGTTCGGCCTCGGGCCTGTCGTTCCGCCCCTCGATGAGCCGCGCGAATACCTGTTGCGCGATCCATTCGCCGGGTCCATCGCCCCGCCGCGTCATGCGGTCAGAACTATAGACGCGGCAGACCGTTGTTTTTGTCTAACTCGACGCCGGCGCGGACGATGGCGCCAATCCGCGTGGCCAGCTCGCGGGCGTCGGCGATGGTTGGGTTATCGATCCTCGGCGCCGGCACCGGCGGATGAATGATCACCCTCGGATGTCCCGGTCGAGTCATCAGCCGGCCTTTCTTCATCACGTGAATCGTGCCCGAAATCGAGATGGGCACAATCGTCAGTCCAGCTTCGAGCGCGAGAAGAAAACTTCCGCCGCGAAAACGGCCGACGCGCCCGTCCGCACTTCTCGTTCCTTCAGGAAAAATGATCAGCGAGATCCGATCGGCCACGAGCCGCCGCCAGCGGTTCAAGATGCCACTGCGATCGGGATTGCTGCGGTCAACCAGCAGGTGTCCTGCCCGCCGTAGATGCCAGCCAAGAAACGGAAAATTGCCGAGCGACGCTTTCGCGATGATGCGCAGCTGAAAGGGCAGCGACGCGAAAATGACCGGAATATCGTAGATGCTCTGGTGATTCGAGATGAAGACGTACGTCTCGCCCCTGCGCACGTGCTCGAGACCGCTTATATGCACGTGCACTCCCGTCGTCGCCAGGATCAGCCACGACCAGGCGCGTGCGAACCAGTGCGCCGCATATCCGCGCTTGTCGACAAACGTCGACAGAATCGAGAGCGTGCCGAGGACGATCGTGTAAACGGAAATACAAGGGATGAGGAAGAAAACGGTGCGCCACCAGTGGAACGGAGGAATTTTCATGGGAGCGTGGGACTCGTGGGATTCGTGGCTCACGTGGGACCCGACGTACCCCACGCATCCGACGTTTCCCACGCACCTTACGTGCGCGCCCGCCGCCGATCGTCGGTAATCGCCATCGGCTGCGCGCCGGCGTGCGGATCGATGAAGCGCCCGAAGATCATCTTGCCGGCGGTGGTCTGAAGCACGCTCGTCACCACCACATCGATCGTCTTGCCGATCATCGCTCGCGCATTATCGACGACCACCATGGTCCCGTCGTCGAGATACGCGACACCCTGGTTGTACTCCTTGCCTTCTTTCAGGATGAACACTTTCATGGTCTCGCCCGGCAGCACGACCGGCTTCAGCGAGTTGGCGAGCTCGTTGATGTTCAGCACCTCGACGCCGCGCAGCTGTGCAACTTTGTTGAGGTTGAAATCGTTGGTCACAATCTTTCCTGATAGCTGGCGGGCGAGCTCGATGAGCTTGAGATC
>JANMJM010000211.1:0-12240 GCA_031371345.1 Vicinamibacteria bacterium
CTGACGAAGATTCATGAGGAGATAATTAGGACGTCAACTACTCTGGCTTATAACCTAAAAATTAAGGCTAAAGGCGAGTTCACTATCATCGTTGGGCCGAGTCTTGTTCCTGATGCACCTGCAGAGAACGTTGACGATAAAGACGTTGTGGAGTTTTTCTATCATTTGACCAATAATTACGGCCTTGGCCGACGGGACGCGCTTTCTCAGACGGCGCGCAAATTCGGTCTATCAACCAATAGCGTGTACCGTACAGTTGAAAAGCTCAAGCCCCCACCGACGCCTTGACCGATGCGACGCCATTTTGTTACCGTAACACCCCTTTCACTCCACGACCCATGGCCAAACAGCGACGGAATAAAACCCGTCCCGGCGTCCGATCGAAGCCAGCAGTGGTGGCTCGCACATCCGCGAGCCGTCCAGGGCCCAAAATCACGCCCGCTGCAGTTCCGGTCAAGGCGCCCGCCGCCGCCGGGTATCTCGAGGCGGTCGCACTGTATGAGCAGGGGGTTGCGGCTCTCCAGGAACACGACTATCCCCGCGCCTCGTCGGTGCTCCGCTCGGTACTGTCGCGTTATCCAAGGGAGAAAGAGCTCCACGAGCGCGTCCGGCTCTACGTCAACGTGTGCGAGCGGCACATGGCGCCGCGTGCGTTGTCTCCTAGCACGCCTGAGGAGCGCGTCTTCGCCGCGACCCTCGCCTTTAACGCCGGCAACTACGACGAGGCGCTTGAGCATCTCCGCACGGCAAGCGAGGAATCTCCCGACCACGACCATGTGCTCTACATGCTCGCGACGGTCCTTGCGCTGCGCGACGAATACGACGATGCGGTGCCTCACCTGCTTCGGGCGATCGATCTCAACCCCGAGAACCGCGCCATGGCGCGCCACGATCCCGATCTCGAGCCGCTCCGCCACTACGAAAGCGTGCGCGCGGCCCTCGAATCGGTGGCGCCCCCCAAAACCGATCGCCGCAAAGCATCACGCCGGGGCCGGTAGTTCAGCTTCCAGTTTCCAGTTGTTAAACTGAGATCCGATTGATGTCCGATCTCCACGTCGTCATCCTCGCCGCAGGCAAAGGCACACGCATGAAATCCGTGCGCCCCAAAGTGCTGCATCACGTGGCGGGGAGGCCGATGATCGACTATGTCCTTCGAGCCGCGGCAAGCCTGAATCCTGCCACCACGACCGTGATCGTCGGTCACATGAAGGAATCGTTGAGGCAGGGCCTGGCGGCGTATCCCGGTCTGTCGTTCGCAACCCAGGAACCGCAACTTGGCACTGGGCATGCACTGCTCCAGGCCGCACCCGTGCTCGAGGGTAAAACTGGCGTCGTTCTGTTGCTGTCTGGCGACGTCCCGTTGCTGAAGCGCCACACATTGGCGCGTCTGCTCGAGGCCCACGAACAAAGCGCCGCCGCCGCCACGGTGCTGACGGCGATCGTCGAGCAGCCTTACGGCTACGGCCGCATCGTGCGGCTCAGGGGCCAGATCTCGCGCATTGTCGAAGAACGCGACGCGTCGCCGGCGCAGCGAAAACTGAAGGAAATCAATAGCGGGATTTTCGCGTTTTCGCTCGGTCCGCTGTTCGGCGCGCTGCGCGGCCTGGCGAGGGGCAACGCACAGGGCGAATACTATTTGACGGACCTCGTGTCGATGTTCCAGCGTCAGAAATTGGGCGTCGACACGGTGCCTCTCGACGATCCCAATGAAATCCGCGGCATCAACAGCCGGTCGGAGCTGGCAGAAGCGAGCAAAATCGTGAGACAGAAAAAGAACGAAGAGCTGATGGCCGCCGGCGTGACGATCGAAGATCCCGCCACGACCTATATTGATGAGGACGTGACGATCGGCGCCGATACGGTGATTCATCCAGGCGTCTACCTGGAAGGCAAAACACGGATCGGATCGGCCTGCGAGATTCACGCAGGCGTGCGTATTCTCAACTCGGTGCTCGCCGATCGCGTCACGATCCAGAATTTCTGCGTCATTAGCGGCGCGGTCATGGCGCCGGGAGTCACGGTCGGGCCATTTGTCCATATCCGCCCGGAAACCGAGCTCCGCGACGGCGTGCACATCGGCAACTTCGTCGAGCTGAAAAAATCGGTGCTTGGCGCCGGCACGAAAGCCGGGCATCTGGCGTATCTCGGAGATGCGACCATCGGCGAGAAGGTCAACATCGGCGCCGGCACGATCACCTGCAACTACGACGGCGTGAACAAACACCAGACGGTGATCGAAGACGGCGCGTTCATCGGCAGCGACTCGCAACTGGTGGCGCCGGTCACCATCGGGCGAGGCGCCTACGTCGGCAGCGGCACGACGGTCCGCGAGAACGTGCCCGCCGCGTCGCTCGCCGTCAGTAGCGGCAAGCAGCGCAATATTGAAGGGTGGAAGAAGAAAGTAAAACCTGGAAAGTAACTGGACCTGGAAGCTGGCAGCTGGAGACTGGAAGCTCATATGTGTGGAATCATCGGCTATCTTGGCTCGAAGGAAGTCGTGCCCATTCTCATCGACGGCCTCCGTCGACTTGAGTACCGAGGCTACGACTCGGCAGGCGTCGCCGTCGTCAAGAACGGGCTCATCGAGCGGCGCCGCAGCGCCGGGAAGCTGAAGAACCTGGAGACCGCCATTGCGATGGAGCCGCTCGACGGTCTTTACGGCGTCGGCCACACGCGTTGGGCCACGCACGGCCGCCCGACCGAAGAGAACGCGCATCCCCACCAGGACTGCAGCGGCAAAATCGTCGTCGTGCACAACGGCATCATCGAAAACTATCTCGACATCAAGCACGAGCTACAGAAGCTGGGGCACAGGTTCGTCACCGAGACCGACTCCGAAGTGATCGCGCACCTGCTCGAGCACGAGATGCAAACAGACAAGCTCGAGGGCGCCGCTCGCCGCGCACTGCTGCAGATGCGCGGGCTCTTTGCGTTCGTCGCCATCTCGACAGACGATCCGGAAAAGATCATCGCCGTTCGCAACGGCCCGCCCATCGTCGTCGGCCTCGGCGACAAAGAGTTCTTCGTTGCATCGGACACTCCCGCGATTCTCAGCCACACCCGCGACGTCGTGTTTCTCGGCGACGAAGAAATGGCGGTCATTACGCGAGGGGGTGTCGAGTTCACCAATTTCGCGGGGGCGGCCGTGTCGAAAGTGACGCAGCGCGTCACGTGGGATCCCGTGATGGCCGAGAAATCGGGCTACCGGCATTTCATGCTGAAAGAGATCTTCGAGCAGCCGCGCGCCGCCGAAGAAACGATGCTCGGACGCGTCTCGCTCGAAACGGGAAAAGTCTTTCTCGAAGAGCTGGGCATCTCCGAGCAGGACCTCAAGGGCATCACCAAGGTGTCCGTCATCGCGTGCGGCACGTCGTGGCACGCGGCGCTCATCGGAAAGTTCCTGATCGAGCGGTTCGCTCACCTGCCGGTGGAGGTCGATTACGGTTCCGAATACCGCTATCGCGATTTCATCGTCGATGCGAAGACGCTGGTCGTCATCATCACGCAGTCAGGCGAAACGGCCGACACACTCGCGGCGCTGCGCGAGGCGCGAAAGAAGGGCGCCAGGAGCCTGGCGATCTGCAACGTCGTCGGCAGCATGGCGACGCGCGAGGCCGAAGGTGCGATTTACACGCACGCGGGTCCCGAGATTGGTGTCGCGTCGACCAAGGCCTTCACGTCTCAGCTTGTGGCGCTGAACCTGCTCGCGCTCTACCTGGGACAGGTGAAGGAGACCCTATCGGCAAGCGATGCCCGCGCGCACATCTCGGCGCTGCTGCAACTGCCGAAACAGCTGGAGCAGACCCTGAAGGCCTCGGCCATCATGGAAGAGGTCGCCGCGAAATATGCCAATCGTCGTGATTTTCTGTACCTTGGCCGCGGCATCAATTACCCGATCGCGCTCGAAGGCGCGTTGAAGTTGAAGGAGATCTCCTACATTCACGCCGAAGGCTACCCCGCCGGCGAGATGAAACACGGGCCCATTGCGCTGATCGACGCCGAGATGCCTGTGGTGACCATTGCACCTTCTGATCACGTTTTCGAGAAGATGCTTGGCAATATTCAGGAAGTGAAGGCCCGCGGCGGCTCGGTCATCGCGCTCACGACCGACGGCAACGATACGCTGAAAAGCGTCCTGGATCCCGCAACGGACTCGCTCATCTCGCTTCCGCGCGTGCCTGAAATGCTCTCGCCGATCGCGATGGTACTTCCATTGCAGTTGCTGGCGTATTACGTCGCGGTTCGTCTTGGCTGCGACGTCGATCAGCCGAGGAATCTCGCGAAGTCGGTCACGGTAGAATAGGCCTCTGGCTCCGGACTCCAGGCGTTGGGCCTGACCGTTCTGGCCTGGAGCCCGAAGTCTGGAGTCTGAAGCCGCTTGGATCCTCTTACAGGTCTCAATCCCGAACAGCGCGACGCGGTGCTGCACATCGACGGCCCGCTGCTCATTCTTGCCGGCGCCGGCTCGGGCAAAACGCGCGTGATCGCTCAGCGCATCGCGTATCTCATCTCCGAAGGGTACGCGCAGACGGACGAAATTCTCGCCGTCACCTTCACGAACAAAGCAGCCGAGGAAATGCGAACTCGTGTGGAGACGCTGCTGGGACGATCGATGGTCGGATCGTGGATCTCGACGTTCCATGCGCTGTGCGCGCGCCTTCTGCGCCGCGAGGGAACCGCTATCGGTCTGCCTCGCGATTTCGTCATCTACGACTCGTCCGACCAGGTGTCGCTCGTCAAACAAATCTTCAAAGAGCTGCAGATCGACGACAGCACCCTGCCGCCGCGACAGGCACTCTCGAAGATCAGTCACGCGAAGAACACCATGCAGGGGCCAGATTTCTTCAGAGCGCAAGGGTGGAATCATCGCGGCGAGCAGATGGTGAAGATTTACGAAAAATACGTCCAGGGCCTCACCGATAACGGTGCGCTCGACTTCGACGATCTGCTGCTGAAGGCCGTCGACCTGCTCGACAAGGTGCCGCATGTTCGTGCGCGCTACGCCGAGAAGTTCCGCTTCGTGATGGTGGACGAATACCAGGACACCAATCGGCCGCAATATCACCTCATTCAGCGACTCACGGAAAAGTACCGCAACCTCGCCGTGGTCGGCGACCCCGACCAGTCGATCTATCGCTGGCGCGGAGCCGACCTTCGCAACATCCTCGACTTCGAGCACGATTTTCCAGAAGCGAAGATCGTCAAGCTCGAGCGCAACTATCGATCGACGCAGATCATTCTCGACGCGGCCTCGGCGGTCATCAGCATGAACCGGAACCGCAAAGAGAAGCGGTTGTGGACCGAGCGCACGGGCGGTGAGCGCATCAAATATTTCCGCGGCTCCGACGAGCTCGAAGAAGCCGACTTCATCACGAAGACAGCGCGCGCCGGCATTTCGGGCGAGCCGGACTGCATGGTGGCTGTGCTCTATCGCACGAACGCGCAGTCGCGCGTCATCGAAGATGCGTTGATGCGATCGGGGATGGCCTACAAAGTGGTGGGCGGCGTGCGATTCTACGAGCGCAAGGAAATCAAAGACGCGCTCGCATACATGAAGCTGCTGCTGAACCCACACGATGATGTCAGCCTGCGCCGCGTCATCAACGTGCCGACGCGCGGCATCGGCAAAGGCGTCATGGACGGCATCGAACGCATCTCAACCGACGAGGCGCCGCCGCTCCTTGCCGCCGGCGGCATCGCGATGCCCGCGCCGCGCTCGTTGTGGACCAAGCTCGCGCTTGCCATCGACGACCGTCTCGTCGCGCCGCGCGCGCTCGCGTCGTTGAAAGCGTTCAGAGATCTCCTGCTCGGGCTTCATGCAGCCGCGCGGAACGAACCGGTCTCCGTCGCGCTTGGCAAGGTACTCGATCAAAGCGGCTATCTGCAGGATCTGCGCGAAGACAAGAGTGAGGATTCGCAAAACCGTCTCGATAACCTGATGGAGCTCGTCTCGGCCGCACGCGAGTATGAAGGACGCGATCCGGAGGCGTCGCTCGGCGGCTTCACCGATCGGTTGTCGCTGCTGTCGGAAGTTGATGAAGAGCAGGGCAGCCGCGATGCCCGCGTGTGGCTGATGACCCTGCATGCGGCCAAGGGTTTGGAGTTCCCTACCGTCATCATGGCGGGCCTCGAGGAAGGCGTCTTCCCGCATTCACGCGCGTTCGACGAGCAGGACGAGCTCGACGAGGAGCGGCGCCTCTGTTACGTCGGCATGACACGCGCACGCTCGCAGCTGGTGCTCACCGGGGCCGCGCGGCGGCGTGTCTTCGGCGAGTATCAGGCGATGGAGCCGTCCCGTTTCATGGACGAAGTGCCGCAGGAGCTCGTCGATCGCATCGAGCCGCTATTTCCGGCGAGCGGCTACGGGACCTATCAGAGTTCGTTCCGTGGTGGCTATGGAGGTTCGAATGCGTACGCAAAGCCCTACGACCGTGGCGGCGGACGCAGCCGCGAGGCGCCGTCGACATTCGCGTACGAGGATGAAGATCAATCCGCGCGGCTGGGCCTGCGTCTCGGCGCAAAGGTGCGTCACCCGCAATTCGGGGTCGGCACGATTCTCAGCGTCGAAGAGCTCGCCGACGATGTGAAGCTGGTGGTGAGATTTTCTGTGGGACCGAAGACACTCCGCGCGAAGTACGCGAAGCTCGAGATGGTGTAGAAATCCGGTGAACTGTCGATTGGTGATCGGGTGATTTGGAACATCACCCAATCACCAATCCCCCAATCAGCCTATTTACGCTGGCTTGATACTCGTAATGATCCACTTGCCATTGCGCTCGCCGCCCTTGGGGTTCTTCACAACCGCGCGCTGAACGGTAAGCACCATCTGCTTCTGGCTCGTCGAGCCGTCCGGCGCCTTCACGGTCGCGTCAACCGTGATGTCCTTCGTTACCATGTTGCCGTCCATTTCGGCAATTTCTGGCGTCGAGCCGTTGCCGCCCGCAAGGCTCAACTCGGCGATGGGCCGAGAGTCGGCAAGCGCCGTGCGCGCCGCCGAGACTTTCTTGGCCTCCGCGGCGGTATCGGACTGCCACTTCTCCCATTCCGCTTGAACCTTGCCATCGGCGCCCGACAGCTTTTTTCCCGTCGCTTGCGCCTTGAGCACGCGATCGATCGCGTCCATGTTCTTTTCTTGATACGCCTTCTTGCTGTCGCTGAAGGTCTTGTTCGCCGCTTCAGCGTCGGTCAGGGCTTTCGAAAGCTCCTGAACCTTCATGGGCTCGCTGCGCTCGGGTGACACCGACACGATCGTGAACGACGCCACCGTGCCGTCGGTCTTCGCATCGAAGTTGACGACCGCAAAGTTCGCGAGCGTCTGGTTGTCGCGTAATCCCGACGCGCGGAAGAACTGCCGGACGAGATTTTCTTCAGGCGCGCTCGAACAGGCGCTGGCGAAAATGGCGACCGCGACAAACATGGGCGCCAGCATGTACACGCTTTTGACCTTGGGCCGAAACATACCAGCCTCCTTCTCTCAGAAAAATTTCAGTTGGTTTCGTCGGTGCCGTTCGTGCCGCCCGCTAAACTCGTGCCGTTCTCTTCTTCCCGTTCGGCCAGTCGGGCCAGTGAGACTACCCGATCGTCCGCGTCAATTTCAATCAGCCTGACGCCCTGCGTCGCGCGCCCAATGGTCCGGATGTCGCGCGCCACCGTCCTCAGAATTTTGCCCTGCTGCGTGATGAGCATGAACTCATCCTCGTCGTGCACGGCGGCCATTCCGACGACGCGGCCGTTTCGTTCGCTCGTTTGGATGTTAATAATACCCACACCGCCCCTGCTCTGCACTCGATATTCGTCGAGCTCGGTGCGTTTTCCGTAACCATGCTCGGTGACGGTCAGGAGCGTGCTGCCAGGCCGAACCACCTCCATGGCAACGACTTCGTCCCCCTCCCGCAAGCCGATCCCCTTCACCCCGTAGGCCGACCGGCCCATCGGGCGCACGTCGCTTTCAGGGAATCTGATGGCTACGCCGTCGCGGGTGCCGATGAAAATCTCCCCTGTTCCGTCGGTTATCTGGGCCACGATGAGGCGGTCGCCCTCCTCGACCCCCATGCCGATGATGCCGCCAGCCCGCGGGTTGCTGAAGGCCGACAGGTCGGTTTTCTTCACCACGCCGCGCTCGGTCCCCATCAGGATGAACTTGGTCGGCTCGAACTCCTTGACGGCCAGCATCGAGGCGATCTTCTCGTCGGGCGCCATCGACACCAGATTCGCGATCGCTTTGCCCTTGCCGCCGGGTCCCACGTCGGGAATTTCGTGCACCTTTAGCCAGTACGCCCGCCCGCGGTCCGAGAAAATCATGATGTAGGCGTGCGTCGAGGCCACGAACAGATGGCTGACGAAATCTTCTTCGCGCGTGCGCATGCCAATGCGCCCCTTCCCGCCGCGCCGCTGATTTCTGTAGCTCGTGATCGGCGTCCGCTTGATGTAGCCGGTGTTGCTCACCGTGATCGCCATGTCTTCTTCGGCGATCAAATCCTCGATGCTCAACTCGCCGGTGTCTTCGATGATCTCCGTACGGCGATCGTCGCCGTACTTCCGCTGCACGTCCTTCAGCTCGTCGATGATGGTCTGCATGAGCAACCGGTCGCTGTTCAGGATGGCGCGAAGCCGCTCGATCGTCTTCAGCAGCTCGGCCATCTCGTCCAGAATCTTCTGACGCTCGAGGCCGGTGAGCCGCTGCAGCTGCATGTCGAGAATGGCCTGCGCCTGCACCAGGCTGAGCGAGAACTGCGTGATCAGGCCATCGCGCGCCTCCGGTACGGTCTTCGACGCGCGAATCAGCTTGATGACCGCGTCGAGGTTGTCGAGCGCGATCTTCAATCCTTCGAGGATGTGAAAGCGCGCCTCGGCCTTCCGCAGCTCGAATTGCGTGCGGCGCACGACGACCTCGCGGCGGAAGTCGACGAAGCTTTCGACGAGCTCGGCCAGGGTCAGCACTTTCGGCCGGCCCGACACGATCGCCAGCATGATGACGCCGAAACTTTGCTGCAGCTGCGTGTGCTTGTAGAGATTGTTCAGGATCACTTCGGGCACTTCGCCGCGCTTCAGCTCGATGACGATGCGCATGCCCTCGCGATCGGATTCATCGCGCAGATCGGAAATGCCTTCGATGGTTTTCTCGCCCACCAGGTCGGCGTTTTTTTCAATCAGCCGCGCCTTGTTCACCTGATAGGGAATCTCGGTGACGATGATCGACTGCTTGTCGCCCTTCTTCGCCGACTCGATGCTCGCTTTGGCGCGCATCAGAATCGACCCGCGGCCGGTGCGATAGGCCGCGCTGATGCCCGCGCGCCCGACCATGTAGCCGCCGGTCGGAAAATCAGGGCCCTTCACGCGTTCCATCAAGCCACGCAGCCGCTCGTCGGCCGGGAGCTTCTGTCCGCGCGTCTGCTCTTCTTCGATGGTCCAGATGACGCCGTCGATGACCTCGCGGAGATTGTGCGGCGGCACGTTGGTCGCCATGCCGACGGCGATGCCCGACGAACCGTTCACGAGCAGATTGGGAATCGGCGCCGGCAACACCGTGGGCTCTTCGGTCGTCTCGTCGTAGTTCGGCACGTAGTCGACCGTCTCTTTGTCGAGGTCGGCCATCACATCGTCGGAGAGCGCCTTCAGGCGCGCCTCGGTGTAGCGCATGGCCGCGGGCGGGTCGCCGTCAATGGAGCCGAAGTTGCCCTGGCCGTCGACGAGCGGATATCGCATGTTGAAGTCCTGCGACAGCCGGACGAGCGTGTCGTAGATCGACGCGTCGCCGTGCGGATGATAGTTGCCCATCACCTCGCCGACGATCTTCGCGCACTTGCGGTAGCCGCGATTGGAGGCGAGGCCCATCATCTTCATGCCGTAGAGCACGCGGCGATGCGCGGGCTTCAGCCCATCGCGGACGTCGGGCAGCGCTCGTCCAATGATGACGCTCATGGCGTAATCCATGTACGACCGCTTCATTTCGTCTTCGATGTTGACGGGAATTTTCTGTGAGATATCGGCCATGAAATTATCTGGTGATTGGGGGATGGGTGATTGGGCGATTGGCGGCCGCGATGTCGTGATTGGCTTCGACGACAAATCGCGCCATCACCGGTCGCCCGCTCGCTAAATATCTAGGTTTCTGACATCCAGCGCATTGTCTTCAATAAATTTCCGGCGCGGCTCGACCTGATCGCCCATCAGCGTTGTGAACATCTGATCGGCTTCCGTGTGATCTTCGGCGCGTACCTGCAGCAGCGTCCGCGCCTCGGGATTCATGGTCGTCGCCCACAGTTGATCCGGGTTCATCTCGCCGAGGCCCTTGTAGCGATTAATCGCCACGCCCTTCTTGCCGGCGTTGACGAAGTACTCGAGCAGCTCGTCAAGCGAGAGGATCTGCACTTCCGGCTCCGGCTGCTTGGCCGTTTTCTTCTGCGGCGCCGCCGGTGTTCCGTCGGCCACCGTGTCGTCGGTCGTCGCGTCGGCGTCCTGCTCAGCCGCCGCCGCGGCCGTCGTCACCACCGTCATTGGCGGCTTGATGTCGCGGATCTCGCGGTAGCTGTTCAACAGCGTCCGGTAGTCTGGCGCCGTCACGAAGTCGAGCGAGATCGTGTTGTGCCGGGCATAGCCGTTCGATCGATCCTCGAGCGACAGGCTGAACAGCTTGTTTTCTTCGTCCACCTGGACCGAGACGATGCACGTGGGCGTCGTCAACCGCTTCGCCAACGCGTCGAGATTCTCGCGGCTCGCGAAAAACGTCTTGTCGCGGGCGTCCGACTCGAGCAGCGCTTCGATGGCTTCGCGCACGTGGCCGCGCCGCTCGACGAGACGCAGATATTTCCGATACGTCATCAACCGATGCAGCAGCGCCTCGAGCTCCGAGCCCGCGATCTCGCGCCCCTTGATTCTGACGGCGCGCGACTCGGTGGCTCGGCGAATCAAGTACGCCTCGAGCTCGCGCTCGTCCTTGATGTAGGTCTCGCCCTTGCCCCGCTTGGCGCGGAACAGCGGCGGCTGCGCGATGTAGATGTAGCCGTTGTTGATGAGCTGCGGCATCTGCCGGTAGAAAAACGTCAGCAGCAGCGTGCGGATGTGCGATCCGTCGACGTCGGCGTCGGTCATGATGATGACGCGGTGATATCGCAATTTCGCGATGTCGAAATCCTCCTGCCCGATGCCGCACCCCAGGGCGGCAATCATCGTTTTGATTTCGTCGCTGCCGAGCATCTTGTCGAAGCGCGCTTTCTCGACGTTCAGAATCTTGCCCTTGATCGGCAGAATCGCCTGGAAGCGACGATCGCGCCCCTGCTTGGCCGATCCACCCGCCGACTCTCCCTCGACGATGTAGATCTCGCTGTTGGCCGGATCGCGCTCCTGGCAGTCGGCCAGCTTGCCGGGCAGGCCGCCGCCCTCGAGCGCGCCCTTCCTGCGTACCAGGTCGCGTGCTTTGCGCGCCGCGTCGCGCGCCCGCGCCGCATCCACCGTCTTGCCGATAATCCGCTTGGCAATCGCCGGATTCTCCTCGAGGAACGATCCCAGCTTGTCGTTGACGATCGCCTCGACGATGCCCTTCACTTCGGTGTTGCCGAGCTTGGTCTTGGTTTGCCCTTCGAACTGCGGGCGGGGAATCTTTACGCTGATGACCGCCGTCAGCCCCTCGCGGATGTCGTCGCCGCTGAGGCTCTCCTTCAGGTCCTTCGCCAGGTTGTTCTTGCCCGCATAGAAATTAATCGTCCGCGTGAGCGCCGAGCGGAATCCCGACAGGTGCGTGCCGCCTTCGTGCGTGTTGATGTTATTGGCGAAGGTGTAAATCGCTTCCGCATACCCGTCGTTCCACTGCAGCCCGATCTCGACGTCGATGCCGTCGCGATCGCCTTTCATGTAGATCGGCTTCTCGTTGACGGCGGTCTTGTTCTTGTTCAGGTGCTTGACGAACGAGATGATGCCGCCGTCGTACTGGAATTTGTGATTCTTGGTCTCGCGCTCATCGTCGAGCGTGATCAAAATGCCGGCGTTCAGAAACGCCAGCTCGCGCAGTCGCTGGGCGAGCGTATCGAAGCTGAAGTCGGTCGTCTCGAAGATCTCTGCGTCCGGCTTGAAGGTGATCTTCGTGCCCCGCTTCTTCGTCGTGCCGGTCATCTCGAGGTCGCCGTTCGGCTTGCCGCGCTCGTATTTCTGCTTGTAGACCTGGCCGTCGCGCCAGATTTCCAGGTCGAGCTCGCCCGACAGGGCGTTGACGACCGAGACGCCGACGCCGTGCAGCCCGCCCGA
>JANMJM010000230.1:0-3082 GCA_031371345.1 Vicinamibacteria bacterium
GTTGTGTGTGCTCAGCAGCAACCACCCTCGCGAGCGAATCAGGCCGCGCACATCGCGAAGAAACCCGACGTCGTCGTCGAGATGCTCGATGATGTCCAAGCACATGGCGAGATCGAACGATCCGGAGCGAAACGGAAGCGCCGTCACATCGGCCAGCGCCCCTTCCGCATCTGGATGGTTCAGCCGATATCCTCCGACGCACGCGAACTGTCGATCCGTGGCGAAGAAGCGAGGCTGACCACGAAGCGCCTCGCGCGCCGAAGCCACATAAGCCCCGCCGCCGGACGCGATGTCGATCACCCGCGCAATGGGCTCGTCGATGCGTCGCAGGGTGTCCGCAACGGTTCGAATGCGCAGCCGATTGGTCGGTAGCGCCATGAGTTCGTTGTACGCCTTGACGTATTGCTCGGGCGCGCGAACAGTTTCGTAGAGAACGCCGGTCATGCGGACGTGGCCACGGGTGACGATGTCCTATCGATGAATTGCTGAATCCACAACTCGAGGTTTGCGAGACGCCAGACGTTACCGGATAGTCCCCGCCCAGCGAGGAATTCCGACCACTGATGGTCCACGGCATCGGCAGGCACAATCCCGCGACGCTTCAGATCGGCCAGCGCCCGCTCCATGCGAGGTCTCAGCGGGCCGGCGAGCCAGTCGCGTTCAGGCGTCGCGAATCCGACCTTATCGGTTCGGTCCCGAACGGCATCGGGGATGCTGCCGCTCAGTGCGCGCCGCAGAATGACCTTCGTCATGCCGTTGCTCACGAGGCGATCGGATGGCAGTGAGAAGGCGAACTCAACCAGACGATGGTCCAGGAATGGAAGCCGTGCTTCCCGCGAGAACGCCATGCTGTTCCGGTCGCCGTAACGAAGAAGACTTGGCAAGCTCGTGACGGTAAGCGTTTCGTAGAGCGCTCGTCGCAGCAACGGGGCCGACGGTGGCGCGGACCCGCGCGGCGCTTCGCGTCCGGCACCGTTTGATACCAGCCCCGTCGTGCCTCTCAGTCGTGTGCGCGCGAAGGATTTCAGAGAATCGGGCAGCAACGCGCCGGCCATGTAACGCACGGCGGTGCCGACGTTCCCGTGGTTTCGCTGGAAAGCCGCGAGCTCTCGAATCAAGGTGAAACCGTGACCACCGGTCAACAACTCGGCGTAGCGATACCCAAACGTCGGCGACGGGTAGCCACCAATGATTTCGTCGGCTCCCTGGCCGTCGAGCAGGACGGTGACGCCGCAATCGCGCGCCAGCCCCATCACTTTCCACTGGGCAAACTGGCTCGTATGCGCCACAGGCTCGTCGTGATACCAGATGAATCGATCGAGGTCCTTCTCGAGATCTTCACCCTCGATAAATACGTTGTGCGATTCGATGCCGGTGCAATCGACCACGGCCTGAATGTACCGACCTTCATCTGTGCGCGAGTTGCGGTAGCGAGCCGAGAATGTTTTCTGGGTCGCCGAGGGGTGCTGACCGAGGAGCGTCCGCATGGTGCACACGATGCCGCTCGAATCAAGACCACCACTGAGGCTGGATCCAACCGGCACATCGCTCCGCAGCCGGATGTTCACCGAATCAGTGAGGAGCGTACGAAATTCATCCACCGCAGTCGCGTCACCGGATGCGCTTCGGCTCAGATCGAGGTCCCAGTAACGCTTCAGCGCCACATTGCCGCTGCGGGTGACCGTCAGCGTGTGCGCCGCCGGCAGCTGCCGTACTCCTGCGAAAAATGTGCGATCGTCGCAGTCGACCAGCGCCAACCCAAGATAACGTGCGACCGTCACATCGTCGAGAGTTCGCGGCACTTCTGAATCCGCGAGGAGCGCCTTGATCTCCGATGCGAAGACCAGCCGGTCCGCGAGGCGAATGTAATAGAACGGCTTTTCACCAAATCGGTCGCGTGCGGCAAACAACACCTGCCGGTGTGAGTCCCAGATCGCCAAGCCGAACATGCCGTTGAACCTCTGCACGCACGCTTCACCCCACTGGGCGTAGGCCGCCAGCACGACCTCGGTGTCGGTCTGCGTGCGAAAAGAGTGCCCATGGGAAGCGAGCTCTTCGCGTAGTTCTACGTAGTTATAGATTTCGCCGTTGAACGCCAGCCACAACTTTCCGTCCGGCGAAGACATCGGCTGGTGGCCGGCCGCGGAGAGATCGAGAATCGCCAACCGCCTGGAGGCGAGCCCTACTTCACCGTCCGCAGAAATCCATTGACCGCCATCGTCCGGGCCGCGATGAATCAACCTCTGATTCATCGCGGCCAGCACATCCAGCGAAATCGGCGCGCGAAAACCAACGATTCCGGCGATGCCGCACATCAGGCGGGAGCAGGCGTGCGAGAGCCGAGTTGCCTGAGACGATCCGCCAGCGCGAAAATCAGCCATAGCTGTCGCTGGTAAAAGCCTTCATTCAACACGCAGAAGATCGTCATACCGGCGAACGCCGCGAGCAGACCCAAGGCGAGATACCGGCCATCGTCAGGCCGTCGAATGGCGACGTACAGATTGCTCGTCGTTTGAAACCAAAGCCAGCCGAGAACGAGAAGCCCGAGAGGACCGAACTCGATCAGAAACCACGCAAAGGTACTGTGAATTATGAGTGGCACGCCAAAAACCGGCCCAGATGTGGCGAAGAACGTACCAAGGCCGATGCCGAGGAATACAGACTTCCAATGCGCCGTGTACATCTGCCAGCCCTTGAAGATGATGGCGAGGCGATCTGTGAAGCCGCGGGAATTCGTCATCACCGCATCGGTCCCCGTCCATCCCAGCGGTCGAACCACCGAATGAGTTGGAGGAGCGCTCGTGGAAGGAGAACGGGTCGGCGGCTCTTTAACTGCTGCCGGTGGCCCCGGCATCTGAACGTCGGCGCAAATGTCGAGAGCCGGGTTTGTCAGGCATCTTGACACGAGCTGTTCTCGAAGCTCGGCGGCGCGCTCAGAGGGAGAGATGCGAAGACCAACATTCGCGCCAACAACTCTGCCCAGGGCTAACAACGGAAGCAACACCCACACGGCCACGCACATCAGATACCGTACGCGCCGATTCTGGCGCAGGATGTCAAACGCCAGCAGCAACGCCAGCAG
>JANMJM010000239.1:0-7051 GCA_031371345.1 Vicinamibacteria bacterium
GCCCAATCGGGCTGCTCGGGCACGTGCTCGAGCCGCTTGGCCTGCAGCCCATGGTCCGGCCGGTGGGCGTGGTGCTGGCCCACCTCTTCGTCACCTTTCCGTACATGCTGGGGGTCGTGCGACCGCTGCTCGACCATCGACGTGAGGCCGCGCGGATCCACCGGGTAAATCTGCACGTTGCTCCGGGACGCCGCTTGAATCGTGTCCCAGGTTTCCTGCTGAATCATGTTGAAGTTTTCGAAGTTGAACACTTCAGGCCGCGAGCCCACGAACATGTCGTACAGGTTGAAGTCGACGCCTTCGCTGATATAGACGATGGCCTTGCGACGGCCCTGGATCGCCGACATCCATTCGGCGATGTTACGGAGCGAGTTCAGCGCCGCGCGAGCTTTGTAGGTGCGTTCCGGCGCATCCATGTCTTCGGTATAGCGGTTCTCCGGCGTAATCTGCTCCGGCGCTTGCGTCTCGCTAAGCCCGCGAGAGTTGGCTTCGTCGCGCGCCCGCGCCTCGGTCTTCGTGACGGCAGCCGAGGGCAGCTTCTGACCGACGAAATTGCTGATGGCATCGAGCAGCAGCCGGCGATTCTGCGTAAAGTCCTGCGAGCCCCGCAGCACGCCGCTCGTCGGGACAACGGCGGCTTGATCGTTTGGACCGAGCTTCTCGAGCACAAATTTGCGCGCCAGATTTTTCACGCTCTGCGATCGAAGGGGCGCGGTGTGGTAGTCGTCGAGCAGCAGCAGATACAAACGTCCGTCCGTCACCCGCTCGTTCGAGGCGACATCCGGCTCGATGGGCACCGCATCGGGACCCATGAACAGCGGCCGCGGAACCGGCGTGATGGGAATATCCACCATCCCGAAGGTATTCACTCTCTGCGGCTTACCGTCTTCCATCAACTGGAAATCTTCGCGCTTCAACCCGCGCACGAAGGTCCCGTTGCGATCGACAACGCGCACGTCTTCCTCGACGTAGTTCACCTCAACGCGAAACGTCACCTCGGGCGGCGGCACCGATCCATCCTGCGGTCGAGCGGGAGGCGCGGCGGGGGCTTGGGCGGCGGCAAACGCCGACGCCACGAGCAGGCCCATTGCCGTCAAATACGTAAGTCTGGGCATTGCTAGGATCTCCTGGATGGCACGTTATCATTATAAGGCGGCCGCTTCCCCAAACCATTGGACTGCTGCAGGCGTCCAAGTAAGGGGAACGGCCATTTCTGATGCCATTAGATATCCCAGCCATTCAACAAGCGCTCAAAGCCGAAGGTTTGGACGGCTGGCTTCTTTACGATTTTCACGGCTCGAATCCGATTGCCGCTCGCCTGGTCGGCACGTCTGAAAGCGGAAAGATGACGACGCGCCGCTGGTTCTATTTAGTGCCGGCGATGGGCGAGCCGAAAGGGTTGGTGCATGCGATCGAGCGTAAGACGCTCGACGCGCTGCCCGGTCCAAAAACGGCATACGCGGGGCGCGAACAGTTGGACGGCGAACTCACGCGGCTGCTCGCCGGGATGAAAACGATCGCGATGGAATATTCGCGCGAATGCGCCATCCCGTATATTTCGCGTGTCGACGCCGGCACGATCGAGTGGATTCGCACGCGTGGCGTCGAGGTGCAGTCGTCGGGCGATCTCGTGCAGCGGTTCGAAGCCGTGTGGGTCGACCACGCGCTGGCGACACATCGCGACGCATCGGCGGCGCTTTACAGAATTAAAGACCGCGCCTTCGCGACCGTCGCCAGGAACCTTCGCGACGGGATAGACGTGACCGAGTTTGACGTGCAGCAGCAGATGGCTGGCTGGTTCAAGGATGAGGGGCTCGTGAGCGATTCGGATCCGGTGGTGGCGGCGCAGGAAAATGCGGGCGATCCTCACTACCTGCCGACGGCAAAGAAGGCGCGGGCGATTCATGCCAACGAGCTGCTGCTTCTGGATCTGTGGGGAAAGAAAAAAGACGACTCGAAGGCGGTTTATGCCGATATTACGTGGGTCGGCTTTACAGGCACAACGGTTCCCAGCGAGATGGCCCGCGCGTTTCAGGCCATCCGCAACGCACGCGATGCGGCTGCAGCCTTAGCGCAGGAGTCGGCCCGCGACGAGCGCGACCTGCGTGGCTGGCAGGTCGATCGCGCCGCCCGAACGGTGCTGGAACAGGCGGGGTACGGGGAATGGATTCTGCATCGAACAGGCCATAACCTCGGGCGCGACGTGCACGGCAACGGTGTGCACATGGATGACTACGAAAGCCACGATGACCGACGGCTTCTTCCCGGCACAGGCTTCACCATCGAGCCGGGTTTGTATTTCGAATCGTTCGGCGTGCGTACGGAAATTAACGTGTACTACGGCCGGCGCGAGGCGCTCATCACGGGGCCCGCGCAGACCGAGATCTTGAGGCTCTCGTAGGGGCTTTCTTCGGAGGTTTCAGTTATGTCTTGGTTTGGTTCATCTCCACGTAAAACGACGGCGTTCTATGTCGTCCTGATTGCCTTGGCGTCGCTGGTGGTTGGCATGGTCATCGCCTCGCGGCTCGACCTGTCACCCACGTCTTCAGCTCAGACCATGGCCATTCCGGCGACCAATACGGCTCCACTCACGGGTGCCATCGACGCGACGACCTTCCGTAATATCGCGAAGGTCGCATCGCCGATGGTCGTGAGCATCCGCACCGAGTCACGGCAGCGGACGCAAGACCTCAGCGAGTTCTTCGGCGCTCCGGGCGGCGGCGGAGACGATCTCCTCGACCGCTTCTTCGGCGGCGGAGGCGGCGGCGGTGCGGCTCCGCAACAGCGGCGCCAACAGGGACAGCAGCCGCGCGAGCGGACAACGATGGCCGCTGGGTCTGGCTTCATCATCAACAAAGAGGGCTACATCCTCACCAACAATCACGTCGTCGAAGGCGCGACGAAAATCGAAGTGCAGTTCTTCGATGAAGACGATGCCTACTACGCGGCGAAAGTGGTCGGACGCGATCCGCTCACCGACAGTGCACTGATTCAACTGACGGAAAAGCCGGCTCGTCCTCTCACCGAGGCGAAATTCGGCGACTCCAGTCAGATGGAACCGGGCGACTGGGTCATGGCCATCGGCAACCCGTTCGGTCTCGCGCACACCGTGAGCGTGGGCGTCATCAGCGCGACGTCGCGTTCGTTTCCGGTGGCCGAGCAGCGCTCTGCCAACGTGCTGCAAACCGACGCCGCGATCAATCCCGGCAACTCGGGCGGGCCGCTGCTGAACGTGCGCGGCGAAGTCATCGGGATTAACACGGCGATTTACAGCAACCAGAGCATGATGGGCGGCGGCGCCGGAAACATCGGCATCGGCTTCGCGATCCCGATCAACACCGTCCGTGACGTGCTGCCGGGACTGCGGTCCGGCAAGATCACACGTGGCCGCATCGGTGTCGCCGTGACGGCGATCACCCCGGAAGAAGTCGAAGCGCTCAATTTGAAAGATCGGAAGGGCGCTCTCGTTCGGACGGTGCCGGCGGGCGGACCTGCGGCGACCGCAGGCCTCAAGCCAGGCGACGTGATCGTGGAATTCAATGGCAAGCCGGTCGTAAAGAGCGACGATCTCGTGCAGCAGGTTGTGCGGACCGTCCCCGGGACGACGGTGCCGGTGAAAGTGATGCGCGCTGGCAAAGAGCAAACGATGAACGTGAAAGTGGAGGAGCTCGATCTCGAGAGCGAGTCCAACCGCCAGACGAGCAACAACGTCACGCCGGACGATACGGGCGCCGGCTTCGGCATCACATTGAATAACATCACACCTGAAATGTCGCGGCGGCTGGAAATTCCGTCCGGGACCAAGGGCGCAGTCGTCACCGAGATCGATCCCGACAGCCCCGCCGCGCGGTCGCTGCGGCCGAACGACGTGATTCTGCAGGTGAACCGCGCTCCCGTGGCGAACGCGATCGAGGCCAGCCAGGCGCTTCGCGCGGTGCCTGCGGGCCGCACAGTCGGCATGCTGGTCCTTCGCGGCGGCGAGGAGCAGTTCGTCACGGTTCGCAAACAGTAATCAGTCGGCTTCAGACTCCGGACTTCGGGCGTCGGGCCTGGAGTCCGGAGCTTGAAGTCCGAAGCCCTTCATGAGCGCGCTCGGCAAGCTGATCAGTGAACGCATCCGCGAAAGCGGACCGATCAGCTTCGCCGAGTTCATGGAACTCTCGCTGTATCATCCGGAGCTTGGCTACTACGCCCGCGCGGCCCAGCGAACTGGCCGCGCGGGCGATTTTTTTACCAGCGTCGATGTTGGGCCGATCTTCGGCGAGCTGCTCGCCAAACAACTCTCAGAGATGTGGCGCTTACTCAGGCCCAAAGCCGAACGCCTAGAGCCCAGAACTTTTGATTTGGTCGAAGTCGGAAGCGGAAACGGCCGGCTTTCCAAAGACATTCTCGACGCCCTTCAATCGAACGACCCCGATCTCTACGCGTCGATTCGCGTCTCGCTCGTCGAGCGTTCTTCCGCCGCGCGCGCCGCCCAGGTGGCAACGCTCGGACGGCACGCTGCGCTCCTCGCACACAGCTCGGACGCCATGCCCGAGCGGATTCGCGGCGTCATTCTCGCCAACGAACTGCTCGACGCATTTCCCACACACGCCGTCACGATGGCCGACGCCGGCCTCCAGGAAATTTTCGTCGATGAACGCGACGGGCGATTCGTCGAACATCTTCACGAACCCTCCACACCGCACCTCGCCGAATATTTGTCGCGCGCGGGCGCCGAGATGCGCCACGGCTGGCGCGCCGAGGTAAATCTCGCCGCCGAAGACTGGGTCAAGGAAGCCGCACGCTCGCTCGACGAAGGTTTCATGATTGTGATCGATTACGGCCACGACGCCGCCGAGCTGTATGGCGCGTCGCATTCGGCGGGCACGCTCACGACCTTTAAGTCGCACACGACGTTTGCCGACAGTCTGCAAATGCCAGGCGACTGCGACATCACCGCACACGTCGATCTCACGGCGATCACGACAGCCGCCGAACAGGCCGGCCTGACCTCGATCGGCTGCCTCGATCAAACCTATTTCATGCTCGGGTTGGGCCTGGACGAGCTCATGCGGCTGGATCAGACGTTCGAGCCCGCGGCCGTGCAACGGCGCCTTGCGCTGAAAACGTTGTTGTTGCCGGGCGGTCTCGGCAGCACACACAAGGTCATGCTATTCGGGAAGAATGTTGGAAAGCCGCCGCTGAAGGGCACGTCGTACAGGATTCGTGTCACTTGAAACTAGAGTGAACATGCCTTTCTACTCTTACCTCGGCGTCGTGCTTCTGGCCATTTCCGAACTCGGGATGGCCTTTCGCCTCGAGCCGTTCTGGAGCTGGCACACACCGATCGCATGGACGGGCTACATCCTGCTCGTCGACGGCATCATCTCTAAGAAGCGTGGCTCGTCGTGGCTCACGAGTGATCGCCGCGAATTCCTGTTCCTCGCGGTTCTGTCCGTTCCGCTGTGGGCCGTGTTCGAAGGCTACAACCTCCTCATCAACAACTGGCATTACATCAACCTTCCCGAAAATGTCGTCGCGCGCTACGTCGGTTATGCCTGGGCGTTCGCCACTATCTCGCCGGCCATCTTCGAAACCGCGGAGCTCGTCGGCGTTCTGCGCAGCCGTCGATCGCCGATCGTCGATCGTCGATCGTCCACCGTCGACGGTGGGCGATTGAGGATGGACAATGGACTCATCACCGCCGGTGCCGCGATGCTCCTCTGGCCTTTCGTGTGGCCCTCGCCGTACCTCGCCGCGCCGGTATGGCTGGGTTTCATCTTCCTTCTGGATCCCATCAACCACCGGCTTGGCGCCGAATCGCTGATAGGTGATGTGCGTGGCGGCCGTTGGGATCGATTGATCAACCTCAGCGCGTCTGGCTTCATCTGCGGCGGCTTATGGGAATTCTGGAATTACTGGGCGCGGGCGAAGTGGATTTACGACGTTCCGATTATGCAGGACTGGAAAATTTTCGAGATGCCGCTGCCGGGATATTTCGGATTCCCGCCTTTTGCGCTCGAATGTTTCACGATGTACGTCTTCGTGCGGCGGCTCGTCTGGCGGGGTGAAGCGCGCTCTATCGCCATTTGATCGCCTTGATGGAAAACTGCGATCTCGACGCTGAAAACTGCCATAATCCAGCTCTTATGGCTGCCATCCTGGAGCGCGAGGTCAAGCTTGCCTTTCGCGATACGGAGGAGGCCCGAAGCGCCATTCTCGCGGCCGGCGCCGAGCCGCTGCGCGGCCGCCGTCTTCAGGAAGACTGCCTCCTCGACACAGCCGACGACTCGCTCTTCGGCCGCCGATGCGTTCTTCGGGTCCGGATGGAATGCGGCAAGTCGCTGCTGACCTTCAAAGGGCCCGTGCAGGACTCGTCGATGAAGTTGCGCGAGGAACTCGAGACGATCGTCGGCGATGGCCTGCTTCTGCTTCGCGTGCTCGAAGAGCTCGGTTTTCGCGTCTGGTTCCGCTATCAAAAATATCGGGAAGAGTTCGCGCACGAAGACGTCATCGTGGCACTCGACGAAACGCCGGTCGGCACCTTCGTGGAGATCGAGGGCAGCGAAGAAGGTATCCACCAGATGGCGGCCGCGCTCGCGCGCAAGCCAGACGACTACGTGCTCGACTCGTACCGGGGGCTGTTTGTGAAGCACTGCCAGCGGCACGGTGTGCCGGTCACCGACATGCTCTTCGAGGAATCCTAACTGTCATACTCAGCGCTCATCCTGTCCGCCGGACTCGGCACCAGACTGCGGCCACTCTCTTCCGTGCGGGCGAAACCCGCCGTCCCCCTTGCCGGGCAGCCGCTCGTCTCACGAATTCTTCGATACGTGTCTCGCTTCGACGTGCGCAACTGCGTTCTGAATCTTCATCACCTTCCCGAGACGATCACGGCGCGCGTCGGCGACGGCAGCGACCTCGGCGTGCAGGTCAGATATTCGTGGGAAGGCCCGCGAGTGCTCGGATCAGCAGGCGGGCCGCGGAAGGCGCTGACGCTCGTCGGCGACGCCGATTTTTTCATCGTCAACGGCGATACGCTCTGCGACGTCGATCTGAATGCGCTCGC
>JANMJM010000258.1:0-36283 GCA_031371345.1 Vicinamibacteria bacterium
GCACGGTGTACGACGCCAGCATCGCGACCCAACTGAAAAAAATCCGGCAGCGTTTGACGGCTTAAGAAGAAAAATTATGGAAATTAAAGCTGACGAAATCTCGAAGATCATCCGCGACCAGATTGGCAGCTTCGCCGTCGAAGTCGACGTCGCCGAAGTTGGCAGCGTCGTGTCGCTCGGTGACGGCATCGCGCGGGTCCACGGCGTCGAGCGCGCCATGGCCGGAGAGATGCTCGAGTTCCCGCACGGCGTCTTCGGCATCGCGCTGAACCTCGAAGAAGACAGCGTCGGCGCGGTGCTTCTCGGCGAGTTCACCGCGATCAAGGAAGGCGACATCGTGAAGCGGACGGGCCGCATCATTTCCGTCCCGGTCGGCGAGGAGCTGCTCGGGCGCGTGGTGAATTCGCTCGGCCAGCCGATCGACGGCAAGGGTCCAATCACGACGAAGAACTTCATGCCGATTGAGCGCATCGCGCCTGGCGTCGTCGATCGTCAACCGGTCCGGGAGCCCCTTCAGACTGGATTGAAAGCGATCGACGCGATGGTCCCCATCGGCCGAGGCCAGCGCGAGTTGATCATCGGCGACCGGCAAACGGGCAAGACCGCCGTCGCCGTCGACGCCATCATCAATCAGCGCGACAAAGACGTTGTCTGTATTTACAACGCGATCGGGCAGAAGCAGTCGACCATCGCCCAGGTCGTGCGCATTCTCGAGGAAGCCGACGCGCTCCGCTACAGCATCATCGTCGCGTCCGGCGCGTCCGAGCCGGCTCCGCTGCTGTACATCTCTCCGTATGCCGCATGTACGATGGGCGAGTTCTTCCGCGACAGCGGCCGCCACGCGCTGTGCGTCTACGACGATTTATCCAAGCACGCGCAGGCCTATCGCGAGATATCCCTCTTGCTGCGGCGTCCGCCGGGACGCGAAGCGTATCCCGGCGACGTGTTCTATCTACATTCCCGTTTGCTCGAGCGCGCGGCCAAGATGCGCAACGAGCTGGGCGGCGGATCGCTGACGGCGCTGCCGATCATCGAAACCCAGGCGGGCGACTTGTCGGCGTACATTCCGACCAACGTCATTTCGATCACCGACGGGCAGATCTTCCTCGAGTCGGATCTCTTCAACCAGGGCATCCGGCCCGCCATCAACGTCGGCAACTCTGTCAGCCGGGTCGGCGGCTCGGCCCAGATCAAAGCCATGCGGCAGGTGGCCGGTTCGCTTCGGTTGGACCTCGCTCAGTACCGCGAGCTGGCAGCCTTCGCACAATTCGGCAGCGATCTGGACGCCGCGACGCAGCAGCAGCTGAACCGCGGCGCGCGCCTGGTGGAAATTCTGAAGCAGCTGCAGTATCAGCCGCTGCCGGTCGAGAAGCAGGTGCTCATTATTTATGCGGGCACCAACGGCTTCATCGATCAAGTGCCGGTCAGCGACGCCGGGAAGTACGAGACCGAGCTCTACAGCTTTTTCGACGCGCGGTATCCCGGCATCTTGAGGTCGATTGCCGAGAAAAAGCAGATAGACGACGAGACGAAGACGCAGTTGAACGCCGCGTTGAAGGAATACGGGCAGCAGTTCATGGCGAAGAAAGCGGCCTAGTCGATGCCGTCACTGCTTGACCTCCGGCGCCGCATTCGCGCGGTGAAATCGACGCAGCAGATCACCAAGGCCATGAAAATGATCGCGGCCTCGAAGCTGCGCCGCGCGCAGGACCGTGTGATTGGCGCGCGCCCGTTTGCACAGCAGATGCAGCGCGTGCTGAACAGCCTGGCGAGTCGGGTCGACTCAGATATCCATCCGTTGCTGGCCGTCCCGGAGCCGCGCGACAATCCGAAGTCGATGCTGATTGTCGTGACAGCCGACAAAGGGTTGTGCGGTGGGTTCAACACGAACGTCATCAAGGCCGCCGGCGCGTTCATCGCCAAGCAGGCAGGCCATCCAATCGAGCTTGGGCTCGTCGGACGGAAAGGCCGAGACTTCTTCAAACGCCGCGGCTTTGAAGTCCGCATCGAGGAGATCGGCATCTTCCAGAAAATCCGTTACGCCGACGCGCAGCGCATCGCGCAGGCCGCCATCGAAGAGTTCACGAAGGGCCAGGTCGACAGCGTGCACGTTGTCTACAACGAGTTCAAGTCGGTCATGCAGCAGCGCATCGCGATCGAGCAAATTCTTCCGATCCCGAGACTCGAGCCCGCTGGCGACGGCAAGGCGCCGGTCGAAGGCGACGTGGATTATTTGTATGAGCCGGAGCCGGAGACGATCTTCAACGAGCTGCTTCCCCGCCATATTGAAATTCAGATTTATCGCGCGCTGCTCGAATCGGCCGCCGCCGAGCACGCGGCGCGCATGACGGCAATGGACGCCGCCACGAAAAATTCCGGCGAAATCATCGACAGTTTGACGCTCTACATGAATAAGGTCCGCCAGGCCGCCATCACGCGGGAAATCATCGAAGTCGTGTCGGGCGCGCAGGCCGCGAAATAACGGAGCACACATGGCAACTGAAGTCGCAACGAAACAGAAAGTTGGCAAAGTCGTCCAGGTCATCGGACCGGTCGTGGACGTCGAGTTCGCCGATGGCCACCTGCCAGATATTTACAACGCCGTGCACATCGTCTCCGACGGTACCGCCGGCAGCGCGAAGATGGACGTCGTCTGCGAAGTGGAGCAGCACCTTGGCGAGAACCGCGTGCGCACGATCGCGATGAAGGCGACCGACGGCATGCAGCGCGGCATGAGGGTCGTCGATCTCGGCGAGCCAATCTCGATGCCGGTGGGTCCCGCCACGCTCGGCCGGGTGATGAACGTGCTGGGCGAGCCGGTCGACTATCCCGATCAGCCGGTGAACTCCAAAGAGCGCTGGTCGATCCATCGTTCTGCGCCGACGCTGGAACAGCAGTCGACCGAGCTGAAGATGTTCGAGACCGGCATCAAGGTCGTCGACCTCCTCGAGCCATACCTGCTCGGCGGCAAGATCGGATTGTTCGGCGGTGCGGGAGTCGGCAAGACCGTCATCATTCAGGAGCTGATTCACAACATCGCGACCAAGCACTCCGGCGTGTCGGTGTTTGCCGGCGTCGGCGAGCGCACGCGCGAGGGCAACGACCTCTGGCTGGAATTTCAGGAGAGCGGCGTCATCGACGTGAAAGATCCGTCGAAGTCGCGCGTCGCACTGGTGTACGGACAAATGACCGAACCGCCGGGCGCTCGACTTCGCGTCGCGCTGTCGGGCCTGACGGTGGCGGAATATTTCCGCGACGCCGAAGGCAAGGACGTGTTGCTGTTCATCGACAACATCTTCCGGTTTACGCAGGCTGGTTCCGAAGTGTCGGCGTTGCTCGGCCGGATGCCGTCGGCCGTCGGGTATCAGCCGACGCTCGGCACCGAAATGGGCGAGCTGCAGGAGCGCATCACGTCGACGAAGAAGGGCTCGATCACATCGGTCCAGGCGATCTACGTGCCTGCCGACGACTACACGGATCCGGCGCCGGCGACGACGTTCGCGCACCTGGACGCGACGACGAACCTGTCGCGCGCGATCGTCGAGCTGGGCATTTATCCGGCGGTCGATCCCTTGGCTTCGACCTCGCGCATTCTGGATCCGCGCATCGTCGGCGACGAGCACTACAACGTGGCGAAGGAAGTAAAACGAGTGCTGCAGCGCTACAAGGACCTGCAGGACATCATCGCGATTCTCGGCATCGACGAGCTGCCCGAAGAAGACAAGGTGACGGTCGCGCGCGCGCGCAAGCTGCAGCGATTCCTTTCGCAGCCGTTTTTCGTTGCGTCGCAGTTCACGGGCCGCGAAGGCAAATACGTCCCGGTGGCCGAGACCATTCGCGGGTTCAAGGAAATCATTGAAGGCAAGCACGACGCGCTGCCCGAGCAGGCGTTCTACATGGTGGGCACGATCGACGAAGTCGTCGAGAGCGCCAAGAAAATGGCAACGGCGTAAGAGCTCTTTACCGCCGAGGACACAGAGGCCTCTGTGGTGAAGGATACCGATAGATGGCAACCATACCGGCTTTACCGACACATTTAACGCTCGAGATCGTCACACCCGACCGCAAGGTCGTCACCGAGAAGGTGGACGAAGTCGAGATTCCTGGCGCCGAAGGTTATTTCGGCGTGCTGCCGGGCCATACGCCGCTGTTGGCGATGCTGCAGGTGGGTGAGTTGTGGTACCGCAAGGGTCACGAGACGGTGTACCTCTCGATCGCGTTCGGGTTCGCCGAAGTTCTGCCCGATCGCGTCACGATTCTCGCGCAGTTTGCCGAGAAGGCCGACGAAATCGACATCGCGCGCGCCGAAGCCGCCAAGCGGCGGGCCGAAGAGCGCGTAGCCGCACCCATCCTGGCGCCCGAGATGGATTACGAGCGCGCGCGTATCGCCCTGCTGAAATCGCTCATTCGCCTCCAAGTCGCGACTCGCGCACGAACTCGGGTCTGATAAGCTTTCAGCCGTCAGCGTGTTCGACAATCTCAGAAAACTTCCAAAGTACCGAGGGCTGATTCAGAGCCTGGTGGCGCGAGAGCTCAAGGCGCGCTATCGCGGCTCTGTCCTCGGCTTTTTCTGGTCGTTCTTCAACCCGCTCCTGCTGCTGATGGTTTATACCTTCGTCTTCACGGTCGTGCTGCCGGGAGGCTGGGACGACAAGCTGGGGCCGCGGGCGCTGTTTCTGTTTTGCGGCCTGCTGCCGTGGACCTGGTTCTCGAGCTCGCTCATCGAATCGTCGAACATCCTCATCTCGGGCGGCAACCTCATCAAGAAGGTGATGTTCCCGGCCGAGGTGCTGCCGATCGTGAGCGTCCTGGCGAACCTCGTGCACTTCCTGTTCGGATTGATCATCCTGGTGGCGTTTCTCATCTATTACAAAGCGCCGCTGCAGCTGTCCGAGCTGGTGTGGTTTCCGGCGGTCGTCTTTGTGCAATTGCTGCTCTCGCTCGGTCTCGCGCTGCTGCTGTCGGCCATGACGGTGCACTTCCGCGACATCAAGGACATCCTGTCGAATGTGTTGACGCTGTGGTTTTTCATCACGCCGATCATTTACCCGATGTCTCAGGTGACCGATGCGGCCTCAACGACCCCCGCGTGGGCCAAGCCGCTGATCAATCTCAATCCGTTCACGCACCTGGCCATCTCGTATCAGGAAATCCTTTTTTATCCGGGCCCGTACGGCCACTGGAAGTGGCTCGTCGCGCTCGGCATCGGTTCGACGGTCCTCTTTCTGTTCGCCTATTTCCTCTTTGACCGTCTCCGTGATTCGTTCGCTGAAGAAGTCTGATGAACGCGATTGAAGTGACTAACGTTACGAAGGTGTACCGCCGTTACGCGCGGAAGAAGCAGTTCGCCACGCTGAAAAGCGCGCTGCTGAAGGGCAGCCTCCTTCAGGATCTGCAGCCCGACGAGAAGTTCCCGGCGCTGCAGGGGGTGTCGTTCAATGTGGCCGCCGGCCGAACCTACGGCATCATCGGGCGAAATGGATCGGGAAAGAGCACCGCGCTGAAACTGGTGGCCGGCATCACGAGGCCGACGACGGGGACGGTGAAGGTGGAGGGGCGCATCTCGGCGCTCATCGAGCTCGGTGCAGGGTTTCACCCGGAAATTTCGGGCCGCGAGAATGTATTCATCAACGGCATCATGCTCGGCTTGACGAAACGCGAGGTCACGAAACGGTTCGACGAGATTGTCGAGTTTGCCGAGCTGAAGGACTTTATCGATGCTCCGGTCAAGACGTACTCGTCGGGCATGTACATGCGCCTGGGCTTTGCGGTGGCGATTCACGTCGATCCCGACGTGCTGCTCGTCGACGAAGTGCTCGCGGTCGGCGACGAAGGCTTCACGCACAAGTGTCTCGACAAGTTCGGCGAGTTCAAGCGCCGCGGCAAAACCATTCTGCTCGTCACCCATTCGCTGAACCTGGTGGAGAAGTTCTGCGACGAGGCCCTCTGGCTCGACAGCGGGAAAGTGCGCGGCGCGGGCGATCCCAAGCGGGTCGTCAGCGCGTACCTGACCGACGTCGAGAAAAGCGAAGAGCGCGAGCTGGCGGCGGCCGAGGCCAAGGACGCAGGGCAGAGAGCAGAGGACGGAGGTCGGCGTGATGAAGTCGCGCCGGCGGTTGACGACATGTCACGCGTTGTCGAAGGAAGATGGGGCTCGCGTGAAATCGAAATCACGCAGGTGACGTTGACCGGCGCCGATGGCCAGACGTCGCACATCTTCCAATCGGGCGACCGCGTGGCGGTGACCTTGAAGGTGCGCGCCCACGAGCCCACAAACGATTTCGTCTTCGGCATCGGTCTGTATAGCGCTGAGGGAGTGACATGCTACGGCACGAACACCGATCTGGAGGGACTTCAGCCGGAGGAAATTCGAGGCGACGGGGAAGTCACCTTCACAATCGACAGCCTCGATCTCGTCGAGGGCACCTACAAACTCGACGTCGCGGTGCATAAGCGCGACGGGTACTCCTACGATTACCATCGGCTGCTGTACACATTCCGGGTGAAGTCGCGCACGCAAGATGTCGGCATCTATCGCCCGCACCATGCCTGGACGTTCTCGCCGACCATAAGACTCAGAAGAACCTGAGCACGTTGTGACGCAGAGACGCGGAGACGCAGGGAGTTTCGTTTTGAAGACGATGACTCTGCCGGCAGCTGTCGCATGGGTGGAACACCTGCGGCACGACGGCAAGACGATCGTGTTCACCAACGGCGTGTTCGATCTGCTGCATCCCGGACACGTGCGCTATCTGCGGGATGCGCGGCACGAAGGCGATGCGCTCGTCGTCGGCGTCAACTCCGATCGGTCGGTCCGGGAAATCAAAGGCCCCGAACGGCCGCTCACGCCTGAGGCCGAGCGCGCCGAAGTGCTCGCGGCACTGGCGTGCGTGGACGCCGTCGTCATTTTCGACGAGGCAGATCCGCAGCAGATCATCGACCGCTTGCAGCCAGACGTTCTGGTGAAGGGCGCCGACTGGACGGCCGATCGCATCATTGGCCGCCGGACCGTCGAAGCGCGCGGCGGCCGCACCGTCCGCATTGCCCTCGCTGAGGGCTACTCCACAAGTGCCATAATTAAAAAGATTCAAGGCCTCTAGCCGAAAGCCCTGTACGCCTGTCCGTATGCCAACGAGCACATCCCTCAATCTCCAAGCGCTCCTGAAAACTGCTGCGGCTCGCACGGGGATGGACCACGCCGCCGCAAGGGTCCGCGGATTGTCGCCGGCGGCCCAGGCGCTCTACGTGGCGATTCAGGCGAGCAATCGCAAGAACGCGTTGTGCGTTGTGGTCGTGCCGACCGATGAAGAGGTCGATCGCTTCCGCGCCGATCTCAATTTTTTTCTGGGGTCGCTGGAAGGAGCGACGTCGGCCGCGCTCGACGAGGTCGTCAAACCGTTTCCGTCGCTGCAAACCGATCCGTATCAAAACATCGCGCCCCATTTCGGCGTGGCGTCCGCACGGGCGGCGGCGCTCCATGCGATGGCCAGCGGAACGGCGCGGGTTGTCGTGGCGTCCGGGCCCGCGTTGTTGCCGCGCTTGAACCCGCCGGAGGGACTGCGCGCGACCTCCATCGATGTGAAAGCCGGCATGGACCTCGATCCACTCGCGCTGGGAGACCTGCTCGCCTCCGCCGGTTTCACGCGCGAAGATCCAGTGGACGCCCACGGCGAGTTCTGCATCCGTGGCGGTATCGTCGACTGGTTTCCGGCCGGCGCAGAGTATCCGATCCGCGTCGAGTTCGTGGGCGATAACGTCGAGTCGATCCGCCGGTACGACCCGGGCACGCAACGGTCGATCGGGACGCTCGATCAGGCGAGCGTGGTTCCTGTCACGGAACACACGGGGTCGGACCCCGATCTGGCGACGTTCTTCGATTACGTCGGCAGCCGCGATCTCACCTTCATCATTTCCGAAGAAGAAGACGTCGCGGCGCACGCGACAAAGCTTGCCGAGCAGATCAGCGCGAGCCACGACGCCGCAAAAGAAGAAAATCCCGGGGCGCCGGCGCCGGGCCAGCTGTTTCTGGGTTGGTCAGAGGTCGAGGAACGGTTGACCCACGCCACCCGCCTCGATCAGCTCGCGATCGACAGCGAGCCACTGTCGTCAAAATTAGACATCGCGTGTCAGCCGGCGGTCGAATTCAGAGGCCGCATCCAGGAATGGATCGCGGAAGTGCGCCGCATGCGCGAGCGCGGCGACACCGTTGTCTTTGTCGCCGGCACCGAAGGGCGCGCCGAGCGTACGGTCGAGCTGCTCGCCGAGTACGACCTACGCGGCGTGATGATGGATCGCACCGACGAGCTGCTGAACGTCGCGATCCTCGTCACCGTTGGTCAGCTTTCCAAGGGATTCCGTCTTCCATCGGCCCAACTTCACGTCATTGCCGAATCGGACGTCTTCGAGGAAGAGCGCGCGAAGACTCGCGCGCGGCGCTCCGTTGCCAAAACATTCCTCTCGGACTTGCGCGATCTGAAGGTCGGCGACTGGGTCGTTCACGTCGACCACGGCATCGGCGTGTTTGTCGGACTGAAGCAGATTGGCGTCGGCGATTCCATGCAGGAGTTCATGGAGCTTCGCTACGCGGGCGAAGACAAGCTGTTCGTGCCGGTGGAGCGGCTTGATCTCGTTCAGAAATACAGCGGCGCCGGCAAGCCGCCGCTCGACAAGCTTGGTGGCACGTCGTGGGAGCGCGCGAAGACGCGCGTCAAGAAGGCCATGCGCGACATGGCCGAAGAGCTGCTCAAGCTCTATGCCCAGCGTCGCGCGGTGCCGGGCTACGCCTTCAGCCCCGACGCCCACTGGCAGCGCGAGTTCGAAGACGCGTTCGAGTGGGATCTCACGATCGATCAGGCGCAAGCGATTGCCGACATCAAGAAGGACATGGAAACGCCGACGCCGATGGACCGCCTGCTGTGCGGCGACGTGGGCTACGGCAAGACCGAAGTCGCGATGCGCGCCGCGTTTAAGGCGGTGATGGACGGCAAACAAGCGGCATTCCTCGCACCGACGACCGTCCTCGCGTTTCAGCATCAGAAGACCTTGACGGAACGGTTCGCCGGCTTTCCCGTCCGCATCGACATGATCAGCCGGTTCCGCACGAAGGCCGAGCAGGACGCGATCGTCGCGGATGTGGCGGCCGGCAAGATCGACGTCATCGTCGGCACGCATCGCCTGCTGTCGAAGGACATGCAGTTCAAGGATCTCGGACTGCTCGTCGTCGACGAGGAGCAGCGCTTCGGCGTCGCGCATAAGGAGCGCATCAAGCAGATGCGCAAGCGCGTCGACGTGCTCACGCTCAGCGCCACGCCGATCCCACGGACGTTGAACATGTCGCTCGTCGGGATCCGCGACATGTCGATTATCGAAACCCCGCCGAAGGATCGCCTGTCGATTCAGACCAATGTCGTGAAGTTCGACGCACACGTCATCGAGCGGGCGATTCGGCACGAGCTCGAGCGCAAGGGACAGATTTTTTTCGTGCACAACCGCGTTGAATCGATTTTCTCGATCGCGGCGCTCATTCAGCGTCTCGTTCCCGAAGCGCGCGTCGTGGTTGCGCACGGGCAGATGGGCGAGCAGGAGCTCGAGAAGGCGATGCTCGACTTCGTTGCCAAAAAATTTGACGTCCTGCTCGCGACGACCATCATCGAGAACGGACTCGATATCCCCAACGTGAACACGATCATCATCAACCGCGCCGATCGGTACGGGTTGTCGCAGCTCTACCAGCTGCGGGGCCGAGTCGGTCGATCGGACAGGCCGGCGTACGCCTATCTGCTGATTCCTCCAGATGACATGTTGTCGCCAATCGCCAAGAAGCGGCTGGCCGCCATCAGAGAGTTCAGCGACCTCGGCAGCGGCTTCCGCGTCGCGGCGCTCGATTTGGAAATACGCGGAGCGGGCAATCTGCTCGGCGGCGAGCAGAGCGGTCACATTGAAACGGTCGGGTTCGAGATGTACATGAAGCTGCTCGAGCAGGCCGTCCGCGAGCTGAAGGGCGAGGACATCGAAGACGACGTGCGGGCGGTGGTGAACTTGCGGGTCGATCTGAAGATCGAGGATTCGTACGTGCCCGACATGAACCAGCGGCTCACGATCTACAGAAAGGTGGCCGATGCGCGCACCGATGCGGAACTCGATCAGATTCTCACCGAGCTGCGCGATCGCTACGGTCCGATTCCAGAGGCCGTCGAGCATCTCGAGCAATACGGACGCATCCGGATACTGGCCGACACGCTCGGCGTGGAGTCGATCGACCGCGAAGCGCAGACCGTCATCATTAAGTTCAGGCCGGATAGCCAGGGCAAGCGTCTGAATGTCGATCGCTTGCTTCGGGTGATTGGCGCCCGTGGCGACGCCACGCTCGTGCCGCCAGCCACCATTAAGCTCGAGTTACGGGCACCAATGGTGAAGAAACCGGTCGTCGTGGGCACCAAAGCGAAGGCGCGCCAAAGCCAGACCGGCGGTTCGAGCTGGTGGACCGCGCGTGCGACGGCGGGCGAGGTGACGGCTGGCTTCTCGAAGGAAGCGATTCTGCGGCCGCCCAAGGAAGATCCAAGCGCCCCGGACGGCGTCTTCTCGCGGGTTGGCGGGTTGTTGTCGGAACTCGCAGTAAAATGAAAGGTCATATGAAGCGATATCTCGCGTTCGGCGTTATGGCGGCCGCGCTGATGTACTCGGCCGGCCTGCGCGCCGAAATCATCGAGCAGGTCCTCGTCAAGGTGAACGGCGATATCATCACCAAATCCGACCTCGAGCAGCGCCAGATTACGGCGCTCCGGGAAAGGCAGGGCGCGGTCGATCCGTCGAAAGTCAGCGACGCGGCGCTCGCCAAAATGCTGGCCGACGTGACGCCGCAAGTCATCGTCGAGGCGATCGACGAGCTGCTACTGATGCAGCGCGCCAAAGAGCTCGGCATGACGGTCAGCGACGCGCAGTTCAACGACGTGCTCGACTCCATCAAGAAAGACAACAAGATGGACACCGAGGAACAGTTCCAAGCGGCGCTGAAGCAGGAAGGCATCACGTTGGCGGGTCTGCGAAAAATGCTTGAGAAGCGCATGCTGATCGGGCAGTTGCAGTCGCGCGAAGTCGCGACGCGCATCGATGTCACCGAGCCCGAAGAAAAAGCGTATTACGACGCTCACCTTGCCGACTTCGCGACGACGCCGAGTGTCACGCTGCGCGAGATCTTGGTGGCGGTGCCGACCGATCCCAAGGGCATCAACGTCGGCGCGCTCGATGATGCGTCGAAGAAGGCCGAAGAGATTCGCGCGCGGATTATGAAGGGGGAGTCGTTCGAGAAACTGGCGGGCGAGCTGTCGGCCGCACCGTCGAAGGCCAACGGCGGACTCATCGGTCCCATTCCGAAGACCGAGCTCGACGAAGCGCTCGCCAGGATGCTCGCTGCGATGAAGGTAGGCGAGGTGACCCCGGTCGTGCGCGTGCCGAGCGGCGTGGAAATTCTGAAGCTCGAATCGACGATTGAAGGCACGACGATTCCCTACGATCAGGCGCGCGGTCAGATTGCCCAGCGGTTGACGCAGGAGCGCCAAGGCGCCGAGATGCAGAAATATCTGAAAAAGCTGCGCGCAACCGCCATCATCGAATGGAAAAACGATGAGATTAAGAAGGCCTGGGAGGCGGGCGTGTCGACCGATCCGCCGGCCGCCGCGACGGAGCCAGCTGTCGGCAACTAATGGATTGGTACGCGGTCTGGACGCGTTCGCGTCACGAGCAGGTCGTTCGCGAGCAACTCGCACGCAAGCACTACGACGCCTTCCTTCCCACCGTGACGCGCTGGAGCCGCTGGAAAGATCGTAAGAAGAAGATCGATTGGCCGCTCTTTCCAGGCTACTGCTTTGCGCGCTTCAATGTCGATGACGCGCTCGCGATTCTAAAATGCAGCGGCGTGGTGAACATCGTGTCGTTCGAAGGCAAGCCGGCCGCCATCCCCGAGCACGAGATCGACAGCATCCGCCGGCTCGTTGAAAGCGATCTGCAATACGATCCCTGCCCCATGATCCGCGAAGGCGAGATGGTCGAGGTGAAGCATGGCGCGCTGAAGGGCGTGATCGGCCGCCTCGTCCGCAAGGGCGCGCATGCGCGCCTGATTCTCGCGGTTGAGCTCATCGGCCAAGGGGTCAGCGTTGAAGTCGACGCGGCTGACGTGAAGCCGTATTGAGCCAGGACTTCGCCATTTCCAGTACGCCCTCGTTCAGCGAGCACGTGCGGACGCGCCCGACTTTTTCCGTCTGAATCAAGCCGCTGGCTTCGAGTAACCGAATGTGTTTCATGCCTGCCGGCATCGTTGCCGCAGCGAGCCCCGCGAGTTCCGACGCCGTCTCTGGACCGGTTGACAGCGTAGACACCATCAATCGTCGATGACGGTCGGCGAGCGCCTGGAAGATCAGATCGAGGCGGTAAGGATTGTTCCGTTTGTGCAGCGGCGTTTGCGGCGCGTGCCTGGATTGTGAGTCGCTGACGTGCCATATATTTCTCCAATGGTGCCTCCGAGGTTGTCGGATGTCCCCGGAATCAATAAGCAACCTTATGGTTAAGCGTGTCGACTAAACGCAAGTGATTCAACAAACACTTAACTTTGTGGTTGTGCGTGTTAAGCAATCGCCAACAATTCCGTGGAAAACTTAACTTTGAGGTTGCCTATCAGTTCTCGGACGATATGATGCCAATCTCTTGACGACGATGCCATCGTCGCCAGCCCCAACGCAAGGCCAACGCCTATCAGCGAAAACTGGCCCGCGCACCCCGCGCAGCTATACTGATACCCAAGCAATGATCAAGATCGGCAACGTCGAGCTGTCCTCTCCCTTTGTTGTGGCTCCCATGGCCGGCATGACCGACTCTGCCTTCCGACGCCTTGTGAAGCGGCAGGGCGGCTGCGGGCTCGTCGTCACCGAGATGGTCAGCTCCGAAGGGCTGGTGCGGGGTATCGATCGCACCCTCGAATTTGCCGAGTACACAGAAGAGGAGCGGCCGGTCTCGATCCAGATTTTCGGCGGCGATCCGGAGACCATGGCCGATGCCGCGCAAATTGTGGAAAGCCTCGGCGCCGACATCGTCGACGTGAATATGGGGTGCCCGGTCCGAAAGATCGCGAAGCACAACGCGGGCTGCAGCTTGATGCGCGAGCCGGAACACGCGGCCAGCGTGATCAAAGCGATGACGAAGAAAGTGAAAATTCCTGTCACCGTGAAGATGCGCGCAGGCTGGAACGAAGGCTCGATCAATGCGCCCGATTTGGCTCGGCGCGTTGAAGACGCCGGCGCCGCGGCCGTTGCGGTGCATGGTCGGACGGCCGAGCAGTCCTACTCAGGAAACGCCGACTGGTCGCTCATCGATCGCGTGGCCGAGTCGTTGAACATTCCTGTGCTCGGTAGCGGTGACTGCATCGAGCCCGAACACATTCTCGAGCGCATGCAGACGGGCGTGAGTGGCGTGCTCGTCGGACGCGGCGTCCTGCGCAATCCTTGGATTCTCGCGCAGGCCGCCGATCTCGCAGAAGGCCGTCCCATGCGCGACGTCACGCTGGAGGAGCGCGGACGTTTTCTGCTCGACTATATGGACCTGCTGCTCAACGAAGGCGAGAACGAAGCGGTAGGATTTCGCCACAAAGCCGGAACCGCAGGCGATTCGCGCGCCCGCGCGTCGCACGAGCGCTGGGTCATCAACAAGATGCGCGCGCTCATGTCGTGGTATTCCAAAGGTCTGTACAACGGAGGCCATCTGCGGACGGCCATCAACGCCGCCGCGTCGATTCAGCAAACGCGAGACATCATCACGCAATTCTTCACCGGCTGACTTCTGAGCCATAATGTGGCTCCCCCCATGATGTGCGCAAGCTGCGGGGTCGAGACGCCAGCCGATTCACCGAAATGTTCGGCCTGTGGTGCCGACACCACAGACCTGCTGCGTACCGGCTACGGCACGGGCCAGGGCGCTTTCACCACCGACCAGACCTACATTCCGCGCGAGCGACGCAATCAAGCACCCCTTGATCCCATAGCGGTCGGCGAAAACTTTGGGCCGCGGTATCGCGTGGTGAAACTGCTCGGCGTCGGCGGCATGGGCGCTGTTTACCAGGCGTGGGACCAGGAGCTCGGCATCGCTGTTGCGCTGAAAGTGATTCGCTCCGACGAGTCGGGCGGCAGCAGGGCCACCAGTGCGGAATCAGAGAGCCGATTCAAGCGCGAGCTCGTGCTTGCACGGCAAGTGACGCACAAGAACGTCATCCGTATTCACGATCTCGGAGAAGTGAACCGCACGAAATACCTGACGATGGCGTTCGTCGAAGGCGAAGACCTGGCGCACCGCCTCGACCGCGCCGGAAAGTTGAGCGTCGAGGAGACGCTGAAGTTCGCCAGGCAAATCGCGGCGGGCCTGGCGGCCGCGCACGACGCCGGCGTCGTCCATCGCGATCTGAAGCCGCCGAACATTCTTCTCGAGGGCGATCACGCCCTTATCACCGACTTCGGCATCGCGCGATCGGCCGATCCGGACGCCGAGGGCGGCGGCGGCATTTTCGGCACGTTGCAGTACATGGCCCCCGAACAGGCGCGTGGCGGCAAGGTGGATCATCGCGCCGACATTTACGCCTACGGGCTCATCCTCTACGAAATGCTGGCGGGCCGGAAATTTATCGGTGAAGCAACGGGCCGCCGGCGATTGACGACCGACGAGGCGGTCCCGGCGCCGACCGTCAACCTGAAGGAACTACCGGAAGCGCTCGCCGAGATCGTCAGTCGTTGTCTACAGCCCGATCCGCAAGATCGGTTTCAAACGACAGCCGAGCTCGTCGAAGCCCTGAACGCGCTCGACGATTCTGGGATTCCGCTGCCTCCATCCACGCGCGTCGACATTCCCGAGTGGTGGCCCGTGATTGGCGGCAAGTCGATATCGCGCACGGTTGCCGCGCTGGCGCTATCGGTTCTCGTCGGGATTCCCGCCGTCGCGCTGTCTTTGTATTTTGGACGAGGACCGGCGCCGCCGCCTCCTCAGCCGCCTCCGTTGTCGGTGCTCGTCGCCGATTTCCAAAACAACACCGATGGCGCGGTGCTGCCAGACGTCGCGGAACAGGCGTTGGGCCTAGCGATGGAGCGCGCGTCGTTCGTGAACCTTTACCCGCGCGATGAAGCGCGCAAGCTCCTCGCGCAACTCTCGCCAGGCAAAACTCTCGATCTCCAGCAGGCGCGGCTGCTGGCGCAAAGAGAGGGCATCAAGCTCGTCCTCGCCGGCTCTGTTGAAAAAAACGGCAACGGCTACGCCATCACGGTGAACAGCATCGATCCCGTTCCTGGTAAGACGCTGGCGACGGCCAACGCGACCGCGGCCAGCAAGGATCGTGTGCTCGAAGCGGTCAACATTGCCGGCACCTACGTGCGCGCCTCTCTCGGCGACCGCAGTGCGACGGCAGGCAGCGAGACGGCGCAGGAAACATTCACGTCGAGCTCGCTTGAAGCCGCAAACACGTATTGGCACGCGCAGGACTTGCTCAACAACAGCAAGTACGAGGAAGCGGCACCCTTATTTCAGCGCGCGACTGAGCTCGATCCGTCGTTTGCGCGCGCATACGCGAGCTGGGCCGTCGCGAGTTATTACCTTGGCCGCCGCGACGAAACCGAGCGGCTTTACAAACGCGCGTTCTCCCTCGTTGGCAAAATGACCGAGCGCGAGAAGTACCGCACATACGGAACGTACTACCTCACGGTGGCGCGATCCTACGATGGCGCGATTCAGAACTATACAAAGCTGATCGATCTGTACCCGGCGGATCGTGTCGCGCACGGAAAATCTGGCGGTCTCCTACTTCTACGTGCTGAATTTCCGAAAGGCCGTCGAAGAAGGGCGGAAAGCGCTGGAGCTATATCCAAATTCCCCGAAAAATCGTAACAATCTTGCGTTGTACGCGATGTATGCCAGCGATTTTCAGACGGCTGGCCGTCAGGCCGAGCAGCTGATCAAGATCGATCCCTCCTACTACCGCGCCTACCTGCCGCTAGCAATTTCGGCGATCGAGGAATCGCCGGACAAGGCGAAGAGTGCGTACGAGGCGATGTCGGCGACAGGTGCACCAGGGAAATCGATTGCGGCGATCGGACTCTCGGATCTGGCGCTGTATCGGGGCCGGTACGCCGACGCCGTGCCGCTCATTACCTCCGCTATCGACGCCGACGCGAACGCGCAGAACACCAAAGGCTTGGCCAACAAGTACCTGCTTCTGGCCGAAGCGTACCGCGGACTGGGGCAAACTCGCAAAGTGGCAGACGCCATCGCGTCTGCGCTAACTGCAGGCAAAGACGAATCGACGCTTCTTCCATCGGCGCGCCTGTTGTTGTCGCTCGGTCGCGAAGCCGACGCGAAAAAGCTCGCCTCAACATTGAACAACGACATCAGCGGATACAGCCGGGTCTACGCGCACGTCGTCAACAGCGAAATCGCTATCCGGCACGGAGCGAGCGGCGATGCGGTTGACGCGCTGCGCGCCGGTCAGAAAATCGCCGATTTGTGGTTGACGCACTTCGTGCTCGGAACCGCGTACGTCGAAGCCGGCCGCTATCCCGAAGGCCTCGCCGAACTCGAGACCTGTGTGAAGCGCAGAGGGGAAGCGACGGCGCTCTTCCTCGACGATGTGCCGACAGCCAGGTATCTCGCCCCTCTGCCCTACTGGATGGCGCGCGCGCACGAAGGCCTGGGATTGAAACAGCAGGCGGTGGACGAATTCACCCGATTCCTCAGCCTTCGTCCTACGCCAAGCGGCGATCCGCTGGCGGTCGACGCCACCCGCCGGCTCGCCGCCTTACGCCTGACAATTTCGTAAGATACTGTACGCACACGACTTTTATTGACCCTCAAAGTCGTATTGTGTTAGTACACAGACCCTAACTCACCTTAGAGTTCGTCCGTCACACCAGAGAGTGTAAAAAGTGCGCCCATACGGTCGCACAACATAATTTTGGGAGGCGTCCCGATGGCTCAGCCTTCGACCGGCGGCGTGTTCGTGTCTTTCCGCCTGGTAGTAATCACGTGCGCCCTGGCGGCCACCGCCATTCCGGCGAGCGCGCAAACGACGCCTCCGCCAACTCCCTCACCGACACTCATCGTGGGACGAAACTCGAACATGCTGGGAGGCGAACAGATTCTTCGACTGAATCCGTTCGAAGTGCGTGGCGATATTCTGGGCCGAGCCGACAACGAGCCATCGTGCACAATCTCGTCGCGTCGTTCCGACCACATCATCTGCGGCTCCAACACCTACCGGATGGTGGACGTGCCAGGTGTGAGCGCAACGTCCGAGACCCGTGATGCGTGGCAAGCGGTCCTCCAGTCGAAGAACGGCGGCGACACGTGGGAAAGCACGTTGCATCCCGGGTTCTTTCTGGACCCGCAGCCGCATTGGTTCAAGCTTTTCGATTTCCGCGCCGCCGCTGATGCCACGCTGCGTTCCGGACCGGCGGGTGTGGCGTTTCACAGCGGAATCG
Source organism: Vicinamibacteria bacterium (assembly GCA_031371345.1). GTDB lineage: Bacteria > Acidobacteriota > Vicinamibacteria > Vicinamibacterales > JAMQPK01 > JAMQPK01. Next base: position 17,502 of record JANMJM010000258.1, read on the forward strand.
CCTTCAAGAAGGACAAGTCAGTCAATTCGGTGTTCGTCTCGACCTTCATCGACCTGGACAACCGCGAAAACGATCCGATGCCGTTCAAGTTCGTCCGCACCACGATCGTCGATTTGAAGTCGGCGCCCAAATTTATCGATAAGCCGTGGATCTACGTAGAGGCGGCACCCGCGGGCCAGACGTGCACGATGATCGTGGCGACCGACGCCGATGGCACGACGCCGTTGTGGGCATCGACGTGGTGGGGCAAGCTCGTGAGCGACTGGTTGAGCAAACAATGGCCCGGCTGGCAGCCAAAACAATATGTCACGCAGACGGTGCCGGCCAGCATCGTCCACCTCGCGTATTCGATCTTCCAGGACGCGGGCGACAAAACTTCAGACCTGATGTACTCCAAGTCGACCAACTGCGGCCTCTCGTTCAGCACCCCCAAAAAGATCAACGCGGTCACCGAACCAAACAACGGACTCACGATCGCCAAGCCGCCCGTCACCGGAACCCAGCGGATCGTCTCTGCGTGGCGGCGCGTGCACCTCGATGCGACCACACCCGGCAGCGACGCCATCTTGGCCGTCGCGTCGACCAACGACGGCAACAGTTGGGGCGCTCCCAAGGTCGTCGCCGAGATTTGTCCCTTCGATCAGGGTACGAGCGCCAATTCGTTTCGAACAACGGCGTTTCCAACCATGACGATGGATGCCGCGGGCCGCGCGTATCTCGCGTGGGCCGAACGCAAGCGACTCGCGAACGGCGCATGCGACCCGGAGGGTGCATCACGCATCATGATGTCGACCTCGCTGAACGGCGTGAACTGGTCATTACCGCAGGCCGCTGTGCCGTCGCCAACCGGCGAGCATCAGATTTTTCCGTCAGTGGCGTTCACGGCCGGCAAATTGTTTCTAGCGTGGGTCGACTTCACCGAGGACGTGTCGGGCGTATTCCGCAAGTATGTTGATGAAGCCAATCTGTACCTGCAGACGAATCCTCCAACACTGAATCCTCCCGCGGTCAATCCGCCTGCGCGCCGCCACACAGCCGACGTGCGCGCCGCGATCGCCGATCCGATCGCCGCACCGAATTTCGGCAATGACGTGACGAGAGTGTCGCGGTATCTGATGGGCAAGACGCCCTCGATCTCGCCGACGGTTCCTGGAGAGCCGGTTCAGCTCCAGTGGAACGCGGTGAACCGTCGCTGGGCGCGCAGGAGCACGGTTCCGTTCGACGGCGACTACATCGACATCGCGACACGCGCATATTTGCCGCCCGATCTAAAAGCCACACCTCCTCGGCCGAACTGGACGCCGAATAACGGGACGGTCCCGACGACGCCGACAGTCCTGTTTACGTGGACCGACAATCGCGACATGCGGGAGGTCAAAAAAACCGAGCTCAACGCCGACGGGTCGGTCCCATTCCTGGTGCCCCAAACCAAGCCGGGTGTGCTCGATTTCGGACTGGGGACAAAAAGTATCGTGGACCCAACGCAGGATCGCAGTGCCTGCGTTGCACAGGGCGACGTCTTCAAGACCGGCACCTCCAACCAGAATATCTACTCCGCGCGCGGTCTCGTCGGATTTGCCGCGAGCTCGCCGAGCGGGAACAAGGTCCTGGGACTGGTGCCGCGCAGCTTCGTGGTGTACGTACGGAACGACAGCGAGATCTTGAAGAGCTTCCGTCTGCAGATCCCCAGTCAACCTGCGGGCGGCACCGCCTCGTTCGATCAATTTGCCACCCAGACGATCGTCGAGCCGCTGATGATCCCGCGTCACTCGAGCGTCGCGCGCACCGTCTTTGTCCGCAAGGATGCGACGGCCACAGCGCTCGATCCGAAAGCGACGATCCGGGTCGACGTGATAGAGCTGACGGGCACGGAAGTGGGCGCCACCGAGGCCATTTACCTCAACGGCGATCGCTCGGCGCCGGAGATCGACAGTCCGGAAATCGACAGCCGCGAGATCTACCTGCCGGAAATCGACAGCCCCGAGATCGACAGCCGCGGCGTCAACGCCCCGGAGATTGACAGCCCCGAGATCGACAGCCCCGAAATCGACAGTGTGACGCTCAAGAGCCTGGGACTCGGGTCGCCGGAAATCGACAGCGGCGATATCCTCGCGCCGGAAATCGATAGTCCAGAAATCGACAGCCCGGAGATTGACAGCGCCTTCCTGAACGAGGCGCCGATACAAGACATGATGGTCGAGATGACCAACACCGGCAATACGACAGCCCATTACAACGCCAAATCACTGGTCAAGGGCGTGGCGCCGGGGGCATTCAACTATCAGATCATCGTGCGCCGCCGGTACGACCTGCGCGCGGTTAATGCGAACTGCGCGCCGACGTCCGTCCCGACGAGCAAAGTACTGGTCAATCTGCTCAACGTGAATCCGGACGCTCCTGAGATCGACAGCCCGGAAATCGACAGTTCTGCTCCAGGCACCGCCACGTTTCCGCTAGCGCCAGGCGAGAAGGCCGACATCATCGTCCGCATCCGGAAGATCAATCTAACTGCGCCAGACCTGACGCTCGCTAACGTCTTGGTTGCAGCGCAGCAGAATGCCGTCAACACCGACGATGCGGCGGCCGGCATTACCGAGCCGCCCGTCCTCACGTCGTCGCTCTCGATTGGCACCAGCGCAGTGCCGCTTGCGCGGACAGGCGTGCTGTACAGCTACCAGCTCTTCGCCAGCGGCGGCAGGGAGCCGTTCATATGGAGTGAGGTCGGCGGGGAACTATCCAATCTTCCCCCAGGCATTACGTTGAGCCCGACCGGCGTACTGCAGGGCACACCGACGTCGGCTGGAACGTACACATTTACAGTGCAAGTGCACGACTCGCCACTCTCTGGCCCAGTCCAGACGGCGTCGCGGCAGCTGAGCATGACAGTGACGACCGCCGGGATTGCCAGCCTGTCGTTTGTGACGCAGCCAAGCGACACCCCGGTTGGCCAGATCATCAGCCCCGCGATCTCAGTGAGAGCGCTGAACGCCGCCGGCGCGCCTTTGGTGTCGGCGCCGGTCACCATTTCGTTTGCAAGCAGTCCGGAAGGGGCAATCCTATCCGGAACGCTGCTGGCGATAACCAACAGCAGCGGAGTCGCGGTTTTCTCAGCGCTCTCAATCAACAAGATTGGCGGGGGTTACACGTTGAGAGCGACAAGTCCGGGTATGCCGGTGGCAACATCGGCGACGTTCCGCATCAACGGGATCTTGATTGTGACCAACACCGCCGATACTGGCCCCGGTTCCTTCAGGCAGGCTATCCTCGACGCGAATCAAAATAGCGAATACAAGGACACGATTAAGTTCGCCGTTCCAACGACGACGATTTCTCCGTTGAGCGCACTCCCCACAATTACGGATCCGCTCGTCATTTCCGGCTTCATTGGGGAATCGTCGGCACCCGGCATTGTGCTCAACGGCGCGAATGCGGGTGCAGGAGCGAACGGACTCGTGCTGAATACGGGCAACAGCATGGTTGAAGGGCTTGTGATCCAATCGTTCCGAGGCCACGGCATATTGATTCAAGGCACGGGAGGAAACATCGTGCGCGGGAACTACATCGGCACGAGCGCCGGGGGTACGACGGCCGCACCCAATTCTGGCAACGGCGTGCAGGTGATCGATTCACCGAACAACGTGATCGGCGGTGCGAGCGGGGCTGGGAACCTCATCTCAGGAAACAGCGAAGGTGTGAGGATCGACGGCGCGTTCTCAACGGGCAACGTCGTGCAGGGAAATTACATCGGGACCAACGTAAACCTCACGGGTGGCATACCCAACACAGCGAGCGGCATATTCATCCGCCGTTCGCCGGGCAATGCGGTGATTGGCAACACGGTCGCTCACAATACCGGATTTGCCGGCGTCGCTCTCTGCGGAAACGTCGGCGGGTTCTGTGGTGGCACAGACATTGGTAATCAGGACAGCAACGGGGACGGTAACGTCGTCCAGAATAATTTCATCAGCGAAAACGTGCGTGGCCTGACCCTCGACGGCGTGGCGAACACGCTGGTCGGGACCGGAGGGTCGAACAACATTTCCGCGAACAGCCGGAATGGGATCATGATTTTTGGCAACGGTGCCACAGGAAACCGCATTGTGGGCAACGCGATCAACGGCAATGCCGGTGACGGCGTGCAGATCACCGGTGATGGAAATACCGGAAATCTGCTGCAAGGCAACACGTTCGTCAACAACACCGACCTCGCAATTGATCTGAACGGGGATGGAGTGACGGACAACAACTTTGTCGATCCGTTGGACGCCGACCCCGGCCCCAACAACCTGCAGAACTTCCCAGTCATCACTACTGCCAATCCGATAGGAGTCACTGGCACGCTCAACAGCGCGGCCAACACAACGTTTATGGTGCAGCTCTATTCCAGCGGGGCGTGCGATGCATCCGGATTTGGCGAAGGGCAGAACGTGGTGTCGACGTTTACCGTGACGACAAACTCCGACGGCTATGCGTCGTTTGTGCAAGACGTTCAGTTGAATACCGGGGATCGGGTTACGGCCACCGCAACCGATCCCTTCAGCAACACGTCTGAATTTTCAGCGTGCGCGCTGGTGTCCGGTTACGGCGCCACTGACGCGGTCGGGGATGCTGGCGTCGCTGAAAATCCGGATCTGCGGGCGGTCGCAGCAGAAGTGAGCGGGAGCAACCTGATCTTCGAGGTCAGATTTGCTCCAGGCACGTTCAATGCGGCGACAACTTACATCGACTTTGGTCTGGATACCGACAAAAACGCGAGCTCAGGTTATCCAGGCATCGACGCCTCGTGCACGAACGACGCTACGGTGCTTGGTTCGGATTATTTCATCAGAATCGGTGAAGGGATGGCAAAGGTTTACATCGCGAACGGGAACACCTGCGGAGGCTTGCAGTTTGTGCAGACGGTAGCGATGGACACTGTGGCGAACGGTGTGAATGTGACGGTCCCACGGGCGGCCATAATGGACGAAGATGGCCGCCTCAGATTCAAGATTGTCACATATAGGAAAGTAAGTGAGGGAGCGTTTACGGGTATCGTCGATCGCTTGACCGACCTCGACCAGCCGGCGGTGTTGGTGGGTACTCCGATCGGCTAATGGTCGTCGCAGCGGAAGGGAGTTAACGATGAGACGGTTCACGATGTGCCTCGCGGGAGGGTTGTGGCTTCTCGTGCCCGCGCTTGCGTCGGCGCAGAATCCCACAGGCACCATCTCCGGCCGCGTCGTCGATCAGGCCGGGCTCGTGGTGCCTGGCGTCACCGTTACGGCCACATCGCCGAATCTTCAAGGACCACGGACGGCGCTTACTTCCGAAAACGGCGACTACATTGTCGGGCTGTTGCCGCCGGGTACCTACGCCGTGCTGTTCGAGCTGAGTGGGTTCAAGACAGTCACCGGCACGGTTAGCGTGGCGCCGACCGAGACGGTTCCGCTCGATGCGACCATGACGCTCGGTGCCGTCAGCGAGCGCGTCACGGTCGTCGGCAATCTGACGAACTTCGTCGAGACGGCTGCTGTTGCAACGAAGTTCGAGCAGACGCTCGTCTCCACGCTTCCCACCAACCGGACGCTGGATGCCTCTGTGTTGATGGCGCCCGGCGTCCACCCGACGGGCCCGAACGGGAACTATTCGATCGGGGGCGCCGTCTCGTTTGAGAACTTATTTGTGCTGAACGGCGCGGTCATTAATGAAAACCTTCGCGGTCAGCCGCAACCTTTATATATAGAAGACGCGATCCAGGAGGTGACCATCGCCACCTCCGGCGTCTCGGCCGAATTCGGGCGCTTCGGTGGCGGCTTGGTGACCGCTGTCACCAAATCGGGCGGCAACACGTTCTCGGGTTCGTACCGCGCATCTTTCAATAACGATGCGTGGCGCACCAAGACGCCGATCGAGGTCGTGGCCGGAACGAAGCTGGTATCGAAGGTGGTGCCGACACACGAGTACACGATTGGCGGCCCGATATCGAGGGACCGATTGTGGTTCTTTACGGCTGGGCGGCTGCAGAAGCAGACCGAGACAAGAACGACGGCGGTCACGCTCCTTCCCTATTCGCGCGTCGCCGACGACAGGCGCTACGAAGGGAAGGTCACCTACTCGCCGCGACCGGGCCATACGGTGAAAGCCGGATACCTCGCCCTCCAATTCGAGGAGCGCGGACAAGCGACCCAGAACGTGATGGACATCGCCAGCCTGGTAAACCGGCACGTGCCGCAAGACCTGCTGTCGTTTCATTACAGCGGCGTGCTAAAGCCGAATTTCTTCGTGGAAGCGCAGTATTCCGGGCGGCACCTGACATTCAAGAACTCCGGCTCACAGTTCACCGACATCATTAAAGGCACACTCCTGATCGATCGGTCGCGCGGCGGCACGGCGTTCCGCTACAACTCGCCGACCTTCTGCGGCGTGTGCGGCGGCGAGAAGCGCGACAATGACGATATCGTGGTGAAGTCGTCCTACTTTGCCTCAACGAAACGCTACGGCGCGCACAGCCTCGTCTCGGGATACGACCGCTTCAACGAGAAGCGCTTCTCGAACAACCATCAATCGGGGAGCGATTTCCGAATCCTGGGAACGGGCACCATGCTCGTCGGGACGACGATTTATCCCGTGTTTCAATCCAGCACGACGAGCTCGGCGTCGAGCACGATCATCCAGAACGATCCCATCAGCGTGCTGAGCCAGGGAAGTAATTTCAGGACGCATTCCCTGTATGTGAACGACGGGTGGCGCGCGAGCGATCGTCTGACGGTCACGCTCGGTCTGCGGTGGGACAAAAACGCCGCAGACGATGCAGGAGGCAAACGTGTCGCGTCCGGTAGCAGCGTCAGCCCGCGGGCAGCGGCCACGTGGGACGTGCGTGGAAACGGCGTGTGGTCGGTCACTGGCAGCGTGGCGCGGTATGCGGCGGCTGTGGCGACGACGATTGCCGACGTCACGTCGGCCGGCGTACCTGCGACCTTCCAGTACCTGTACTCGGGGCCGTCGATCAACACGGATCCGTCCCTGCCGCTCGTGCCGGTCGCCGCCGCCATTCAGCAGGCGATGGACTGGTTCAATCAGAACGGCGGCACGACGCGTCCGTTCCTCTCCGCCGATATACCGGGCGTGGCGACGACGGTCGGCGGATCGCTGAAGTCGCCGAGCGTGAAAGAAGTGGCGGGAGGTGTGGCGCGCCAATTCGGCGCCCGCGGCTCTCTGCGTGCCGACGTGACGTACCGGAGATTTGGCAATTTCTATGCGAACCATGTCGATCAATCGACAGGCAAAGTGACCAATCCCGTCGGTGCGACGTTCGATCGCAAGCTGATCGAGAATACCAACGGGGTCGAGCGCCGGCACGCCGGCATGACGCTGCAGGGCACCTATCGCCCGAGATCGTCCGTCGACATCGGAGCCAATTACACGCTGTCGCGCACGTGGGGGAATTTCGACGGCGAATCGACCAACGCGGCGACGGTGGCGTACGTGAATTACTACCCTGAGTACAACGAACCGAAGTGGAATCGGCCCGTTGGCGATCTCAGTATCGACCAGCGGCATCGGATGCGCCTCTGGGGCACGTATACGCGGCCGCTTGGCACGAAAGGCGGAACGTTGAGCCTGGGAGCGGTCCAGCAGATGGGTTCTGGTGCACCTTACGGCGCGCTAGGCACGATCGACACGAAGCCGTACGTGACAAATCCAGGGTACGCGGCGCCCGATGGCGGACGCACGGCGCTATGGGATTACTTCTTCACCGCGCGCGACGCGTTTCATACCGAGGCGACCTATCGCACCGACTTCGCGCTGAATTACAGCGTCCGTCCGTTCGCGCGCGGCGGCGCCGAGTTGTTCATTCACGCGGAGATCCTCAATTTGTTCAACCAGTCGCAACTCTGCGCGTGCGGCGGCACCGTATTCAACAACGGCGGCGGAACCCAGCTGAACAAAATTGGCCAGGCCGTGACGATTCGGCAGACCTTCAACCCGTTCACCACGACACCTGTCGAAGGCACGAACTGGGTGAAAGGCGCCAACTTCGGGCTGCCGGTCGATCGCTTCTCGTACACGACGCCGCGAGTGTATCGTTTCAACGTGGGTGTCCGGTTCTAAAGTGGCGGTCATGGATCAGTCGGCGGCGATGCGTCAGGTGATGGAGCAGGTGTCTCGCATTGCCGCCGATCGCCGTCACGTCGTCGTCACCGGAGAACCAGGCACCGGGCGTGAAATGGTCGCGCGCGCCATTCACGCGCAGAGCCCCCGCGCCGAAGGCCCGTTCGTGAAGCTCGACTGCGGGAAAAGCCTGCCGCCCGATCTCGAGCGGATGCTCTTCGCCACCGCCGGCCAGAGCAGCGTCGGCGGCGAGCGGCGTGCGCTCGAGCGAGTGCGCCGCAACGCACATCTCTTTCAATCCATAGGTGGCACGCTCTTCCTTCAGAACGTCGCCGATATACCCGCGCGCGTTCAGCAGCGGCTGTCGCGTGTGCTGCGGGACGGCGAGGTCGTGATCATGGACGAAGGCACGCGCGTCGAGTTGAATCATCGCGTGATCGCGGCCGTCGAGGCTTCAGTCGATGCGGCGGCGGCCGATGGGCGCATTCTTCCAGATTTGCACAAGCGTCTCGCCGGATATCGCGTCGACGTGCCCGCACTGCGCGATCGGAAAGACGACATCCCGTCGCTTGCCGCGCATTTTGTGACGCTGCTGTGCCAGGAGACGAACATCCCGCCCAAGATGCTCAGCGAATCGGCTGCCAGCCTGCTTGCCGCGTTGCCTTGGAAAGGCAACGCTCCCGAGCTTCGGTCTCTGCTCCACGGATTGGTGAACCGCGTACAGGGAGACACCATCGAGCTTGACGATGTGCTCGCGCACGTGCGACTCGACGGCCATCAAACATGGTTCGCACTCGACGGCTCGCTGAAACAGGCGCGCGCGCGATTTGAATCCGATTACATCGCGGCCGTGGTCGCGCAACACCACGGGAAGATTCCCGAGGCCGCAAAGGCGCTTGGCATTCAGCGCAGCAATCTGTACAGAAAGATGAGGCGTCTTCGGGGCCATTCCAAAGTTCTTCTTCTTTTCATGATCGTCGCGGTTGGCGCTTCAGGCTGCGCATCGGAGCCGAAGGACGATCGCGTGCAGGCCAGCTACGACAAGCAAAGCGGAAAGTTAAGTCAATTGACCGTCGATGCGAAGAAAGACGGCAAGCCGAATATTTATAGCTTTATGGACGGCACCAAATTCGTCCGCATCGAGATTGACAACGATGAAGACGGCAAGATTGATCGCTGGGAGTATTACGGGCCCGACCAGAAGATTCAGAAGGTCGGCGTGTCGACGGCAAATGACGGCGTCGTCGATTCCTGGGCCTATCAAGGGACCGACGGTTTGGTCAGCAAGGTCGAAGTCTCCGCGCGGCGCGACGGCAAAGTCAGCCGAACCGAGTTCTACGAGAAGGGCACGTTGGTACGTGCTGAAGAAGATAGTGATCACGACGGACAAATAGACAAGTGGGAAACATACGCCGACGGCGCGCTCGCGACCGTGGGCTTCGACACGACCCACTCGGGCAAGCCCACCCGCACGATCGACTACCGCCGGGAGGCCCAGCAGCCAGCGCCGATCCCAACGCGGTAGGTCACTCGGATTTCAGGTATTTCTGAGCGTCGCTGAAGTAGCGCGAGGAGGCTGCGATATTCGTATACGCGGCCCGTGCTCTGGTGGGGTCGTTGAGACGCCGGCGATAGATCTGTGCCGCCCGAAACCACGACTCGTCGGCGTTTCGAGGATGGGATTTCGCAAGATAGCTCAACGTATCGGCGGCGAATGCGTAGCTTTTCTCCTTTTCATAGAGACCAGCCAGACGCCACAACGCAACTGCGTGTACATCGCTCTTTGGATACTCGCGCGCGATTTGTCCGTAGCTTGCGATTGCCGCAGGCACATCCTGTGTCTGCTCGATCTCGCCCTTCGCCAGCAGCGCGAGCGGGGCCCACTTGGTCTTTCCGTACCGGCTGGCCACGTCGCCAAACGTCTTGCGCGCTTCCACCTCTTTCCCCGGACGAGTGGAACGGAGCGCGAGGCGAGCGAATTTGTAGAGCGCCTCGGCAGCGCGCGGGTTCTCCTTGAAACGTTCGGCGACCTCGACATAGGTCGCCATCGCGTCATCGGGACGATGCCGTTTTTCCTGGATGTCCGCCTTCAGAAAATATGCTTCGAGCGCCTCCTGGGTACCAGGATAGGCGACGACAACCTCACTGAGCTTTGCGGCCGCTTGGTCCAGCAGTCCAGATTTCATCATCGTCCCAACGATGCGAAGGTCCTGCGCTGCGGCGTCGGCATCAATCGGCTTCGTGGTGACGGCGGGCGCCACAGAAACGTCAACCGGCGGAGGACCGACAGGCGCCTTCGCAGCGTTGGTTTTTGTTCGCGGCGCAGCCGTTGATGGCTTGATTGGCGCAGGCGCTGGTGTCGCGATGGCCACTGGCTCCGGTATCACTGCTGGCGCCAGGACGATGCTCGACACGCGCGCGACTGGCCTGGGCGGCATTGGCGGCGTTTGCGGTGGCTCGCCGCTGTGTCGAAACGTCGCGACCCCCACCAGGATGAGCCCAGCCGCGATCGCAATACCCATCCCGTAACGCGCAAACTCCCAATACAGGGTTCGTCTTGGCACCGGCTTGGCGGGTATTGGCTCGGCCTGCGACTCGATGTCGCGCTTCAACCGCCGCAAATCGGCGCGCAGATCGGATGCCGTTTGATAGCGCAGCTCGCGATTCTTTTCGAGCGCTTTAATAATGATGCGGTTCAGCTCCTCCGGGATCGCCTGGTTCAAGAGCCGAGGCTGCGGCGTGATGTCGCGCAAGATCGACTGCTGGATGTCGGCAATGTTCTTGCCGCCGAATGCCCGGCGACCGGTGGCCATTTCAAAAAGTATGATGCCGACAGAGAACAGATCGGAGCGTGCATCGACCGCGCTCTGATTGATCTGTTCGGGCGACATGTAAGGCACCGTGCCGGCAGCGCCGCTGCCCCAGACTTTGACGTTGGCCTGTTCGACAGGCACACGCGCCGGATTGAATTGCGCGAGTGCGAAATCCAGAATCTTCACCTGATTTCTGCTCGTCACGAACACATTCGCCGGCTTCATATCGCGATGAACGATGCCTTCGGCGTGCGCCGCGTCGAGGGCATCGCAGATCTGGATCGCGAACGACAGCAGATCCACGGTCGCCAGCGGCTCGCCGGCAATGGCGCTGCTTAACGTGAGCCCTTCAAGAAGTTCCATCGCGATGAACTGCGATCCTTCGTGCTCGCCGATTTCGTAGACCGTGCAAATGTTCGGATGATTCAAGCTCGAGGCCATGCGCGCTTCGTGCTGGAACCTGAGCATCGCGGAGGTGTCCCACGACTGTTCCGGCGTGACGAATTTCAGCGCCACGCCGCGGCCGAGCGACAGGTCGTCGGCCTTGTAGACGACGCCAGCGGCCCCGTCGCCAATTTTGGCGAGCACGCGATAATGGGATACCAATTTCCCGATCATGCAGGTCTCACGATTATCTATCGGTGCCACACTCACTAATCGTCAAATGTGTGCCAGTCTCGAACACGAATGTCACATCGGCGCTGTCGGCGCTCTCTGGGTCATGCGGCGCTAACCCATTGCGTTTAGACGTGATACGCCAGTTTGACGCGCGTGGTGCGCGGCTTGCGTTTTGGAAGGTTTCCAGCGGCTCGTCATAGGGGCGTGGCCGTTCACCATGCGCGACAGGCCATGAAACTTATTGTTGTGAATCGAACAAAGACCGAGACGTTCTTCCGGCTGTCCGAAAAGTTCGCCGACGATATCAACGTCCGGGTCGTGTGGGATCGCCGGAAACGGGAGGCTCGTACCCGGAAGGAATCTCACCATCCCGACCGTCGCAGGGGCGAGCGCCGCCGTCTGCGGAAGGAATTCGACGGACGCGACTATGTCGTCATCCACGTGGTCGAGGAGGCGTTGGCCCATAGTCGATAGTCGATCGTCGATCGTCGAAAGTTCTTCATCATTCAACACATCGAACTTACGGATCGCGTCGGCCGATCACAATTTCAGGCGCATGAATTTCAATGCGGCCGTTGGTGCAGCGATCGGTTGGCGGAACCGATAATGTCCTACGTGGCCGTTCACTTTCCTGACCTCGCGCTCACCTACGACGCCGAGCTCATTATCGACAGCACCGGCGAGCATTGGCGGCTGTCGACCGACTCTCATCACAATCACATCTCCCGCACGTTTACGCTGCGCACGCGGCTTCAGCGCGGCGACGACGTTCTCATCGGCCGCTTTATCGTGCCCGAGGATTTGCTGTCTGGACTCGAGGAAGATGAAGACTTGCGCGTGCTCGCGATCGGCGAGATCAAGAAATATCTCGACGGTAAACAGGTGCGAAGCGGGTTTATTTTCGATCTGCCGTATAAGCTGCTGTCGTAGACGTCGCAGTTAATCGAGCATCTTGAAAGCAAGGTCCGGGGCGTTTTCAGGTGCGATGCTGCCCGCTCTTGCCGGCTGGATGATCACCACGTTTTCAACACGGTAGGCCCCTTCGGCGCATTCATCTCGTAGTCGTACACCAACCCCGCCTCCAGCAATTCATAAAAGAGCGCGCCCAGTTTTTCGTGTTGGGGATGGTTGAGGTACGCCTGGAGGCCGTCGAGATCGTCGAATTCGATAACGGCCGCGTAGGGATAGCTTTGTTCCATCAAGTGCTCGTACGGACGGCCATGCTTGATGCGGTTGCCGACATGAAATCCGCGCACAGTGGGAATGTTGATCGAGGCGGCCGAGAGCGCGTCGAACATCGCTTGGCGATCGGCGTCGGTGACGGCGGGTTTGGGACGGAACAGAACAATGTGAAAGACCATAAGGATGGTCCGGTCTCTAGTGACGCGGCTCCAAGCGCTTCAGCTTTTCAACGAGCGTCGTGCGCTTCAAGTTCAACAGCCGCGAGGCCCGGCCTTTGTTCCCACCGGTTTTTTCCAGCGCTCGCCGGATAAGCTCTCGCTCGATGCGGTTCACGTAATGCTCGAAATCGATCCCGTCTTCGGGCAGCGTTAAATCGGGGGACGCCTCCTGTTCGGATGCCTGCAAAATCTCCGGCGTGAGATCGGCCGTTTCGATCTGAGTTCTCCCGCCGCTTAACGCCACGGCCCGCTCGATCGCATTTTCCAGCTGACGCACGTTGCCGGGCCACGCGTACGCCATCAGGGCGCGCATCGCCTGTTGAGAAATGCTCAGCAGGCGCCCTTCGGCCAGCTCAGGGCGCCCCGAGCTCGTCGAGGAGCGGCTCTTCACTTCATGGCCCTGGGCTTTGGGCTCTTGGCTTTGGGCCTGTTCCGAAAACTTCTTCAGGAAGTGCTGCACGAGCAGCGGAATATCTTCCTTGCGATCGCGCAGCGGAGGCAGCTCGATCGGAATCACGTTCAGACGATAAAACAGATCTTCGCGAAACTCGCCATGGGCCACCATTTTCTTCAGATCGCTGTTGGTGGCCGCAATCACGCGCACGTCAACCTTAATCGAGTGCGAATCGCCGAGCCGCTCGAACTCGCGCTCCTGCAGCACGCGCAGCAGCTTCATCTGCAGCGCCGCGCTCATCGTCCCCACTTCATCCAGAAACAACGTGCCCTTGTGCGCCTGCTCCAGGCGGCCTTGACGCGTGCCGATCGCGCCGGTGAACGCGCCGCGCACGTGACCGAACAGCTCGGCTTCCAGCAGCGTCTCGGGAATCGCGCCGCAGTTCAACGCGACAAACCGTTGCGCGCGACGCGGACTATTGTGATGAATGGCGCGCGCGACGATTTCCTTGCCGCTGCCGGTCTCGCCGGTCACGAGAATCGTGCTCGCCGAGCTCGAGACGGTTTCAAGCAATCCGAAAAGCGTCCGCATCGCGGGACTGCGTCCGATGATGCCTTCGAACTTGTAGCGCTCCTGGAGCTGCGATCGCAGGTACGCGTTCTCCGACTTCAGCCGGCGCTGTTCGAGAGCGGACGTCAGCGCGTGCAGCAGTTCGTCGAATTGGAACGGCTTGGTGACGAAGTCGGTCGCGCCGCGCTTGATCGCTTCAACCGCATCCTTCACCGTTCCGTATCCGGTGACGATGATGCCGACGATGTCGGGATAGCGAAGCAGGGCTGCCTCCAGGACGCGCGTGCCATCGAGGCCGGGGAGGCGCAGGTCGGTGATGACGATGTCGAAGGCAAACTCCGCGAGCTGCTCGATGGCTTGTTCGCCCGTGTCGGCTTGCTCGACCTCGAAGCCGTGCTCGGCGAGACGCTCCGCGAGCGCCTGGCGAAGAGGAGCCTCGTCCTCGACGAGAAGAAGATGTCTGCGGGTATCGACCATTGAAAGCGTCAAGAGTTTGACACAGAAAATCGAAAGTCAAAAGTTAAATGAAAAAAAGCTGGATAGTGGCGTCATGGAAATGGCGAATTGGGAGATAACCCTACAGTCCTCGGAAATCGAGTCCGATACAGTTTCTGCAGGAGGATACGACAGTGGAACTTGAACGACAGACGCTCTCGATCATGAAGGCTTGCGAGGTTGTCGGAGTGAGCCGCCGCACCATCTACAACTGGATGGCGGGGGGCAAAGTGGAGTACGTGCGCACGGCAGGCGGATCGGTCCGCATCTTTGCTGACTCGCTCTGGCGGGCGCCACAGCAGCTGCAGGTGCAGGCGCAGATTCAGCACTGACACACGGTGGGTCCGCCCACCGGCGATCGAGGCGAATAGCGGCATGGGGCCAAGGGGTACAATGGATAGACTCTCGTTTTCTGTTCAGGATCTGCTCGATCGGGGTGCCATGGATCAGCCGCCGGAGCTTCGCCAGCTCTTCCATCGATTGAACAATCAGCTCGGCATCATCCTGGCCCACGCCGAGCTGATGGAAACAAAATCGACCGACGAAACCAGCCGCGCCCGCGCGACGCAGGTCGTCAGCAGCGTGCTCGACGCCATGGGAACGGCGAAAGAGATACGGATGCAAATGGGGAATAGAGCATCAGAAGTGTGATTCGTTCTAAAGTGAGAACCCCCGCAAGTCGAACGTCCAATCCCTTCATTTCCCTGCTAGTTACGACCGCGACTTCTCGTTTTTAACTTTTGCACTGTGCAGAATTGCAACTTAGTACACCCAAAACTGTGATCAGAATCTGCCATGGATTTGACGATTTTAGCGTCTTTCGTCAAATACTTGACGGAGTACGGGCGGTACATAGTCCAGTTTTCCTCTCCATTCGCCCCCCATCACACTGACTAAGTCTTTTTGTTACATAACCTTAGCGTTTAGCGTGTTCCGTCACAAATCTTTCGCATTCACTTCGTCTTCAAATTGGTACTCCGCTTGCGATACAGGTCGGCGTCGCCGGATATCCGGCGCTCAAGGAGCCAAAAACGAAATGCGCGCCCAACCAATGCCCGCTTCAACGAGCCGTCGGATCGTTGCCGGTCTTCCCTTCGTGGAAGCCCTGGCCCGTCGGATGGCTTCGACCATGCCCCACTCGATCGACGTTGGTGACCTCGTCCAGGACGGCGTCATTGGGTTGATCGACGCTGCGCATCGCTTTGATGAAGGGCGCGGCATCAAGTTCGAGACCTTTGCCGAGCGCCGCATACGCGGCGCGATGATCGACGCGCTCCGCAAGGACGCGTGGCCACGCGGCGTACGTCGCGTCAGGCGCGAGCTCGAGGCCGCACGCGAAGTGCTTCGCCGCGAGCTCGGACACGAGCCTTCACTGGCGGACCTCGCCAAGAAAGTCGGCACCGATGAAAAGCGGCTCGGCCGCACCATCGTCCGCATCCACACGATTGAATCCACCTCACCCTTAGCCACGAGCGAGACCGTCGACGAAGCGTGTCTGCCGACGGCGCTGGTGCCGTCAGAGCCGGAAGCGCCGGACGCCGCTTACGAGCGGCACGAGATGCAGAACAAAGTGCATGCGGCCATTAACTCGCTGCCGCCGCGCGAGCAGAAGGTGATTTCTCTTTATTACTACGGCGAAGTGACGATGAAGCAGATCGGCGCCGAGATTGGCGTGAACGAGTCGCGCGTGTCGCAGCTTCATGCGCGCGCTATCAAGCGGCTGCGCACGGTGCTGGCCGATATGGCGCCGGCCGAAGCGATGACGGCGCTGAAGAGCGCGGTGCTGGCGTTCCATCAGAAGCCGGTTATGGCGAAGGCGGCGTTACCTGCCTCGCGTGTGGCGACTCCGGAGATGCCGGCGGTGGCCGCTGCGGCGGCGATGGTTGCAAAATCGACACCTGTGGTGGTCTTCAAGGCGGCTCGCGCCAACGTGCGCCGGCCCTTCATGGCGCCGAGACGTGTCGCATCGGTTCGGGTACCAGTGGCGGCGGCGAGGTAGTTCGTTTCTCCTTAGTCCTTAGTTCTCGGTCGCGGTTGTTCGGAAGAGGCCCGGCGCGTATGTCGCCGGGCTTTTTGTTTGTACTCGTCGTGGCCGCGCGCGTGCGCTCCGATCCATCACACCTCGTCCTTCGCGAGGACGCGTCCTACGCGAGAATTTCCCGCGCTGTCCTTAGAAGATCCCCGAGCCTAAACGGCTTCGCCAGCCAACGGCAGCCGCTTTCCTGCAAGAACTTTCCCGCTTCAGTTCCCGCCACGTCGCCTGTTACGAAAATCACGCGGCGCGCAAGATCCGGATGCATCGTGGACAGCTTCTGATAGAAACGGATTCCGTCGATCTTCGGCATCTTCAAATCGCACACGATCAGGTCGTATGTCTTTCGATCGACCCGCCGCAGCGCTTCCTGTCCATCGCCGGCGCGATCGACCACAAAGCCGGCATCGGTGAGGGCTTCGCTGACAGCCGCCGCAAGCGCGGGTTCGTCCTCGACCACCAACACCGTTGATCCGATCAACGACTCGAACTCGGCCTGTGAAGGCGTCGGACTAGGAGGACGCGACGGCGTGCCGCTGACGGGCAGTTCGACACAGAATGACGCGCCCGCGCCGGGATGCGACGCCAGCCGAATGCGGCCGCCATGCTCCTGCACGATCGCGTAGGCAACCGTCAGCCCGAGGCCGGTGCCTTTGCCCACTTCTTTCGTCGTGAAGAACGGATCGAAGATCTTCGGCTGCAGTTCGTCGGCGATGCCGGGACCATCATCATTGATCTCGAGCACGATCGACTCGCGTTCCGAATCGTGCCAGCTGCGTACGGTGAGCGTGCCCCGGCCGTTCGCGCCAAGCATGGCCTGCTCGGCGTTGATAATGAGATTCAGCAGCACCTGCTGCACCTGATGCGCGTCGGCGAAGACGTGCGGCAAACCGCCCGAGAGCGCATCGACGACGTTGATGTTGGTCACACGTTGTTCGTAGGCTCGCAGCGCGAGCGTTTCGCGAAACACGGTGTTCAGATTCACCATCGAGCGCGTCGACTGGCGCTTGCGCGCGAAGGTGAGCAGGTTCCGGACGATCTTCGCCGCCCGCTCCGACTCGCTGAGGATCGTGTCGACGCCGCGCTTGGTGTTCTCGTCGAGCGGCCGCTGCGACAGTCGTTCGGCCCACGTCAGAATGGTCGCGAGAGGATTGTTCAGCTCGTGCGCGACACCAGAGATCGTCTGGCCGAGGGCCGCGAGCTTTTCGGCCTGCAACAACTGGCCGTACAAATCGCGCGTTTGATCTTCCAGCTTTTTCCGCTCGCTCACGTCGCGAACGAGCGCGTCGATGCGCACCGCGCCGTCGGCAGTCGGCGGCTCCGCATGCGCCGTCACCTCCACCCAGACCGGCGAGTTGTCGACACGCCGCAAGCGAAGCAGATAATCGGTGACCTGACCTTCGGACTCGAGGCGACCGATGAAACCGGCGCGGGCCTGCGGATCGACGAAGCGCGAGGGATCGAACGGGCGGATGTCCGCATCGCCCGCTTCGGCTCCGTAGCCGAACATCCGTTTGAGATGGGGGTTGGCCGCGAGTGTTTTTGTGTCGCGCGGCTTGAGAAGACCGATGTAAACGCCTTCGTGAACCGCCTCGAACAGCCGTGCGAAGGCGTCGGCGCGGTTGTCCGGCAAGGTTACTTTCCGGCTGGCGGTGCCGGTGTCGGCGTTTCCGTCGTCGGGAAACGCGGACGGTAGTCGTTCTGCACCTGCTGCCGGATGGCGCTGACCGAGGCGCCCGAATTACGCATCTTCATCGATTGCACGGCGATGTCGATGCACACGGCGCACGCCGCGCCATGCGGCTCCCACTCGGTGACCTTCCCCTGCGCGTCGCGCGCACGGACGAAGCAGTCGGCGTTGTCCTGGTGCCCCGACTGTCCGCATCCGCAGTAGCACGGGATGAAGCTCGAGACTTCCGGATGATCGGCGGTGAAAATGTGCGCATCCTGCAGCACGGGCATTGGACGGGTCGGCGCGTAGCCGCCGAGATCGATGAGCGGCATGTCGAAACCGGGGCCGTGCGGCGCGCCCGACTTCGGTTTGGGCGGCACGACGATCGTCTTCGTGAGCGGATAATTCGTCGGCTGATTTTGGGCAGCCTGCGGAACGTCCTTCGCCGCCGTGCCGTCGGCCATCGCGGGCGTCGAGTCTGTCCCCGTGCCGGGCGTTCCTGCGGCCGGCGCGTCGTTATTTTTCGAACACGCGCTCAGGGCAATGACGCCGCACAGCGCAACGGTTGCAAGGAATGTCTTCTTCATAAGTAATCGGTATCCCAGTGTACTTCAGCGGCGGCCGAAAAAGAAAACGAGGACGGCGGCGATGGGGCCGGCGCCGGTCAACGAAGGCCGCCACCGGTGCCGATGGCTAT
>JANMJM010000276.1:0-3932 GCA_031371345.1 Vicinamibacteria bacterium
GTTTGTGACCGCGTACTGCGTGATGTGCCACAACCAGCGCCTGAAGACTGCCAATCTTGCGCTCGACAACGTGGACGCCGACAACGTGTTCAACTCGGCCGACACCTGGGAAAAGGTTGTCGTGAAACTCCGAAGCCGCTCGATGCCACCGCCGAGTGCGCGACGACCCGACAATGCGACGTACGACCGCGTATCGACCTGGCTTGAACACGAGCTGGATCGTGCCGCTGAGGCGCACGTGAATCCAGGCCGGACGGCCGACTTGCATCGGCTCAACCGCACGGAATACGCCAATGCGGTTCGCGACCTTCTCGGAGTGGAAATCGACCCGAAAGCCATGCTGCCCCCCGACGAACAGGCCTTCGGATTTGACACCAACGCTGACGCCCTTTCAATGCAGCCCGCGCTGCTCGACCGTTATCTCGCGGCGGCCGCGAAGATCGCGCGGATCGTTGTTGGCGATCCGACGATTCCTGCGGGGTTCGAGCGTTACACCGCGCTGAAAGATAACTCGAACGAGACCACATGGCTCTGGCAGAACGAGAGGCTTGGAGAGGAATTTCCGCTTGGCTCACGTGGCGGGATCGCGGCGCGCCACTATTTCCCTGTGGACGGTGAATACGTCTTCAAGATTCGCCTGGACCGCACGGACACCGGCCTCATCCGCGGCCTCCAGGAGCGCAACGACATCGAAATCCGCGTCGACGGCTCGCGAGTCGGCCAGCTGACGGTCGGCGGCACACCGGAGTTCGCTGCCGCGGATGCGAACGGTCCGGAGCGCTACCAAGACTCCAGGAGCCCGGCGACGAACGCAGATGACAGATTGGAAGTGCGTACGCCCGTCAAGGCAGGCATGCGGCAGGTGATCGCGACCATCGTCAAAGTTGACAACCTCGAAGTCGAGGGATTGGGACTGAACTCTATCCCTGTGTGGAGCCGCGAGCACACGACGAGAGGCGACAACCCGTTGGTTATATCGTCGCTGCTCATTGGAGGGCCCTACGGCGGTCGCGTATCACCGGACTCGCCCGGCCGGCGGCGGCTGTTCGTCTGCCAGCCCCCAACGACGAGCGGAGCCGCGGAGACGGCCTGCGCGACGAAAATTTTCTCCGCGCTCGCGCGGCGCGCCTATCGCCGCCCCCCGACGAACGAAGATATTCAAACGCTCGTCGGCTTCTATCGGTCTGCGCGCGCGCAGGGCGATTTCGACGCGGGCATTCGTGCGGGAATCGAGCGGGTTCTCGTGAGCCCCGATTTCCTGTTCCGGATTGCGTCCGAGCCGGCCGGCGCCGCCCCCGGCACGGCGTACGCCTTGCCGGATGTCGAACTGGCGTCGCGCCTCTCGTTCTTCCTGTGGAGCAGTATCCCCGACGACGAATTGCTCGAGACCGCGATCGGTGGAAAGTTGCACGAACCGGCTGTCCTCGATCGACAAGTCCGGCGCATGCTGAGCGACAAGCGTGCACGCACCGCCCTGGGAAAGAACTTCTTCGAGGAATGGCTACAGACGCGAAACGTCTGGCTGCTCACGCCGGATCTCAACCAGAAGTTTCCCTGGTTCGACGACAACCTGCGGGTCGCGTTCGTCAAGGAAATGGAGTTGTTCTTCGATGCGCAGCTGAAAGAAGATCGGAGCATCGTCGAGCTGCTGACGTCCGACAAGACGTTTCTCAACGAACAGCTCGCGCGGCACTATGGCATCTCTGGCGTGTATGGGAGCCATTTCCGGCCCGTCACACTCACCGATGAGAACCGTTTCGGTCTGCTCGGCAAAGCCGCCATTCTGTCGGTGACGTCCTATTCGACACGGACGGCACCCACGATCAGGGGAAAATATCTGCTCGAGAATATTCTTGCGGCGCCGCCGCCGGCGCCGCCGCCCAATGTGCCGGCGCTCGATGAGACCAGCAAAGATGGCAAACCTCGCTCGGTGCGCGAAATGCTCGAGGTGCATCGAAAGAATCCGGTGTGCGCGAGCTGCCACGCCCGAATGGATCCGCTTGGGCTGAGCCTGGAAAATTTCGACGCACTCGGACAGTGGCGTACCACAGACGCGGGTACGCCGATTAATGCCTCTGGCGTTCTGCTGGACGGCACGAAGGTCGATGGCCCTGCAGCGTTGCGACGCGCACTGGTCGCTCAGAAAGAGCAGTTCGTCAGGACCGTCACCGATAAACTATTGACCTATGCGATCGGCCGCGGACTGGAACACTACGACGCGCCGGCGATACGCGGAATCGTCCGGGCCGCAGCCGCCGACGATTACCGCTGGTCATCGACGATTCTCGCGCTTGTGAAAAGCGCCCCGTTTCGGATGAGGAGGACAGGATCATGATCGTGACCAAGAAGGCAATCTCGCGCCGAACGATTCTTCGAGGGATGGGCGCAACCGTGGCGCTGCCGTTGCTCGACGCGATGATTCCGGCGCTCACGGCTCAGGTGAATACGCCGGCGAAACCGATCCGCCGACTGGGTGTCGTCTACCATCCCAACGGCGTTATTTACGATAAATGGCTGCCGAAGGGCGTGGGCGCCGATTTCGAGCTCTCGCCCACCCTCGCCGGACTGCAACCGTTTAAAGACAAGCTGATCGTGGTCACCGGCCTCTTCATGGACCTGGCAGAGGCCCTGGGAGACGGCGGCGGCGATCATTCCCGCGCATGTGGTGGGTATCTGAGCGGCGTGCATGTCAGGAAATCAGATACCGTCGTCGAGTCCGGCATTTCGATGGACCAGATTGCCGCCAGGGCGTTCGAACGCGAAACCCAGATCTCGTCGCTCCAGCTGCAAATGGACGAGAACAGCATCGTCGGATCGTGCGACGTCGGGTACAGCTGCGCCTACAGCAGCACGATCTCGTGGCTCACGCCGACCCTGCCGCTGATGACCGAGAACAACCCGCGCTTCGTGTTCGAGCGGCTGTTCGGCGCAAGCGACAGCACAGACCCGAAGGTCCGCGCGGCGCGTCTGCGTCAGGACCGCAGCATCCTCGATTCCGTGACGGATCGCGTGAAGCAGTTGCAGCGGAAACTCGGCACTGCGGACAACAGGAAAATGAACGACTACCTGACGTCGCTCCGCGACGTGGAGCGCCGGATTCAGAAGACCGAGGAGCAGAGCGCGAAAGAAGTGCCCGACGTGGCGCGGCCTGCGGGCATTCCGGAGAGTTTCGACGAACACGCCGAGCTCCTCTACGACCTGCAGCTTCTGGCGTATCAGTCGGACATCACGCGTGTCAGCACGTTCATGTACGGCCGCGAGCAGAGTCCGCGGCCTTACCCACAGATCGGCATTCCAGAGCCGCATCACCCGGTGACACATCACCAGAACGACCCGGAGAAAATGGCGAAGTGCGCCAAAATTCAGATGTATCACCTGAAGCTATTCACCGATTACCTGGAAAAGCTTCGCAATACGCCGGACGGCGACGGATCGCTGCTCGATCACGTGATGATTCTTTACGGCGCGGCCATCAGCAACAGCGATCGCCATAGCCACGGTCCACTCCCGACGCTGCTCGTCGGCGGAGGCTCGGGCACGCTCAAGGGCGGCCGCCATCTCGTATATCCAGAACACACACCACTCACGAACCTGCAGCTCACGATGCTGAACATGCTCGGCGTCCCCACGGACAAGCTGGGCGACAGCACCGGGCAATTCAAGGAGCTCTCCGATTTGGCTGTGTGACACCGGATAGAAACAGAACAAGGCGCGTGACGAGTCTTTCTCGCCAGGCGCCTTGTTTGATACGCGTATCGGGAACTGGCTTAATTGGGCATCAGCACCGTGTCGACCACATGGATCACGCCGTTCGACTGGTAAACGTCGCCGATCGTCACGGTCGCCATGCCACCCTTCTCATCAGTGAGGAGGAGATTCTTACCCTTCATTGACGCCCAGAGTTTGCCGCCGGCCACGGTTGTGATCTCCGC
>JANMJM010000290.1:0-20692 GCA_031371345.1 Vicinamibacteria bacterium
CCCGTATCGATAAGCTGATGGACACGATCGTGACGACGATCGATGTTTCCAAGCAGCAGGCCGCGTGGAGGGAGATTCAAACCATTTGGAACGAACAGAGCTGGGATATCTGGATGCCGGTGTTGCAAATCAAGAACCCGATGGGGAGCAAGTTCGGCAACGCGCAGCCCAGTATTATCACGCCGCGGCTCATCTGGAACATTGACAGGGTCTACGTCAAATGAAGCGATTGTTGATTATTGCGCTCGCCGTCGCAACGGTTGCGACGGGCGGTTGCCGCAGGCGTACTACGGAAGCCGAAGCGTATAAGGACGCGGTGCCGCCGCCCGAAGAACCGATGATCCGCGCCGTGGCGACGCCGGGCCGTCACGGCGGGAGGTTCGTGCTCGGGCAGACCATCGGTCCCAAATCTTTTAACGGGATGATGGCCACCGAGACATCTTCCACCGACATCACGAACTTGCTGTTCACGACCTTGGTCGCGTTCGACAACGCGTCGCAGAAATTCGGTCCGGAGCTCGCCAAGTCGTGGGAAGTGGCGCCCGACGGGATGACATGGACGTTTCATCTGCGGAAAGGTGCGAAGGCATCCGACGGCCACCCGATTACGGCGGAAGACGTGCTGTTCGCCTTCGACGTTGCGCAGGATCCCGTGCTCCATCCGTACGTCCAAGACTCTCTCAGAGTCGGCGACGAGAAATTCAAGGTTTCGGCGCCGGATCCCTACACCGTCGTCATCAACACCGTGAAGCCGAATTCAGCGCTCCTCGACATCCTGTGCGTGGGTGGCCTTGTCATCATGCCGAAGCACACACTCGAATCGGCTTTCAAGGATGGGAGTTTCGCCTCGGCGTACAACGTTGGCACGCCTCCCGATAAGCTCGTGACGACTGGTGCCTGGCGACTGGGACAGTACACGCCAGGGGAGAAAGTGGTATTGACGCGCAATCCTTATTACTACGGCTTCGACGCGCAGAAACAGCGGCTGCCGTACCTGAACGAGCTCACGTTCCTGCTGGTTCCGGATCAGGATGCCGCCGATTTGAAATTTCGTTCCGGCGAGCTCGACGGGCTGGACAACGTCAAGCCCGAGAATTACAAGTGGTACGAGGAACACCAGAGGGACGGCACGTTCACTCTGTACGATCTCGGGCCAGCCAACAACGCGTATTTCTTCTGGTTCAATCTGAACAAAGTACAGTCGCCGCTGCCCGGCGAAAAACTGCCGGCAGGGAAAAAGGTGGGGGATACCTTTACCGATCCGGTGAAGTACGCCTGGTTTAACGATGTCAGGTTTCGTCGTGCCGTGTCGATGGCGGTCGATCGCGATGCGATGATCTCCAGCGTGTTCTTCGGCCATGCGAAAAAGAATTTCTCCCTCGATACACCCGGCAATACAGAGTGGTTTTTTCCCGACCTGCCGCGCTACGACTACAACCCGGTGGAGGCGAAGCGATTGTTCGCCAGCATGGGCTGGAAAGACTCAAACGGCGACGGCGTTCTGGAAGATACGCACGGAAATCCGATCACGTTCACGATGAAGACCAATGCCGACAACATCATCCGCGTCGGCATGGCCAATTTCGTGAAAGACGACCTGGCAAAAGTCGGGATCAAAGTCATCTTGACGCCGATCGACTTCAACACCCTCATTACCAATCTGCGTTCTGATCTTCAGTACGACTCGATCCTGCTCGGGCTGCAGAACTCGGTGCCGCCGACACCAGGCAACGGGCAGAACGTGTGGCGATCGTCGGGCGAGTCGCATGAATGGTTCATCAAGCAGCACAAGCCGTCGACGCCGGAAGAGGCGCGCATGGATCAGCTGATGAACGAGATCCTCACGACTCAGGACATCGCGGCGCAGAAGAAGGCGTATCGCGAAATGCAGACGATTGTCAGCGAGCAGGCGTGGATGATTTGGCTGCCTGTGCTCGAGATCAAGCTTCCGGTCAGCAACCGCTTCGGCAACGTACAGCCGAGCATCATGGCGCATCGCCTTCTGTGGAACATCGAGCGCCTTTACGTGAAACCGCGCGAGAGCTGACGGCCAGCCATGCGTACTTACGTGCTGCGGCGCGTGCTGCAGACAATTCCCCTGCTGTTCGGGATTTCCCTCATCACCTTCCTGCTCTTGCAGCTGGCGCCGGGCGATTTCCTCAATCAAATGGCGGAAAATCCCGGTATCTCTGCCGAAACGATCGAGGCCATGCGCCTGCGGTTCGGCCTCGACCAGCCGTGGTACATCCAGTACGGCATCTACCTGAAGAACGTCATCCTGCATTTCGACTTCGGCGAGTCGTTCGCACGTCACCAGCCTGTGTTCGAGGTGTTGCAGGACGGTTTCAACAACACGCTGATACTCGCTGGCGCCGCCGCGGTCATCACGTGGGGGCTGGCGATTCCGCTTGGGGTGCTGGCGGCGGTGCGGCAGCACTCGTGGGTCGATCGCACGCTCTCGCTTGTCTCCTTCGTGTGGCTGTCGATTCCTGAGATCCTTGCCGCGCTCCTTTTATTGATGCTGGCGGCCCGCACGGGATGGTTCCCGGTCGGCGGCATGCGGTCGCTCGACTACGACGATCTGGATGCACTGGGACAGTTTCTCGATATCCTTCACCATCTCGCACTGCCTGCGCTCGTCGTCGGGCTCATTCCGCTCGCGAGCCGCATGCGGCAAATGCGGGGAAGCCTGCTCGACGTACTGCGGCTCGATTACGTGACCACGGCACGGGCGAAAGGGCTGAGCGAGCGCGTCGTCATCACGAAGCACGCGTTGCGGAACGCGTTGAACCCGATGATTACGCTGTTCGGCTACACGCTGGGTGCGCTCGTCTCCGGCTCATTCATTGTCGAGATCATCTTCTCGTGGCCCGGCCTCGGCCGCATTACGCTCGACGCCATTCTTCAACAAGATCAATACCTCGTGATGGGCGCCGTGTTGATGGCTTCTCTGGTGCTCATCATCGGAAATCTCATCGCCGATCTGCTCCTGGCCGTGGCCGATCCACGCATCAGCTATGACTGAGATCACGCCTCCCGAACCGCTCGCCGTGGAGACGGCCAAGGAGGCGGTCGAGGTTGTCGCGCCCCAATCGCCGGGCGTCGTCTTCTGGACGCAGATGAAGAAGAGCCCGCTGGCGATTGCCGGCGGCATTCTGCTCGTGTTCTTTTATCTCCTGGCGATGCTGGCGCCATTTGTGGCGCCCTACCCGCAGGAGCAGATGGATCGGACGAAATACTTCCATCCGCCGCAAGGGCTTCACTGGATCCATGCGGATGGACATTTCAGCGTGCGCCCGTACGTCCGCGAAGAGCGATTGTTCGATGTTGGCAGTTTCGAGTATCGGGAAGATCCGGCCAGCGAGCTGCCGCTGAAATTTTTTGTGCGGGCCGGACCGATTCACATTCTGGGGCTTATCCCCACCAGCATTCATCTCTATGGCGTCGACGCGCCCGGACGCGTCTTCCTCCTGGGAACGGATTCGTTCGGCCGCGACGTGGTGTCGCGCCTTCTTTACGGCTCCCAGATTTCTCTCACCGTAGGAATCGTCGGGATTGCCATTTCGTTCACGCTGGGACTGCTGCTCGGTGGTATCGCGGGCTATTTCGGCGGGTGGGCCGACACGATCATCATGCGCATCACGGAGCTTCTGCTCAGCGTTCCGTCGCTGTACTTGATTATCGCCTTGCGCGCTGTGTTTCCTGTCGACCTGCCGAGCCGTCAGATCTACCTCGGCATCGTCGCCATCCTCGCATTCATCGGATGGGCGGGCCTCGCGCGCGTCATTCGCGGCCTCGTGCTGTCGATGCGCAAGAGCGATTTCGTGACAGCTGCCGAAGCGCTCGGCTTCAGCCGGCTGCGCGTGATCGCCAGGCACGTGCTGCCGAACACCATGTCGTACGTCATCGTGGCCGCCACGCTGTCGATTCCCGGATACATCCTTGGCGAAGTCGTGCTGTCGTTTCTCGGCGTCGGTGTGCAGGAGCCCAGCGCGTCGTGGGGCAACATGCTGAACCAGGCACGCAGCATCCGGGCGTTGACG
Organism: Vicinamibacteria bacterium; assembly: GCA_031371345.1. Lineage (GTDB taxonomy): Bacteria > Acidobacteriota > Vicinamibacteria > Vicinamibacterales > JAMQPK01 > JAMQPK01. The sequence goes on from JANMJM010000290.1 coordinate 4,044, forward strand.
ACGTTCCCGTGGCTGTTGCTCGTCCCGGGCACGGCGATCTTTCTCACAGTGATGGCGTTTAATTTCCTTGGCGATGGGCTGCGCGATGCGCTCGATCCCCGCCGCGTGTCTGGAGGGAAGGCGTGATCGATCGGCCATCGTCCACCGTTGATCGTCCGCCGGCGCTGCTGCGCGTCGAAGATCTCAAAACGTACTTCTACACCGACACCGCGGTGATCAAAGCGGTAGATGGTGTGTCGTTCGAGGTGAATGCCGGCGAGACGCTGGCGGTGGTCGGGGAATCGGGCAGCGGCAAGAGTGTCACCGCGCTCTCGATTCTCAAGCTTGTCGCCTCGCCGCCCGGACGCATCGTGGGCGGTCGAGTGCTGTTCAAGGGAAGAGATCTGGTCGGCCTGTCGAACACCGAGATGCGCGCCATACGAGGCAAGGAAATCTCGATGATCTTCCAGGAGCCGATGACCGCGTTGAATCCCGTCTACACCTGCGGCGAGCAGATCATGGAAACGCTCGTGCTGCACGAGCACATGACTCGGCGCGACGCGAAGGTGCGCACCATCGAGCTCCTCGATCGCGTCGGAATCCCCGCAGCCAAACAGCGCGTTGATGAATATCCACACCAGATGTCCGGCGGCATGCGGCAACGCGTGATGATCGCCATGGCCTTGGCCTGCAAGCCCGCGGTGGTCATTGCCGACGAGCCGACCACGGCGCTCGACGTCACGATTCAGGCGCAGATTCTCGAGCTCCTGAGCGAGCTGCAGCGCGAGCTCGGCATGGCCGTCATTCTCATTACGCACGACCTTGGTGTCGTTGCCGAAACCGCCGATCGCGTCGCCGTGATGTATGCGGGGCAGGTGGTCGAGTACTCGAATGTGCGCGAGACGTTTACCGCCCCGCTGCACCCCTACACCGCCGGTCTACAGGCGTCGCTCCCAAAGCTTGGCGAGATCGTCGATCGCCTGCGCGTCATTCCCGGAACTGTGCCGAATCCTGCGCGATTTCCTGTGGGCTGCCGGTTTCATCCGCGGTGTCCCGTGATGATCGACAAGTGTCTCGAGCATCCACCACTCGAGCCGATTGTTGACGACCACTTGTCGCGCTGCTGGCGCGCGCGCGAAATCGCGGCAGGAACGCTCGATCCCGTGCCGCCGCCGGTGAAGGCATGACCGACACCACGCGGACGCTGCTCGAGGTGACGAACCTCAAGAAATATTTTCCCGTCAAAAAAGGCCTGCTCACGCGGACCGTTGGGCACGTCCGAGCCGTAGACGGCGTATCCTTTTCGGTGAAGCAAGGCGAAGTGCTTGGCTTGGTCGGTGAGAGCGGATGCGGCAAGACGACGACGGGGCGATGCATTCTTCGGTTGATCGAGCCGACCGAAGGCAGCGTGAAGTTCGACGGCCAGGAAATCACCGCACTGCCGTTCCGCGAGATGCGCCGGCTTCGCCGGCAGATGCAGATAATTTTTCAGGATCCGTACTCGAGCCTGAACCCTCGGTTGAGCGTGAGGACGATGCTCACAGAAGTGCTCACCGTTCACGGCATTGCCAAAGGCGCTGCGGCCCGCGAGCGGGTCGGCGATCTGCTTCGACTGGTCGGGCTGTCGCCAAGCCAGGCCGATCGCTATCCGCACGAGTTTTCCGGCGGGCAGCGCCAGCGAATTGGCATCGCGCGCGCCCTGGCGGTGGAGCCGAAGCTCATCATCGCCGACGAGCCGGTCTCGGCGCTGGACGTCTCGATTCAGGCGCAGATCGTCAATCTGCTGCGCGATCTGCAGAAAGAGATGTCGCTCACGTACCTGTTCATCGCGCACGACCTCTCGGTTGTGGAGCACATCAGCAATCGTGTCGCCGTGATGTATTTGGGAAAAATCGTCGAGCTTGCGCCAAGCCTCGAACTGTATCGCAACCCGCGGCATCCCTACACCGTGTCGCTGTTGTCGGCCATCCCATCGCACGACATCAACCACAAGAAAACGCGAATTGTGCTGAAAGGCGACGTGCCAAACCCGGCCAATCCTCCATCGGGCTGCCGGTTTCATCCGCGCTGTTTCATGGCGCAGGACATCTGCTCGGTCGAGGAGCCGCCGCTTCGAGAGGTTGCGCCAGGCCACGCGTCGGCCTGTCACTTCGCGGAAGAAGTTCCCGCTAAAACGCCGCGCTGATCATAGAATTCCTCAGCCGGCACGAAGGGCGAGGACATACGTCCAGCCAAGCGGCCGTGCTCGTGCACCGTCAGTTGCGGCCGCGGGCGGGACGTATGTCCTCGCCTTCCGTGGCCGCTGAAAGGACTTCTATGATCAGTCGTCGAGCGTTCCTGAGCTTCGCCGCCGCTGTGCCCGCTGCCGGGTCGAGCCGCGCCGCCGCCGCCGCGCCAGCAGACCTGCCGGCGCTATCGTCGATTCCCGTTCGCAAGGGCGGTCACGTCGAGATTGCGTTCAAGTCGCCAGGCCCTCAACCAAATGGGCTGCAGGCGACGAAGGAAGGCCTCTGGATTATCGATCAGAGCGCAGGCAGCCGGGTCACGCTGGTGGACTACGCCGACGGCAAAGTCCTTCGCGCGTTCGACACCGACACGGTCCGGCCAAGCGGCATCACGTTCGACGGCGAGGCGCTGTGGATTGGATCGACCTTCAGCTATGAAAACGTCCGGTGCGACGCTATGACGGGCGCCGTCATCGAGCGCAGGCCTACGCCGGGTTCAATCATGTACACGCTCGCTGGAGATCCTCCTCAGCGTCGAAGTCCGCTCGCCGGAGGACCGCTCGCGCAAACGCGCCCTGTGCTCGCCGGTGGCGCCGCGGGACAGGAGCAACTCGCGCGGTTGACGCAACCGCCGAGCACCCGTCTGCAAGGCGCGCACGGTCAGGAATGGCGCGATGGAAAATTGTGGACGACATCGACGTCCGCGCGAACAATTTATTGCATCGACGCGAAGACGTGGTCGGTCGAAAAGCGATTTGCGGTACCGGGCAATCGGCCACACGGTCTCGCGTTCGAGGGCCGATATCTGTGGCACGGCGATTCGAACCTCGCGGCCTTCTTCAAATACGATCCCGAGACCGGTGCGATTGTCGAAAAGATCCAGCTGGCCGATGCCGACCCCGTCGCGCACGGGCTGACGATCTGGAACGGCACCTTGTGGTACTGCGATGATGTCGGCGTCGTCTGTAAAATGAAGCTGTAGGGTGTCGGTAATAAGACGTACGAAGACGTCAGCGTCGCTCGACCGACAGGGTCGCGCGCGAGATGCCGACGCGCCTCGTCAAAGAACGGCGTTCAACTGTCGTGATACGCTGCATTCCCGCTCCAATTGTGGCGTTCCGCCCCAACCAGACCGAGATAGATCGCAGAAATATCGGCTAGCATAAATCATGCTTATAAAAACCTTTAAGACGTGCGAATACGAATATTTAGGCAGCCTCGAGGCTCCATCCACGGGCTCGACCTCAGTCACTATAAACCCACGCACGTGTACGACGTGCCCGCCAGCCTGGGCAACTATCTCGTAATATCTGGATTTGCGCGGATGGAGATGCGAAACACCGAGAACCCACAGCCTCCGCTCGGCGTGGAGCGCCGGCAGCAGCCATCACGCTAGCGAAGGAGCGAGCTCCTCGTACGTCCCCTTGAAATCCTTGATCCTGCCATCCTCGAACTGCCACACCCGCGTCCCGACTTCCTCCAGCAAATCCTGATCGTGCGTGACGAGGAGAATCGTGCCTTCGAATTTCTGCAGCGCGATGTTCAGCGCGTTGATCGACTCGAGATCGAGATGGTTCGTCGGCTCGTCGAGGACCAGCACATTCGGCTTCTGCAGCATGATGCGGCAGAAAAGGAGCCGTGCGGTCTCGCCGCCCGACAACGCGTCGGTCGGTTTCAGGCCTTCCTCGCCGCTAAACAGCATCTGGCCGAGCAGGCCGTGAATTTCCTGGCGCGACGCATCCGGATCGAACCGGTGCAGCCAGTCGGCGGCCGTCATGCCCTTTTCGATTTGACCCGTCTGATCTTGCGGGAAATAGCCGATCGACGCCTCGTGGCCCCAGGTCACTTTGCCCGCGTCGATATCCCCTTTGGAGGCCGGCAATCCCGGTGCGTCGTGAAGCAGCGCTCGTAGCAGCGTCGTCTTGCCTGCGCCGTTGCGCCCGACGAGCACGATTTTCTCGCCGCGATTGACGATCGCGCCGAAGCCGGAAACGACCTTCAGCTTGCCAAACGCCTTTTTGACGCCCTCAACGTCCATCGCAACCTTGCCGGACGGCCGCTTCATGGCGAACTTGATGTACGGGCGCTGGATGTTCGATCGCGCCAAGTCGGTCGTTTGCAGGCGCTCGACTTCTTTGCGGCGCGACGTCACCTGGCTGGCGCGCGTGCCGGCGCCGAACCGCGCGATGAACTCATTCAGCTGCGAAATCTTCTTCTCGCGCTGCGCGTTTTCCGATTCGATGGTCGAGCGAATCTGGGTCTTGGCGACGACCATGTCGTCGTAGCCGCCGGTGTAAGTAATGATGGTCTGGTAATCGATGTCGGCGATATGCGTGCACACCGCGTTCAGAAAATGACGATCGTGCGAGATGACAATCAGCGTGCCGTCGTAACGCTCGAGGAAATTCTCGAGCCAGTGAATCGATTCGAGGTCCAAATGGTTGGTCGGCTCGTCCAGCAGCAGGGCTTCGGGGTGGCCAAACAGCGCTTGCGCGACCAACACGCGGACTTTCTGGCCACCCTGAAGCTCGGCCATCTTGCGGTCATGAAGTTCGTCGGCGATGTCCAGCCCTTGGAGCAGAATCGCGGCGTCGCTTTCGGCCGAATAACCGTCTTCCTCACCGACGATGCCTTCGAGCTCTCCAAGGCGCATGCCCGCTTCGTGCGTCATGTCGGGCTGCGCGTAGAGGGCATCGCGCTCGACCAGCGCATTCCAGAGCCGCCGATTGCCCATAATGACCGTGTCGCTGACGCGATACTCATCGAAGGCGTATTGATCCTGGCGCAGGACGCCGAGCTTCGACGGGCGCACCACGGTCCCGCGTTGCGGGTCGAGCTCGCCAGTCAGCAGCTTCATGAAGGTCGACTTGCCCGAGCCGTTCGGGCCGGTCAGGCCGTAGCGCCGGCCTTTCGAAAATGTGGTGGTGACGTCTTCGAAGAGTGTCTTCGAACCGTACCGCATGGAGACGCCGCTGACTGAGATCATAAACTCCTTATTATAGCAGCTATGACCGACACTCCTTTTTATCGGAGGCTATCGTCGGCAGCGTGGCGGCGGGCTGAACAACTGGCGATCGAGCAGGGGATCATTTCCCAAAAATCCCATTGAAAATCTTTTTGAACAAACCGCCGACGACCTGAGCGGCCGATCGCGCCGGCCCTACGTGAAGATTGCACTCGTCGTCGGGGATCGCATCACCAGATTTGAAATACTCCGAATAGGCGGGGCATTGCTCGCGCGCAAGCAAGTGCGTGACGCGACAGAGGCGCACCGTCTCGAGGGAAGACGGCATGCTGAAGGATTCGGGCTTCCGGACGCGCGTCACGCTCGACATGAAGTCGGCCCAGATGGGCAGTGCGTACTTGGCGCCGTAGGCGTCGGGACCGATCGCGGCCGGTTGATCGAGCCCGACCCATACGCCCACGACAATGGAAGAGGAGAAGCCCACAAACCACGCGTCCTTGAAGTCGTCGGTTGTGCCCGTTTTACCGCCTGCAGGAAAACGCACGCCAAGTGACCGCGCCGCCGCGCCGGTTCCGCCGTTCAGCACATCGGACAGCATCGACACCATCTGAAACGCCGTGGCTTCTGAAATGACCGCCTTCCGCTCAATCGGGCGGTTGAGAACGGCATAGCCGTCGGTGTCGAGCACCTGAACGATCGGCCGCGGCGTAACCGCAAAGCCGCCGTTCGGAAACATTGCGTATGCCGCGGTGAGTTGAAGCGGCGTGACTTCACCCACGCCCAGCGCCAGAGAGGGGACATCGGGAAGGCCCGCGAGGCCAACCGCGTCGGCTAGCTTCAGCACTGGCTTCGAGCCAACTTGCGTCTGAAGCTTGACCGCGGCCTGATTATTCGATTCCGACAGCGCCTCGCGCAACGTCAACGCATCGCGCGCTTCCAGCTTCGCGTTTTTCACCTCCCACTCGTCATGGCCTTCGACACGCAGGCCGAGGAGTCCCGAGACGGTCGAGATGGGAGACATGCCGTTTTCCAGCGCCGCCGCGTAGAGAATCGGCTTGAACGCCGACCCGGGCTGCCGCCTGGCATTGACCGCGCGATTGAACGGCGTGCGTGCGAAACTCCGGCCGCCCACGAGCGCGAGCACGTCGCCTGTTTGCGGATCGAGTGCGACGAGCGCAGCCTGCAGTCCGTTGTTGCGGAATCGCCCCAGCCCTTCGGTGACGGCACGCTCGGCTTCCCGCTGGATCGGTGGCGACAACGTGGTATGCACCTTCCAATCAGGCGGGTTGTCGTCGGCGAATTCTGCGCGAAACTCTTGGCGCAGATAATCCTGCGCGTAGCCTGCTGCACCGCGATTCAAACCGGGCTGCGCAAGAATGCTCGGAGATGCGGCGCTCGCCATTCTCTCCGCGTCGGGCGTGATCATTCCTTCCTGTCGCATACGGCTCAAGACGACATGGCTTCGCTGCAGCGCGCGGTCGTAGTGCCACCACGGCCAGAAATTGGATGGCATTTGAATCAAGCCGGCGATGAACGCTGACTCGGAGAGATTCAGTTCGGCGGCGCCCTTCCCGAAGACGTTCTGCGACATCGCTTCCACGCCGTAGACGCTTCCGCCAAGGTAAATCCGGTTCAAGTACAGCTCGAGGATCTGCTGCTTGGTGAGACGCCGCTCCATCATCACGGCGATGACAATTTCTTTGGCTTTGCGCGTGAAATCGCGCGAGCTCGAAAGGAACAGCGTGCGCGCCAGCTGTTGCGTCAAGGTGCTGCCGCCCTCAGAGATGCCGCCCGCGCGAACATCGCGGAACAGCGCGCGGCCGATGCCGATGGGATCGATGCCGAGATGTCTGTAAAAGCGGTGATCCTCGATCGCGACGACGGCACGTTGCAGGTGGGGAGAAATACGCGCGAGCGGCACGTCGCGCCGATGTTCTTCGAGCGGAAACCACGGCTTGCCATCCGAGCCATAGAACATCGTCTGGCCGATGCCGCGCGACAGCTTATTGACGGCGAAGTTATATCGGACGGCCCAGAACCCGCACAGGAGCGCGGCGGTCGCGAGCACCCCAACGATGCCCCACACGAGAAAGTCGCGGGGCCGCTGCAATCGGAGTCGAATCATGCCTGATCTCCGACAGTAGCACGACTCAACACAGAGCCACAGGGTGCCTTCGGGTCTTTGTGATCTAGCTTTTCGCTGTCGCGGCCGCCATGGTGTCCGGCAGGTCGTCGACGCCGATCAGCGAGTTTTCAGTAAGAATGACCGCGCGTTCGATGACGTGTTGCAGCTCGCGCACGTTGCCAGGCCACGCGTAATCGACCAGCGCGCGCAGCGCGTCCGGGTGGAATGCCGACAGGTTCTTGTTGTGCTGGGCGGCGTATTTGCGCAGGAACCACTCGGCCATTAGAGGAATGTCGGTTGGGCGCTCACGCAAGGCCGGCACCGGCAGCATGAGCGTGTTGATGCGGAAGTAGAGATCCTCGCGCAGCCGCCCTTCCTTCAGTGCGTTGTCCACGTTGACGTTCGTCGCCGAGATCAACCGGAAGTTCGGTTTAAGAATTTTCGTGCTGCCGACCGGGCGAAATTCACGATCCTGCAGCACTCGCAGCAACTTCACCTGCAGGTTCGGTGTCAGGTCGCCGATCTCGTCAAGCAGGAGGGTGCCATTGTTGGCCAGCTCCATCAGGCCTTGCTTGTCGTTCACCGCCCCGGTAAACGCGCCGCGCTTGTGGCCGAACAATTCAGATTCAATCAGCTCACTGGGAATCGCTGCGCAGTTCACTTTAATGAACGGCCCTTTGGCACGCTTGCTCGACTCGTGGATGGCCGTGGCGACGACTTCCTTGCCACTGCCGTTCTCGCCAGTAATCAACACGTTTGCGTCGGTTGGCGCGACCGACTTGATTAACTGGTAAAGCTGGCGCATCGGCTTGCTGCGCCCAATAATGCCGGCATAGGTGTTCGTCTCGTTGAGCTCGGCTTTCAGCCGGCGGTTCTCGGCGGTGAGCGCGAGTTTCTCGCCGGCCTTGTGAAGCTGCGCTTTCAACACGCTCGGATTCAACGGCTTCTCGATGAAGCTGAGCGCGCCGTTCTCCATCGCTTCAACAGCAACCGTTATGCTGCCGTGTCCGCTGACGACGATGACGCAGGTTTCAGGGCTCAACGTTCTCAATTCACGGAGCAGATCCAGTCCCTCGACATCGGGCAGCATCAGGTCCATCAAGATGATTTCCGGTTTGAACCTCGGCAGGATCTCACGTGCCTGTTGTCCGCTTCCCGCGACTTCCACCGTATAGCCTTCCGGCTCGAGCAACAGGCGGAGGAACTCCGCGCTGTCGGCGTGATCTTCGATAATCAGGATTCTTGTCTTCATGGACATCTCTTCAGCATAACATTTTGCCCGCACCGAGACCGGCAGCGCGACCGGTCGCCCACGCCCAGAGAAAGTTGTAACCGCCGATCGGTCCGAACGCGTCGAGCATCTCGCCGCATAAGAATAAACGCTGGTATTTCGAGCTCTGCATGGTCTTTGCGTCGATATCCGACAAGACGACACCCCCGCCCGTCACCTCGGCTTTCTTGTATCCTTCGTCACCCGTCCACGGAAGCACGCCGCGCACGAGCGTGTCGATCAATCGTTGCCGCCCTTCTCGATTGAGTTGTGAGAGGGGCAGGTCTGGGTCGACATTGGCTGATGTCACGAGCGCGAGGGCGAGGCGACGGGGAAGGTGCTCGTCGACAGCAGCGACGACCGTGCGTGCCGCGCGCGGCTTCAACTGCCCTTCCCATTCCTGGTCGGAGAGCGCCGTCCATCGCACGGTGATGCGCGCAGGCGCGTCGAGCTCTACCCGCGAGCGCACCGCGACGTGCGACACATCGAGCACCGACGGGCCGCTATAGCCCCCGTGCGTAAACAGAAACCCGCCTCGGGCGGTGCTTTCGAGATCGCCTGCGCGTGCGGTGATGCTCACCGGCAACGAGACGCCCGAGAGATGTGAAAATGGCGCAGGCTGGGCGACGAGCGGCGTCAACGCCGCGTAAGGCGCTCGCACGGTGTGCCCGAGCTGTTCCGCGATGCTCAGGCCGCGGCCATCGCTCCCGGTGTGGGGCACCGACAAGCCGCCCGTGGCGACGATGAGCGCGTCTGCATGAAGCGGATCGGCGCCACTCGGTCCCTGGCGCGCGATCGTCCATCCCGAATCTGCCGGCGCGAAGCCGGTCACCAGCGTATTGGGCACGAAGATCGCGCCCTTGCTGCGCGCGTAGGCGAGCAGCCGATCTCTCACGTCGCGAGCGCTTTCGGATCTCGGAAATAGTTTCGCCGATTCAGGCTCTTCGATCAGTGGAAGGCCAATCTCATTTTCGAAAAACGCAATCTGTTCGCGAAGCGGCCACGAGCGCACGATGCGGCGAAGGACGTGCGGCGATGAATCAGTCACGAACCTCGTGTCGTCGACATGGGCGGGAAGAATGTTGCAGCGGCCCCCACCGCTGATCAGGATTTTTCGCCCGCCATCTCGCGTGCCTTCCAGAAGCAGCACCTCGGTGCCCGGCGGCGCGGAGCTCGCCGCAAAAATTGCCGCCATCGTCCCAGCGGCGCCGGCACCGATGACGACGACGCGCCGCATCAAACGTCGTATTGCCGGAAGGTGAGGTTGAAACGGCCCGATAGGGCGAGTTCGGCTGGCGCCGTCTGAGGCGTAATACGCGACACGCCGTGATACCGCAGCCGCGCCGGTCCTCCGAACACGAAGGCATCACCCGATTCCAGCTGGAGCGCGTCGATGGGTTCGCGCCGTTTCAATCCACCAAAGAGGAACCGCGCCGTGTCGCCAAGTGACACCGACACAATGGGAATACCCGCGGCAATCGATGCCTTGCCTTCGTCTTTGTCTTGGTGCAGTCCCATGCGACCGTCCGCATCGTAGTAATTAAGGATGCACAAGTCCGGCTCGATGGTCATGCCGGCCCTCGCCGCGATGGCTGTAGCGAGCGAACGGAATTCAGCCGGCAAGGGGGGAGCGGGAAGGCCGTCGAAATCGGCGCGCATTGATTCGTACTGATACGTTTTTGCATTCCAGTGGCGTCCCAGGCACAGCATGCGCACGTGCATCTTGCCACCACCGCGCACGATTGGCACGTAGGCGGGCACGGCACCGTCCAGCAACGCACGGCACTGGTCGGCGAGCGCTTTCTGCTCGTCGAGCGGCAGGTAATGTGGCAAGTGAAATGCGCCGGGAGCTATTTCCACGTGTCCTCTGAGTTATTTTCAGCTAAGTGCCACGCGCGTTGTCGTGCACGCGCTGGCCGGCGCATTGACGGCGAGGATTACACGCCCACCGGCATGCAGGGCTGGTCGTGTATCGTGTTTCGGCGTGACGAGGATAGACGGAGGAGGGTCATGCCGCTGGAGGACTTCACAAATCTTTATCCCACAATGAATGGCGCCATGACGCTCGTCGTTCCCCATTCGATGCGCAGATTCGCGCCGGCTGGTGTGTCGTCGATCGAGATCGTCACTTGCTCAACCGGCGCCGTGGTTTTACCGGCTTTCATCGGCGTGCGGCCAATTTCCAGCTTCGGGTTGTAGGGAATTCCCCACGCACCGGGCTTCTCGAGTTTTCCCAGAATCAGCTGCCAGTCGCCAGGCTGGGTGTTGATCGTGTAGGAACCAGGAGCCAGGCTGATCGCGCCGAACTTCAGCGGCTTGTCGGTCGTGATGACCGTGGCCTGATCGGCGCCGGTCCGCCACGGCGTGCCGGGCGGCATCATCTTCGCTTCTTCGCGTCCTTTTAAGTATGGACGACCGTATTCGATCGACAGGTTTGCGCCGTCAACGGTCCAGTGAGTGCGAACGTGCGGGCTGCCGCCGCTGCCGGGACTCAGCGTAGTGGTCTTCTGCGCTTCGATCACCACACCAGAACTTGCAATGACAATCAATGATGCAATAACAGAGAGAACTCGACGCATTTTGATGCAATCCTCCTGCACCGCTTATAGCATCAAATCTTGGGAGGCGATATCCGGCGAATACCGGATGACGCCTTCGGCGAACCTCTTCGGGCCGCGCCGGGTCGGTCATTTGAGTTTTCCGTCCAATTCGTCGTACACGCGCTGGATCGCGACGGTCGCGTTGCGATCGGCTGCGGTCCAGCCGGCGTAGGGTCCCCAGTTTGCCTGCTTGGCCGCCGACTCGACCGACGCGCCCGATTTGTGCAGCCGCGTCGCTTCGGCCACGATGTATTCGAGCGATTGCTCGAATTCCGCGAGCGAGGCCTTCATCGCCGGCCCGGCTTCGATGAAACCATGGCCAGGAATCACCATGTTCGCATCAAGCTGGCGGACGTTCTTCACCGTCTGAATCCACTCCGTTGGCACCGCAGCCCGCATGTTCGGAAAAATGTGGTTCGAATAAACCTCGCTGACAAAGAGAATTTTTTCCACCGGCAAGTACACCTCGAGATCGGTGCCAGTGTGCGCGCGGCCGTTGTCGAGCACCTGAATCTCGGTGCCTCCCATCTTCACAATTTTCCGTTTGCCCTCGGGCAGCGGGCTTTTCAGAACGGTGACAGCGGGGAACGACGCATTGCCGCCCGTGTGATCACCATGCTCGGATCCGATGACCACAACCTTGATCGGCTGGCGTGTGAGCGTAGCAATGCGGTCCACCATCTTCTTGGTGGTCTCGGCGTCCTTCTGGCCGTCGGCGACGAGCACACCATCGGTCGTGATCACGATGAGATCGTTCGTCGTGTAGAGGCCCGACGGGTGCACGTCCGACCAGACGTACACGGTCTCCGTCAGTTTTTTGATTTGCGGGAACTCGGCCGGGTCAGGCGCCGGCGCGGCGATCTGAAGAAGCACGGCGAGCGCAAGCAGGGTCTTCATAGGGCCTCCGGCGGGAGTGTAGAACATAATACCTGCGGAGAGGGTGACGGTGATGAATAAGGTACACGCACTGATGATGGCGGCGGCCCTGGCGGCCCTGGCGGCCGTGGTGGTGGTGCAGGCTCAGACCGATCCGAAGCGCGACGCGCGTCTCACCGGCTTCAAGACCGAAGCCGCGGCCGGTGTCGACGATCTGCAGGACTACACGCAGAAGATGGTCGATTCCGTCTTCAGCTTTGGCGAGCTCGGTTTCCAGGAAATCGAGACGTCAAAATATCTCACAGGCAAACTACGCGACCAGGGATTCACGATTCAGGAAGGCGTGGCCGGCATTCCCACGGCGTGGATGGCCTCGTGGGGATCCGGCAAGCCGGTGATTGCGTTCGGATCCGACATCGACGGCATTCCTCAGGGATCGCAGAAGCCGGGCGTGGCCTATCACGATCCGCTGATCCAAGGCGGCCCGGGCCACGGTGAAGGGCACAATTCCGGTGTGCCGATGAACATTACGGCCGCGATCGTGCTGAAGAAGATCATGCAGCGCGAAAAAATCCAGGGAACAATCAAGCTCTTTCCGGGCGTCGCCGAAGAGCTGCTGGGCACCAAGGCCTACTACGTCCGCGACGGTTTGTTCAAAGACGTCGATCTCGTGTTCTTCGCGCACATCGCCAGCGACTGGGGCGCCACTTGGGGCGATGGCGACGGCAACGGTCTCGTGTCGGTGGAGTACACGTTCAAAGGGGAGAGCGCGCACTCCGCCGGCGCGCCGTGGCGGGGGAGGAGCGTGCTCGACGCCGCGATGCTGATGGACATCGGCTGGAACTATCGCCGCGAGCACTTACGCATTCAACAGCGCTCGCATTCGGTGATTACCAACGGCGGCGATCAGCCGAACGTCGTCCCACCCACCGCCACTATCTGGTACTACTTCCGCGAGACCGACTATCCCAACATCAAACGCATGTGGGAGATCGGCGACAACATGGCGAAGGCCGCCACGTTGATGACCGACACCACCGTCACGTCGCGCGTGCTGGGTTCGGCGTGGCCGCAGCACATGAACAAGGTGATCTCGGAAACGATGTACGAGAACATCAAGAAAGTCGGGATGCCGCAGTGGACCGACGCCGATCAGACGCTCGCCAAGGCGCTGCAAAAGGAGCTCGGCGTCGAGGAGAAAGGTCTGCCGACAACGGTTTCAGAGAATAAGGGGCGCGTCGTCATTCCGGACGATGAAAAGCGAGGCGGCGGCTCGGACGACATCGGCGACATTTCGTGGACGGTTCCCACCATCACACTGCGCTACCCCGCGAATATTCAAGCGGGCCCCGGGCACAACTGGGCAAACGCGATCGCCATGGCGACCCCTATTGCGCACAAGGGCGTGACGGCGGGCGCGAAGGTTCAGGTGATGACCGCGCTCGATTTTCTGATGAAGCCGGAGCTGGTCGATCAGGCGTGGGATTATTTCCGGAACGTGCAGACGAAGGACAAGAAATACACCCCGCTGATTCGTCCCGAAGACAAGCCAGCCATCTGGCTGAATCAACAATCAATGGCGGGGTTCCGCGAGCAGATGAAGAAGTTCTATTACGACGAGAAGAAATATCCAAGCTATTTGGAACAGCTGGGAATCAAGTACCCGACGGTCAGATGAACTGCGCCTCCGACAGTTCGGCGTGTAGGCTGATCCACATAAGGGCCGTGCCCCCGAGCCCGGCTTACTTCTGCACGTGGCAGATGGCCGCGTCCTATCTTCGCTGTCGCGCTTTCCCTTTAGATTAGAATTACCCAGGCAGTTCATTTTTGGAGGCGACGATATGCGAAGTGCACGATGGACGACGAGTGTGATGATGACGTTGATGATCGGGCTGATGGCGATGGCCCTCGTGTCCGCGCAGGCGCCGGCCGCTCCAGCAGCGCCCGGCGGGCAGCGCGCCGGAGGGCCGGCGACGCCACCGATGGTGTTGTCGACGCCGGCATTTCCCGATGGCGGCGTCATCCCGAACCGCTACACGCAGGCCGAGCAGCAAGTATCGCCCGCATTGAACTGGACGAATGCGCCCGCCAACACCCAGAGCTTCGTGCTGAACATGCACGATCCGGAAGTGTCACACAACCGCACGGCCGACGATCAGGTGCATTGGCTTGTGTGGAATATTCCGGGAACGGCCAAGGGGCTGCCGGAAGGTGTGGCGCAGGGCGCCGAGCTGCCGGACGGAAGCCGACAGATCAGCGCCACCGGGCCGGTGTATCGCGGACCAGGCGCGCCGGCCGCCGGCCCGCTGCATCACTACACGTTCGAGGTGTACGCGCTCGACACGAAGCTCGATGTGCCGAACGGCGCCGATGCGTGGGACGTCCGCAAAGCGGTGATGAACGCCATGAGCGGCCACGTGATCGGCAAGGCCGTTTACGTGGGAATGTTCCGACGCCCTCAATAGGAAGAAAAGAAGCGGTATTTTATTCTTCGCTCTTTGTCCGTCTACTCGCCTTCACCGCACTTCGCTGCTTCTTGGAGGTGATGCGTTTCTCGCGCGACCCCGCAGGGGGTCGCGTGGGCCGCCGCTTCTTCGGTCTCTTCGCCGCCAGCTGCAGAAACGAGATCAACCTGGCTCGCGCCGCCTCGCGGTTCTGTGCCTGCGTTCGATGTTCGCGGCTGTCAATCAGCAACACATCGTCAGCAATCATCCGGCTGCCCGCCAGCACGCGCAGCCGTTCCTTCACCTCATAGGGAAGTGAAGACGCGGCCACGTTGAAGCGCAGCTCCACGGCTGTCGACACCTTGTTCACGTTCTGGCCGCCCGGCCCGGAGGCGCGAACAAAGCGTTCTTCGATGTCTTTGTCGTCGAGCTCGATGCCATCAGCGATTCGAATCACGCCCTAAATCTAACCTTTATGGCCATTAGACTGGCGATTTCGGGCCGCCGGGCGGTTTCCAGACGCCCCTCTTGAACATCTAGCGCGAAGGCGGGCGTCGTGGTATAGTGGAAGCTGTAATCCAGAACTGTGCCCGCCTGCGTTCGAGTTTTGCCCCCTCTGCCATTATCGATGGGTGCGCGCCGACCGGCCCACTTTGGTCCCGTGTCGAGCGCATTTTCGCGACTCACACTACACAGTACGTCTAGGAGATCTTCTATGGCACCAATGAGCGGAACGATTAAACGACTCGTCAGCGACAAGGGCTTCGGCTTCATCCTGGCGAGCGACGGCAACGAGTACTTCTTTCACAACTCGGCGTGCGCCCAGACGCCGTTCGACGAGCTTCGTGAAGGACAGGCCGTCACGTTCGAAAAAGGCCAGGGCCCCAAGGGTCCTCGTGGCGAGAACGTTCGAGTCGCCTAACTAACGCAAGGGAACGCGCGCGGTGGGTCAGTGAGGCGACTTGCGCCACCACGCGTCGGTCTTTACGGTCCTCGCGCGCGTCCTTCCTCGACCTCAACGGTCGAACATCGACTCCAGCCGTCCTGACACGCTGATGCCGTCTCGGTCGGAGTGTGCCTGGTTGGTGGCTCGGAGCGACCGCAGTAAGCCCCTCACCGCAACAACAACAGCGCAGAAAGAACGTCGCCGAACGAATGAGTGTCGGCCTCGACGTAAAAACACGACTAGAAGTTCGTCAATTCGGCAGGAAGAACCGCGAGGCAGGAAGGGCAGGTGAGGACACGACCGCGGCGGGGAAGTGTCGAGGTGAAGTTGACCTGCGTGCGCAGAAGACGCACCGCCTTCAGTGAGGAGATCCTTTCGTCGCAGTGCGGACATCGCACTGGGCTCTCCAATTGATACATGGCGTCCGAGCGAGTGGGCTGCGCGGAGGCTTCCACTACGGGCTCAGATGTATTGACGGGTTCGGCAGGGCGCTGAACAGGCTGAGCGGGCTGCGCCGCCGGAGCCACGATGCCTCTCACGCGATCGGCGAGGACGTGGGGCGCGAACGGTTTCTCGAGGAAACCACCATTCGGTCCTCCCTCCGCCTGAACGGCCTGGATCGCATCGGCGTGGAACCCCGACATGTACAGAATCGGCGTGTTCGGGCGTCTTTTGAGAATGGCACGGGCAACCGCCATGCCATTACCAGCAGGGAGCATCACATCGGTGAGCAACAAATCAATGGCGGCCGGATGCTCATCGGAGACGCGTAACGCTTCTGATGCGTCCGAGGCGACGAGCACGTGGTACCCCTCGTTCTGTAGGACACGCGCCGACATGTTAAGGATGCTCACGTCGTCATCAATGACGAGAATCGTCGTCCCATATCGCGCTTGAACCGCAGTCGCCATATCAGCCGTATCGGTCATTGCGAGGTTGCGCTGCACGCGTCACCGGAGGACTGCAGTCACGAGCGCTGCAAGCGCAAGCAGCAGCGCAATGACGGCGACGGCACCAGCAAACGTCACCCGCGGTTGTATCGCGACGCGTCGTTCGGTGTCGAATAGCGACTGCTGCATCACACGCTTGCCGGCAACCACGTCGCGAATGCCCTCTTCCAAGTGGCGCTGATGGATGGCTTTGGACCCGTCGCTGCCGGGCTCGGCCGCGGCCGCAAGTGCGGCCTTCAGTACGGCGTTCCTGATGTCGCCGCCGCTCA
>JANMJM010000296.1:0-8439 GCA_031371345.1 Vicinamibacteria bacterium
CGGCGCCGTTCGTGCGGCTCACCGGCGAGAGGCTGCCGGAAATCAAACACGCGGCCTACACGAATTTCTGCGACATTGGGTGGCGAGTGGACTCGACGAACTGCCGCATTTTGCTCGTCGCGGTGATCGACAATCTCGTGAAGGGCGCGGCGGGCCAGGCGATCCAGAATTTCAACGTGATGCTCGGCCTCGACGAGCGCACGGGGTTGCTTCCTCTTACGCCATGACGCGACCACGGTTCGGCGCACCGGTGGTGGTGAAATTCGGCGGCGAACTACTCGAAGACGGCCAACGCGTGGCCGCCCTCGCGCAAGCTATCGCGAAGCTCAGCCGCGTAGTGGCTCTGGTCATCGTCCATGGCGGCGGCCGGGAGGTCGATGCGGCACTCGGGCGCGCCGGCATCGAGAAGCGCCAAGTCGACGGATTGCGCGTCACCGACGCGCCGACGCTCGATATCGTCGTCGGCGTGCTCGCGGGATTGGTGAATACGAGATTTGTGGCGGCGTTGGGCGTCGCAGGTGTGCAGGCCGTTGGCCTGACGGGCGCCGACGCCGGCATCGGCCGTGTGCGGCCTGCCGCACCGCATAAGGCGACAAACGGGGGCACTGTGGATCTCGGCCTCGTTGGCGAGCCGATCGGCAGAGACAAACCGGCGCTGTTGGTCGATTTGTGCCGCAAGGGCTACGTCCCGGTCGTCTCGAGCATCGGCGCCTCGCGCGATGGGCGGTTGTTCAACGTCAACGCCGACACGCTCGCATCGCATCTGGCCGCGCGGTTGAAGTCGCCGCGGCTTGTCATCGCGGGAGCGACGGCCGGCGTATTCGACAGTAACGGCGCGACGCTTCCTCAGATGTCGTTCGACGACATCAAGGCTCTCATCGCCGGCGGCGGAGCGACAGCAGGCATGATCGCAAAGCTCTCTGCCTGCCGCGATGCCATCGAGGGCGGCGCGCGCGAAGTGTTCATCGCCGACGGGCGCGACATCGCGGGTTTGTCGGTGCTGGCTCGCTACGGTCTCAAGGCCGGCGCTGGAAAAAGCACCAGAATTTCTAACGGGAAGTCGGTGAAACGCCGACAAGTAAGAAAGAGAGCGTCATGAGTCAAGACGTGAAGACCCTCGAATCGAAATACGTCGTCCAAACCTACCGCCGCACGCCTATCGTGCTGGTGCGCGGAAAAGGTGCGCGCGTGTTCGACGAGGAGGGCCGCGAGTACCTGGACCTGCTCGCCGGAATCGGCGTCGGCGCGCTTGGCCACGGTCACGAGGGACTGGCCCAGGCGATCGCCGAGCAGTCGCGCGAGATGATTCACTGCTCGAACCTCTTCTTCCACCCGCTGCAAGGCCAGGTAGCGGAGCGGCTGGCGAAGCTCTCAGGGCTCTCGCGGACGTTCTTCTGCAACAGCGGTGCGGAAGCGGTGGAAGCGTGCCTGAAGTTTGCTCGCCGGTATTGGTACACGAAGGGTGACGCGAAGCGGACGGAGATTCTTGCGATGGAAGGCGCCTTCCATGGCCGGACGTATGGCGCGCTCTCGGTCACCTGGGACGAGCATTACCGGGCACCCTTCGCTCCGCTGCTGCCGAATATCACGTTCGTGCCTGCGAACGATCGGGCGAAATTGCGGGCGGCGGCCTCGGAACGGACGGCTGCCATCATCCTCGAGCCTATTCAGGGTGAAGGCGGCGTGCGTCCGCTCACGCAGGAATTTGCCGACGCCGTGAACGAGGTGACGGCGAAGACCGGGGCGTTGCTGATTGCCGACGAAGTGCAATGCGGCCTCGGCCGCACGGGCTACCCGTTCTACTTTCAGAAGCTCGGCATGAAGCCGGATCTCGTGTCGGTGGGAAAAGCGCTCGCCGCGGGTGTCCCGATGGGTGCCGCGCTCGTTAAAGAAGAGGTTGGCAACGCGCTCTCGTTCGGCGATCATGGCAGCACATTCGGCGGCAACCTGCTCGCGTGCCGGGCGGCACTGATTTGTCTCGACGCCATTTCGAACACGCTGATGGATCACGTGAAGAAGGTCGGCGCGCATCTTGAAATGCAGCTGCGCGCGCTGAAGGCGAAGCACTCGGCGATCGTCGAGGTGCGAGGCGCGGGACTCATGTGGGGCCTCGAGTTGAATATGGATGCCGGCGCCGTTCACGAAGCCGCTATCCGTCAGGGCGTGTTGGTGAATCGCACCGCCGGTAAGGTTATCCGCTTGCTGCCTCCTCTGATGATTACGGAGGCCGATCTCGATCGAGCACTCGGATTACTCGATGCCGCGTTCAGCGAAGTGCTCGCAGGAGCAGGAGTAGCGAATTGAAAAAACCCAGACGTCGCGCACCGGCCCTTCGGACCGCCGTTCGAACCGATGCGAAGCGGATTCACGAGCTCATCCATCAGAACCTCGAGCAGGGCCGTCTTCTGCCCCGCCAGCTGAGCGAGCTCGTCACCCACATCGACCGATTTGTCGTCGGCGTCGACGGCCGGGGCTCGATCATCGCGTGCGCCGAGCTCGCGCCACTCAGCGGCTCGCGCGCCGAAATTCGGTCGCTCGTCGTCAGCGAGAAGCGCCGCGGGCAGGGGCTGGGACGAACGATCGTGCACGAACTTCGTGAGCGCGCCCGGGCCACCGGGTACGACGACCTGTGTGTCTTCGCGCATCAACCGGCGTATTTCGTGCACATGGGGTTCTCGATCGTTCCGCACACCTGGCTGCCGGAAAAGCTGGCGGCGAATTGCCGGACGTGCGAGCTCTTCAGGCGGTGCGATCAGTTCGCGCTCGTCACCGACCTCGACGGAACACCGGAGAGCCACGCGTCGGATCACTCGCTCCATGTCTAACGCGGCCCTAGGCTCAGAAACTCGAATCGCGGCGATCGACGGGGGTGTCACCGCACCGGCCGGCTTTAAGGCTGCGGGCGTGTACGCCGGCATCAAGGCACCCACGCATGCGTGGCCGCTCGACGTGATGTTGCTGACGACCGATCGCCCTGCGTCTGCGGCGGCCGTCTTCACCACGAACAAAACCGTTGCGGCACCGGTCGTGTTGTCGCGCAGCAATCTCGACGCCTCGGGCGGCAAGGCCCGCGCGATCGTGTGCAACAGCGGCTGCGCCAATGCGTGCACCGGCGATAACGGCGTGGCTGTGGCGAGAGCGACGGTGGAGTTCGTCGCCAAACAGGTCGGATGCCTACCTGAAGAGGTGTTGGTGGCCTCGACCGGGGTCATTGGCGTTGACCTCGACCTCAACAAAGTGACAGCCGGCGTCACGAAAGCCTTCGGCTTGCTGGCAAAAAACGGGCATCGCGACGCGACGCTCGCCATCATGACGACGGATCAGTTTCCGAAGGAAGCCGCGGTGCGGGTCGAAACAGCCGCGGGCACATTCCACATCGGCGGCATGGCGAAGGGCGCCGGCATGATCGAGCCGATGATGGCGACGATGCTCGGCTTTCTCACGTGCGACGCGCAGGTAGAGCCGGGGCTGCTGAAAAAAGCGCTCGTGGCGGCGGTCCGCGACACGTTCAACGCGATTACGATCGACGGCGACGGGTCGACCAACGACACCGTTGTTGCGCTCGCCAACGGCGCGAGCGGCGTCGCGGTCAACGACGCGCTGTATCCTGCGCTTGAAGCCGGCATTCGCGCGGTGTCAAAGCAACTGGCCATGGCCATCGTCCGAGGAGGCGAAGGCGCGACCAAGCTGGTCACGGTGCGCGTCACGGGTGCGCATGAGTGGGCCCACGCGGAAAAGGCGGCGCGCACGATCGCGAATTCTCTGCTCGTGAAAACCGCCATTCATGGCGCCGATCCGAATTGGGGCCGCTTGGTTGCGGCCGCCGGACGCGCCGGCGTGCCGTTCGAGCTGTCGCATGCGTCGGTCAAAGTTGGCGGCATCGTGCTCTTCGACAACGGACAGCCGCACGATCAGAACGCGTCGAAGGCGGCCGCGCATCTTTCTGGCAAGGACATCGACATCGAGCTCGATCTCGGAACCGGCGGTCACGAGCAGGCGACGATCTGGACGTGCGACCTGAGCGCCGAATACGTCAGAATCAACGCGGACTACCGTACTTGATAGCTGGTCGCTGGTAGCTGGAAGCTTAAAGATGCCTTCTGAAGTTCGGACAAAAGATTTCGTCTCGGTGCTCGATTTCGAACCCGCCGAGCTCGAGTCGTGCCTCGTCCTCGCCACACGGCTGAAGCGCGATCGAGCCCTCGGATCGAACGCGCCCACCGCCAATGCGCTTGGCGGCGCTCACGTCGCCATGCTGTTCGAGAAGCCGTCCCTGCGCACCATCTCGACATTCGAAATCGCCGTCCACGAGCTGGGCGGCAACATCATCACCCCGTTTCCGGACGTCGCCTTAAGCCCGCGGGAACCGGTCATCGATGTTGCCAGGAACCTCGAGCGATGGGTGAAATGCGCCGTCATCCGTACCTACGCCCATTCGATCGTGCTCGAGTTCGCGAAGGCGGCGCCGCGGATGCACGTCATCAACGCGCTGACCGATCAGGAGCATCCCTGTCAGGCGCTCGCCGATTTCCAGACGCTGCGCGAGGTGTGGGGGACGTGGGCCGGACGGACGCTGGCGTTCATCGGCGACGGCAACAACGTGGCCACATCGCTGGCGCAGGCGGGGGTCATGCTCGGCGTCAACATCCACATCGCATCGCCTGCAGGTTACGAACTGTCGGACTCCGTCATCCAGCAGGCCTCACGCGTTGCGCGCCACGGCGCGCAGATTCGCCTCTTCCGAGACCCGGCTGAAGCCGTGAGGGGTGCGCAAGCTGTTTACACCGACGTCTGGACGTCGATGGGACAAGAAGCCGAAGCCACCGAGCGACGAAACGCGTTCGCGGGATATCAGGTGACGGCACAGCTGATGCGACAGGCTGCGCCGGGCGCCTCCTTCATGCACTGCCTGCCGGCGCATCGTGAAGAAGAGGTGACGGCCGACGTCATTGAATCGGGCATCTCGGTCGTGTTCGATCAAGCCGAAAACCGCCTGCACGCGCAGAAGGCGCTGCTTTACACGTTGATGGCGGAACGCTCGCCGCTCGCCTGAGCCGGCCGAGTTGTTATGCGCCCCTGGACGCGACACTACGATCCGGGAGTTCCCGAAACCCTCGCTCCTTACCCAGCGAAGACGCTCGTCGACTACGTTCGGGAAAACGCCGCTGCAAAACCAGGTGCTCCTGCGATTCTCTTCAAAGGCTCCAGCCTGTCGAATGCCGAGCTCGACCGTCTGAGCGATCGGTTTGCGTCGGCCCTTCTCGGTTATGGTGTGCGCCGCGGCGATCGCATCGCGCTCGTCCTGCCGAACTCGCCGCAGTTTTTGATTGCCGAAATCGGCGCGTGGAAAGCCGGCGCCACGGTGCTGCCGCTGAACCCTCTTTACACAGGCTCGGAGCTGAGCGTGCCCCTCCGCTCGGCCGACGTGCAGATCGTCGTCACGATGACGCCGTTCTACCGACGGTTAAAGGAGATTCAGTCGGAGACGTCCGTCACGCGAATCATCGCGACGAACATCAAGGAATATCTCCCGCCGCTGCTCCGTGTCTTGTTCACGCTTGCCAAGGAGAAGAAAGACGGTCATCGCATCGATCTTCAAGCGGGCGACGTCTGGTTCCAAGACGCGCTGACAGCCAACGCCTCGATCCTGTCTTCGCCGAGGCCGGACGATCCGGCCATCATGCTGATGAGCGGCGGAACAACGGGCACGCCGAAGGCGGTGGTCGGGTCGCATCGTGCCCTCGTGGCTGCGGGTACTCAACTGGCGATCTGGCTGCGCCCGCCCACAGACGGACGTCCGGATATCACGCTCCTGCCTCTCCCGCTCTTTCATGTCTACGCGTGCGTCGGCGCGCAGAGTCACGCGCTCGTCGGCGCGATTCCGATGGCACTCGTCGTCAACCCTCGCGATCTCGGCGATCTGTTGAAAACGATCGAACGGGTGCAACCCACTCTTTTTCTTGCCGTGCCCGCGCTGTTCATCGCGCTGCTCAATCACCCGAAGGTGAAGGCGAAATCGATCGACTTCAGTTCGATCCGCGCGTGTTTCTCTGGCGCCGCGCCGTTGCTCGCGGCGACCAAGTCCCAATTCGAAACGTTAACGGGAGGACGCATCGTCGAAGGCTACTCGCTCACCGAAGCGATGATGGCCTGTGTGGTGAATCCTCTGAATGGCCCGAACAAAGCAGGTTCGGTGGGAATTCCATTGCCGGATGTTGAAGTCGCCATCGTCGATGCGGAGTCCGGCGAGCGATTTCTGTCACAAGGCGAGACCGGCGAAGTCCTGCTGCGCGGCCCACAATTGATGGCGGAGTATTGGCACAACCCGCAAGAGACGTCGCGTACGCTGCGCACACATGGCGCGGGTGGTCCTTGGCTGCACACCGGCGATCTTGGTTATCTCGACGAAGACTCCTACCTCTTTATCGTCGACCGCCAGAAAGATTTGATCAAAACCAGCGGATGCCAGGTGTGGCCTCGCGAGGTTGAAGAGGTGCTGGCCCTTCATCCCGCAATTCAGGATGTCGGCGTGGCCGGCGTTCCTGACGAGCGCAAGGGCGAAGCGGTGAAGGCCTGGGTGGTGCTGCGGCCTGGTGCGGCACCGTCGGTCGACGAGTTGCGCGCGTATTCACGCGAGAAGCTGGCACCGTTCAAAGTGCCGTCGCACATCGAATTCCGCGAAAGTTTGCCGAAGACGATGGCCGGCAAAGTGCTGCGGCGGGCGCTGGTGGCCGAACACAAACAGAAATCAGATTAGCGGCGATTGAGTCAACGACCCGCTTCAGAAACCTGAGGTCGCCGCGATAACCCGTCGTTCGCGCGAGTTCATATCGTCGGCGAAAATTCCAACACCTCTTGGAACAGTGCAGTTCAATTTCTTCAATCAACCATTTGAAGCGGAAACGCGCCGAATCGTGCGGGCATCACTCTTGAAAAGGGACGATGGTAAGATGCCTCCAGAGAAGGCCATGCACGTGCGAACGAGTTTCGCCGATCTGGAGCGGATGCCCGATGACGGGCGCCGGTACGAACTCTACGACGGTGAGATCGTTGTGGTCCCCACTCCACTTCCTCGGCACCAAGACGTTGTGTTTAGAATCGCCAAGACGCTCGGCGCTTATGCTGAGGTACATGGCGGCAAGATGTTCATAGCACCACTCGACATCGTGTTCTCCGAGTACAACGTTCTGCAACCCGATGTGCTGTTTTTTCAGGCTTCACGCGTACATTTGATCGATCTGGACACGGTCACGTGTCACGCACCAGACCTGGCCGTAGAAGTGCTGGCACCCAGCACACGAAAACGCGATCGCGGACGCAAGATGGATATCTATCTGCGATACGGCGTCAAGGAATACTGGGTCGTGGATCCGGCAAACAGGTCGATCGACCGTTACGAGTTGATCGACGACGGTTACGCTCTCGTCCAGAGCGCTTCGGTAATTCCCATTTCATCGCTTTTTGATTGACTCAGGCGGATGCCACGCGAAGAGCACTTGATCGCAAGGCTCACCGGTGACATCTGGCGCGTGCCCATGCAGAACTGATTCGCGCGTGAATCCTATGCGTTCCAGCAGACGCTGACTCGGAAGGTTCCGCACGTCGCACATCGCTTCGATCCGCCGCGCGCCGAAGTCGTCACTTGCGACCGCCATCGCGGCTTTCACCGCCTCGGTGACATATCCGCGCCCAACCTGCGGCGTTCGACCCCAGTAGCCGATCTCGCACTTCGGAATCTGCCAATCCCAGTGAAACAAGTCGATGGTACCGACGATTGTCTCGGTGCCTTTCAGGAAGATCCTCCAGCCGAAATACTCGCGCCGATCCATCTTGATCCGGGCCTCCTCGGCCTTCGCGCGAAGGAGGTCGATCGTCGGCAGTTCCTGAGCCCACGGAATCCAGGGCTGCAGCTCTTCCAGCGATTCCAGGATGGCGGCCTGAAGCCAGGGGGCATCTTCGGGAACGGGGGCCTTCAACGTGAGTCGTGAGGTCTCGATCGTGAGAGGTATGTCAGCGTTCAAATCGTGTAACCGTCACGCCGGATTGTTCCAAACCCCGTCGTACGGCGCGCGCGATATCCCCAGCGTCCTTCGTGTCGCCGTGCACACAGATCGTATCGACGGTCAGCGACAGCGACGAGCCGTCGCGCGCCACCACCGTCCTGTCTTTCACCATCCGCACGGCCCGCTCGGCCGCGAGGGCGGGATCGTTGAGCACCGCGCCCGCGACGTGCCGCGGCGTAAGCGACCCGTCCGGCTCATAGGCGCGGTCGGCAAATCCTTCGCCGACCACGCGCAAACCGAAACGTGGGCCGGCGGCCAGCAGCTCCGATCCGGGCAGGCCGACGAGCAACAGCGTCTCGTCGAACGACGCCACCGCGCGGGCGACGGCTTCCGCCACATCCCTTCGTCGAACGCTCATGTTGTAGAGCGCGCCATG